>NZ_VFTJ01000021.1:0-111791 GCF_006439595.1 Mesorhizobium sp. B3-1-9
ACGCCGTTCTTCACCAACTACCGTCCGCAGTTCTACTTCCGCACGACGGACGTGACGGGCATCGTGACGCTGCCGGCGGGCACCGAGATGGTGATGCCCGGCGACAACATCACCGTCGACGTCGAGCTGATCGTGCCGATCGCGATGGAAGAGAAGCTGCGCTTCGCCATCCGTGAAGGCGGCCGCACCGTCGGTGCCGGCATCGTCGTCACCATCAAAGAGTAATTTGGACTGAAACCGATCTGTCGCGGGCGCGGGAGCTGCCCGCGCCGCGCCAGAACAAGGAATTGACGCATGAACGGACAGAATATCCGCATCCGCCTTAAGGCGTTTGACCACCGGGTGCTCGACGCCTCGACGCGCGAAATCGTGTCGACCGCCAAGCGCACCGGCGCCAACGTCCGCGGCCCCATTCCGCTGCCGACGCGGATCGAGAAATTCACGGTCAACCGGTCGCCCCACGTCGACAAGAAGAGCCGTGAGCAGTTCGAGATGCGCACGCACAAGCGGCTGCTCGACATTGTCGATCCGACCCCGCAGACGGTCGATGCTTTGATGAAGCTCGATCTGGCGGCCGGTGTCGACGTCGAGATCAAGCTCTAAGGGAATGAGAGCGCGGTAAGGGGCGGTGCCCCTGGCCCGGAACTCTAAAGGAACAAGAGGCGTGGAGGGGCGATAGCCCCGACAGGGAACTCTAAAGGAATTGAACCGATGCGTTCAGGTGTGATTGCAAAGAAGGTGGGAATGACCCGCATCTACAACGATGCCGGGGAGCACGTTCCCGTCACCGTTCTCCAGATGGAGAACTGCCAGGTCGTGGCCCAGCGCACGCAGGAGAAGAACGGCTACACCGCCGTCCAGCTCGGCGTTGGCCTCGCCAAGGTGAAGAACACGTCGAAGGCGATGCGCGGCCATTTCGCCGCCGCTTCCGTCGAGCCGAAGGCGAAGGTCGCCGAGTTCCGCGTTTCCGCCGACAACATGATCGACGTCGGCGCCGAGCTGACCGTCGAGCATTTCGTCGCCGGCCAGAAGGTCGACGTCACGGGCACTTCGACCGGCAAGGGCTTCCAGGGCGTGATCAAGCGTCACCACATGGGTGGCGGCCGCGCCACGCACGGTAACTCGGTCTCGCACCGCACGCACGGTTCGACCGGTCAGCGCCAGGACCCCGGCAAGGTGTTCAAGGGCAAGAAGATGGCCGGCCACATGGGCGACACCCGCGTCACCACGCAGAATGTCGAGGTCGTCTCGACCGACGCCGATCGCGGCCTGATCCTGATCCGCGGCGCGGTTCCCGGCGTCAAGGGCGCCTGGATCCTGGTTCGCGACGCCGCCAAGGTTGCGCTGCCGGCCAATGCGCCGAAGCCCGCCGCGATCCGTGCCGCTGCTGCCGCCAAGAACGAAGCCCCGGCCACTGAGGGAGCCGAATAATGGATCTCAAGATCACAACGCTGGGCGGCAAGGACGCCGGCAAGGTGAAACTCTCCGAGGAGATTTTCGGCCTTGATCCGCGCGAAGACATCCTGCAGCGCGTCGTGCGCTGGCAGCTCGCCAAGAAGCAGCAGGGCACGCACAAGGCCAAGGGCCGCGCCGAAATCGCGCGCACCGGCGCCAAGATGTACAAGCAGAAGGGTACGGGCCGCGCCCGTCACCACTCGGCTCGCGCCCCGCAGTTCCGCGGCGGCGGCAAGGCACACGGCCCGGTCGTTCGCAGCCACGAGCACGAGCTGCCGAAGAAGGTCCGCGCGCTTGGCCTCAAGCACGCTCTCTCGGCCAAGGCCAAGAGCGCTTCGCTGATCATCGTCGACGAGCTGAAGCTCACCGAAGCCAAGACCAAGGCGCTGGTGGCGAACCTCGAGACGCTGGGGCTGACCAACGCCCTGGTTATCGGCGGCGCCGAGCTTGACCAGAACTTCAAGCTGGCCGCGACCAACATTCCCAACATCGACGTGCTGCCCATCCAGGGCATCAACGTCTACGACATTCTGCGCCGCGGCACGCTGGTCCTTTCGAAGGCCGCCGTCGAGGCTCTCGAGGAGCGCTTTAAATGACCGACCTCCGTCACTACGACGTGATCGTCTCGCCGGCGATCACCGAAAAGTCGACCATGGCTTCCGAGCAGAACCAGGTCGTCTTCAACGTCGCCAAGAAGGCGTCGAAGCCGGAAATCAAGGCTGCCGTGGAAGCTCTCTTCGGCGTCAAGGTGACGGCTGTGAACACGCTCGTCCGCAAGGGCAAGATCAAGCGCTTCCGCGGCACCGTTGGCCGCCAGGGCGACGTCAAGAAGGCGGTTGTGACGCTGGCCGACGGCCAGTCGATCGACGTCGCGACGGGTCTCTGAGCAAGGCCGCGAGGACAGGACAATGGCACTCAAGAAATTCAACCCGGTAACGCCGAGCACCCGCCAGCTGGTCATCGTCGACCGCTCGGGCCTCTACAAGGGCAAGCCCGTCAAGGGCCTGACCGAAGGCCTGACCAAGTCGGGCGGCCGCAACAACTACGGCCGCATCACGGCCCGCTTCATCGGCGGCGGTCACAAGCGTTCGTACCGCATCATCGACTTCAAGCGTAAGAAGTACGACGTCGTCGGCACGGTCGAGCGTATCGAATACGATCCGAACCGCACCGCCTTCATCGCGCTGATCAAGTATGACGACGGCGAGCTGTCCTACATCCTGGCCCCGCAGCGTCTTGCTGCCGGCGACAAGATCGTGGCCGGCGAAGCGGTCGACGTGAAGCCGGGCAACGCGATGCCGCTGGCCTCGATGCCGGTCGGCACGATCGTCCACAACATCGAGCTGAAGCCGGGCAAGGGCGGCCAGGTCGCCCGTTCGGCTGGCGGTTACGCCCAGCTCGTCGGCCGCGACCAGGGCATGGCGATCCTGCGCCTCAACTCGGGCGAGCAGCGTGTCGTGCACGGCTCCTGCATGGCCACCGTCGGTGCCGTGTCGAACCCCGATCACGGCAACATCAACGACGGCAAGGCCGGTCGCACCGTGTGGCGCGGCAAGCGCCCGCACAATCGCGGCGTGACCATGAACCCGGTCGACCATCCGCATGGCGGCGGCGAAGGCCGCACCTCCGGTGGTCGCCATCCGGTTTCCCCGTGGGGCAAGCCGACCAAGGGCAAGAAGACGCGGTCCAACAAGGCGACCGACAAGTTCATCCTGCGCTCGCGTCATCAGCGCAAGAGCTAAGAAGAGGTAACGCCAAGTGACTCGTTCGATTTGGAAAGGCCCCTTCATCGACGGCTACCTTCTCAAGAAGGTGGACAAGGTTCGTGAAGGTGGTCGCAATGAGGTGATCAAGATGTGGAGCCGTCGCTCCACCATCCTGCCGCAGTTCGTCGGCCTCACCTTCGGTGTCTACAACGGCCAGAAGCACGTTCCCGTCTCAGTGAACGAGGACATGGTCGGCCACAAGTTCGGTGAATTCGCTCCGACCCGGACCTATTACGGTCACGGCGCGGATAAAAAGGCGAAGAGGAAATAATCATGGGCAAGGCCAAAGCTCCGCGCAGGCTTGCTGATAACGAGGCGCGTGCCGTTCTGCGCACGATCCGCATCAGCCCGCAGAAGCTCAACCTGGTTGCCGCGCTGATCCGCGGCAAGAAGGTCGCGACAGCGCTTTCCGACCTCGAATTCTCGGCCAAGCGGATTTCCGGCACGGTCAAGAAGACGCTGGAATCGGCGATCGCCAACGCGGAAAACAATCACGACCTCGACGTCGACGCTCTGATCGTGGCGGAAGCCTATGTCGGCAAGTCGATCGTCATGAAGCGTTTCCACGCTCGTGGCCGCGGCCGCGCCAGCCGTATCGAAAAGCCGTTCTCGCACCTCACGATCGTCGTTCGTGAAGTCGAGGAAAAAGGGGAGGCCGCATAATGGGCCAGAAAGTCAATCCGATCGGGCTGCGTCTCGGCATCAACCGTACCTGGGATTCGCGCTGGTTCGCGAACACCGGCGAGTACGGCCAGCTGCTGCACGAGGACCTCAAGATCCGCAAGTATCTCGAGAAGGAACTCAAGCAGGCCGCGATCTCGAAGGTCGTGATCGAGCGTCCGCACAAGAAGTGCCGCGTCACCATCCACGCCGCGCGTCCGGGCCTCATCATCGGCAAGAAGGGCGCCGACATCGAGAAGCTTCGCAAGAAGCTGACCGAGATGACGAAGTCCGAAACGCACCTCAACATCGTTGAAGTGCGCAAGCCGGAAATCGACGCCACGCTGGTCGCCCAGTCGATCGCCCAGCAGCTCGAGCGCCGCATCGCGTTCCGCCGCGCCATGAAGCGTGCCGTTCAGTCGGCCATGCGTCTCGGCGCCGAAGGCATCCGCATCAACTGCTCCGGCCGTCTCGGCGGCGCCGAAATCGCGCGCATGGAGTGGTACCGCGAAGGCCGCGTGCCGCTGCATACGCTGCGCGCCGACGTCGACTACGGCACGGCCGAGGCGAACACGGCCTACGGTATCTGCGGCGTCAAGGTGTGGGTGTTCAAGGGCGAGATCCTCGAGCATGACCCGATGGCTTCCGAGCGCCGTGCAACCGAAGGCGATGCCGCGCATGGTGGCGGCGGTGCTGGCGGTGAGCGCGAACGCGGCCGCCGTCGCGAGAACGCCTGAGACATTTGAGAATTTGGAGTTAGAACGATGCTGCAGCCAAAGCGCACAAAGTTCCGCAAGCAGTTCAAGGGCCGTATCCACGGTACCGCCAAGGGCGGCACCAATCTGGATTTCGGCGGTTTCGGGCTGAAGGCGCTTGAGCCGAACCGCGTCACCGCGCGCGAGATCGAGGCGGCCCGCCGCGCGATCACCCGCGAGATGAAGCGCGCCGGCCGCGTCTGGATCCGGGTGTTCCCGGACCTGCCGGTCACCTCGAAGCCGACCGAAGTCCGCATGGGTAAGGGCAAGGGCGCCGTCGACTACTGGGCGGCGCGCGTCAAGCCCGGCCGTATCATGTTCGAGATCGACGGCGTCAGCGAGGAGACCGCTCGTGAAGCGCTGCGTCTCGGCGCCGCCAAGCTCTCGGTCAAGACGCGCTTCGTGCAGCGCATCGCAGAATAAGGACAGGCGATCATGAAAGCCGAAGACATCCGGACCAAGACCCAGGATCAGATGACCGACGACCTGGCGGCCCTCAAGAAGGAGCAGTTCAACCTGCGCTTCCAGAAGGCCACCGGCCAGCTCGAGAAGACCGCGCGCGTGAAGCAGGTCCGCAAGGACATCGCGCGCATCAAGACCATCGCCGCGGAAAAATCCGCGGCCAAGAAGGCTTAAGGACGAGAACCATGCCAAAGCGCATCCTGCAGGGCACCGTCGTCAGCGACAAGAACGAGAAGACGGTCGTGGTCAAGGTCGAGCGTCGCTTCACCCATCCGGTGATGAAGAAGACCGTGCGCATGACCAAGAAGTACAAGGCGCACGACGAGAACAACGCCCACAAGGTCGGCGACCAGGTGTTCATCCAGGAATCGAAGCCGATTTCCAAGGACAAGCGCTGGGTTGTCGTCTCTTCGGATCAGGCTTGATCCGGGCGAACGAACCGAATTTTGGACAGACCGGGGAGGGGTGAAGAACCCGTCCCGTTAGAAAAGAAGAAGGCGGCCAGTCATGATTCAGATGCAAACAAACCTCGACGTCGCGGACAATTCCGGCGCCCGTCGTGTCATGTGCATCAAGGTGCTGGGCGGCTCGAAGCGGAAATATGCCTCCGTCGGCGACATCATCGTGGTGTCGATCAAGGAAGCCATTCCGCGCGGCCGCGTTAAGAAGGGCGATGTGATGAAGGCGGTCGTGGTTCGCACGGCCAAGGACATCCGCCGCCCGGACGGCAGCGTGATCCGTTTCGACAAGAACGCGGCCGTTCTCGTCGACAATAAGAAAGAGCCGATCGGCACCCGTATCTTCGGACCGGTTCCGCGCGAATTGCGCGCCAAGAACCACATGAAGATCATCTCGCTCGCGCCTGAAGTGCTGTAAGGAGCCGGACCAATGCAAAAGATCAAAAAAGGCGACAAGGTCGTCGTGCTTGCCGGCAAGGACAAGGGCCGTTCGGGCGAAGTCCTGTCGGTGCAGCCGAAGGAAGACACCGCGGTCGTCCGCGGCGTGAACCTCATTCGCCGTCACCAGAAGCAGACCCAGTCCCAAGAGGCCGGGATCATCACCAAGGAAGCGCCGATCCACCTGTCGAATATCGCGCTGGCCGACCCCAAGGACGGCAAGCCGACCCGCGTCGGCTTCACCATCCAGAAGGATGGCAAGAAGGTGCGCGTCGCCAAGCGTTCGGGAGAAGTCATCAATGGCTAAGGCTGAAACCAAGCAGGCAACTGCCAAGAACGAGCCGCGCCTCAAGAAGGTCTACAACGAGACCATCCGCAAGGCGATGCAGGAGCAGTTCGGCTACGACAACGACATGCAGGTTCCGCGCATCGACAAGATCGTGCTGAACATGGGTGTCGGCGAAGCAACCGCAGACTCCAAGAAGCCCTCGGTCGCGGCCGAGGATCTCGCGCTGATCGCCGGCCAGAAGGCCGTCGTCACCCGCGCCCGCAACTCGATTGCCGGCTTCAAGGTGCGCGAGAACATGCCGATCGGCGCCAAGGTCACGCTGCGCAAGGAACGCATGTACGAGTTCCTCGACCGCCTCGTGAACATCGCGCTGCCGCGCGTTCGCGACTTCCGCGGACTGAACCCGAAGAGCTTTGACGGCCGTGGCAACTATGCCATGGGCATCAAGGAGCACATCGTGTTCCCGGAGATCAACTACGACAAGGTTGATCAGGTCTGGGGCATGGACGTCATCGTTTGTACGACGGCGAAGACGGACGACGAGGCAAGAGCACTGCTCAAGGCCTTCAACTTCCCCTTCCGCCAGTAACGGCAGCGAAAAAGGAAACATCTGAAATGGCAAAGACCAGCTCAGTCGAGAAGAACAACCGGCGCCGCAAGCTCGCCGACCAGTATGCCGCCAAGCGCACGGCGCTCAAGGCCATCATCATGGATCAGTCCAAGCCGATGGAAGAGCGTTTTCGCGCCCAGTTGAAGCTTTCGGCGCTGCCGCGCAACTCGGCCAAGATCCGCATTCGCAACCGCTGCGAAGTGACGGGCCGTCCGCGCGCCTATTATCGCAAGCTGAAGCTTTCGCGTATCGCGCTTCGCGATCTGGGCAATACCGGCCAGATCCCGGGCCTGGTCAAGTCGAGCTGGTAAGGAGACACTGAGATGTCATTGAGCGATCCTCTCGGCGATATGCTGACCCGCATCCGCAACGCCTATGGCCGCAAGAAGTCGAGCGTTTCGACCCCGGCCTCGCGTCTGCGCGCCCGCGTCCTCGAAGTGCTGAAGTCGGAAGGCTATATCCGCGACTACAGCCAGACCGATTTCGAAAACGGCAAGTCCGAAATCGAGATCGAGCTGAAGTATTTCGACGGCGCTCCGGTCGTGCGCGAAATCGAGCGCGTCTCGAAGCCTGGCCGCCGCGTCTATGTCTCGGCCAAGTCGATCCCGCAGGTCGCCAACGGCCTCGGCATCGCCATCCTTTCGACGCCGAAGGGCGTCATGGCCGACCATGAAGCGCGCGAGCAGAATGTCGGCGGCGAGATCCTCTGCCAGATCTTCTGATCCGGCGCGAGATTGATGAATGGGCTTCGGTTCTCGGGATCGCGCCCGGGAACTGGAACCTGAAACGAAAGAAGTGACGAGGACAACAAAATGTCTCGTATCGGAAAGAAACCCGTTTTGCTGCCGCAGGGCGTGACCGCGTCCGTCAACGGCCAGACCGTGACGGCGAAGGGCCCCAAGGGCGAGCTGAAGTTCGTGGTGAACGACGAAGTGCTGGTGAAGATGGAGAACAACGAGATCTCCGTCGAGCCGCGCGACCAGACCAAGAACGCCCGCTCCAAGTGGGGCATGTCGCGCACGCAGATCGTCAACATCCTGCAGGGCGTGAGGGACGGCTTCGAGAAGAAGCTCGAGATCACCGGCGTCGGCTATCGCGCGGCGTTGCAGGGCAAGAACCTGCAGCTGGCGCTCGGCTTCAGCCACGACGTGGTTTATCAGACGCCGCAGGGTATCACCATTACGGTGCCTAAGCCGACCGAAATCACCGTCTCCGGCATCGATAAGCAGCAGGTTGGCCAGGTCGCCGCCGAGATCCGCGAATATCGCGGCCCCGAGCCCTACAAGGGCAAGGGCGTGCGCTATGCCAACGAGCGCATCGTGCGCAAGGAAGGCAAGAAGAAGTAATAGGCCTGGCCCCGAAAAGTTGCAGACTTTTCGCAAAGGGCCAAGCCGCAGAAGTGTAACGCCGCGGGGAGCGGCCGCGGGAGGCTTGGCCTACCGCACAGGGTTGCCCCCGTTTTCTGAAGGCAAGGAACTGACATTATGGCAAGTCCCAAAGAAACCATCCAACGCCGCGCGCAGCGCGTGCGCCGCCAGCTGAAGAAGGTCGCCGGCGAGCGTCCGCGGCTTTCGGTGCACCGCACCTCGAAGAACATTTACGTCCAGGTCATCGACGACGCCAACGGCCACACGCTGGCCGCCGCCTCGACGCTGGAGAAGGACCTCAAGGGTTCGCTCAAGACCGGCGCCGACACCTCTGCCGCCGCCGCGGTCGGCAAGCTGATCGCCGAGCGCGCCACCAAGGCAGGCGTCAAGGAAGTCGTCTTCGACCGCGGCCCGTATATCTATCATGGCCGCGTCAAGGCGCTGGCCGAGGCTGCCCGCGAAGGCGGTCTCAGCTTCTAATGCATGATCCCGAACCGGGAGGTCCGCGCAGCGAAAAGTTGCAGACTTTTCGGATAAGATCATGCAAAGGAAAAATTCGCCGCTGACGACCCCAAGCGGCGTCGGCAAACAGCAACCCGTGCTTCCGGAAAAGAACAAGGACTAGGATATGGCACAGGAACGTAGAGAAGGCGGCCGCGGCCGCGAGCGCGAAGAGCGTGACGACGGCATGGTGGACAAGCTCGTCCACATCAACCGCGTCGCCAAGGTGGTGAAGGGCGGCCGTCGTTTCGGCTTTGCCGCTCTCGTCGTCGTCGGCGACCAGAAGGGCCGCGTCGGCTTCGGCCACGGCAAGGCGCGCGAAGTGCCGGAAGCGATCCGCAAGGCGACCGAGTCGGCCAAGCGCGACATGATCTTCGTGCCGCTGCGTTCGGGCCGCACGCTGCATCACGACGTCGAGGGCCGTTGGGGCGCTGGGCGCGTTCTGCTGCGCGCCGCCAAGCAGGGTACGGGCATCATCGCCGGCGGCCCGATGCGCGCCGTCTTCGAGACGCTCGGCATGCATGACGTGGTCGCCAAGTCGATGGGTTCGTCGAACCCCTACAACATGGTTCGCGCCACCTTCGACGCGCTGAAGAGCCAGATGCATCCGAAGGATGTGGCTGCCGCGCGCGGCATCAAGTACTCGACCCTTCAGGCCCGCCGCGGCACCGCCGTTGCGGCTGAAGAATAGTCGACGCTGACCAGGGATTTCGACCATGGCCAAGAAAGCTACCAAGACCATCACCGTCGAGCAGATCGGCTCGCCGATCCGCCGGCCGAAGGAGCAGCGCGCGACGCTGGTCGGCCTCGGCCTGAACAAGATGCACAAGCGGCGCACGCTGGAAGATACCCCTTCGGTGCGCGGCATGATCGCCGCCGTCCAGCACCTCGTCCGCGTCGTGGACGAGGCCTGAACGGAAGCGCAGGAGAAGAAACATGAAACTCAACGATCTGCGTGACAAGGACGGCGCCACGCACTCCAGGAAGCGCCTCGGTCGCGGCATCGGCTCCGGCTCGGGCAAGACCGCCGGTCGCGGCGTCAAGGGCCAGAAGGCCCGCTCGGGCGTTGCCATCAACGGCTTCGAGGGCGGCCAGATGCCGCTCTACCGGCGCCTGCCGAAGCGTGGCTTCAACAACATCTTCGCCAAGAGCTTCACCGTTGTGTCGCTGGCTCGTATCCAGGCCGCGATCGATGCCAAGAAGCTCGACGCCAAGGCGACCGTGACGGCCGAGGCCCTGGTTGCCGCCGGCGTCATCCGCCGCGCCAAGGACGGCGTGCGCGTGCTGTCCGACGGCGAACTCAAGGCCAAGCTCTCCTTCGACGTCGCCGGCGCCTCCAAGGCCGCGATCGAGAAGATCGAGAAGGCCGGCGGTTCGGTGAAGCTGCCGGAAGCGGCCGCCGCCGAGTAACGGCAATTTGAAGCGCGGCCGACCGGGATGATTTCGCATTTTCCGTCGAACCGCGCTTTGACCGGATGAATTGGGCGGCCGCGTCAACGCGGCCGCTTGCATGTTTACGGTCCGGAGCTTATCTCGTGAGCTTCGGTGACACGCGCCGCCTGAGCTGCGGGCATCGAGCGTGATATGGAAATCAAAAGAAGTAGAGCATGATATCGTCCGAAAACCGCTCCACACTTTTCGGCATCATGGTCTAGCGGAGAATCAGGCATGGCCTCGGCTGCTGAACAACTAGCCTCCAATCTGAATTTCGCGGCCTTCGCCAAGGCCGAGGACCTCAAGAAGCGCATCTGGTTCACCATCGGCGCGCTGCTCGTCTACCGCCTCGGCACCTATATCCCGCTTCCCGGCATCAATCCCGACGCTTTCGCCCAAGCCTTCTCCTCGCAGAGCAAGGGCGTGCTCGGCATGTTCAACATGTTCGCCGGCGGCGCTGTGCAGCGCATGGCGATCTTCGCGCTGGGCATCATGCCCTACATCTCCGCCTCCATCATCATGCAGCTGATGACCTCGGTCATCCCTTCGCTGGAAACGCTGAAGAAGGAAGGCGAGCAGGGTCGCAAGATCATCAACCAGTACACGCGCTACGGCACCGTGCTCCTGGCGCTGATCCAGGCCTACGGCATTTCGATCGGCCTCGAGGGCGGCAACGGCATCGTCAACGATCCCGGCATGTTCTTCCGCATCTCGACCGTCGTCACGCTGGTCGGCGGCACCATGTTCCTGATGTGGCTCGGCGAGCAGATCACCGCGCGCGGCATCGGCAACGGCATTTCGCTGATCATCTTCTCCGGCATCGTCGCCGGCCTGCCCCGCGCGATCTCCGGCACGCTGGAGCTCGGCCGCACCGGCGCGCTGTCGACGGGCCTCATCCTCGCGATCATCGTGCTGGCCATCATCGTCATCGCGCTCATCGTTTTCTTCGAGCGCGCACAGCGCCGTCTGCTCATCCAGTATCCGAAGCGCCAGGTCGGCAACCGCATGTTCCAGGGCGATACCTCGCATCTGCCGCTGAAGCTCAACACCTCTGGCGTCATCCCGCCGATCTTCGCGTCCTCGCTGCTGCTTCTGCCGGCGACGGTCGCGGGCTTCTCGCAGACGACGAACCTTCCGGCCTGGGCCAGCACGATCCTCGCTTCGCTCGGCCACGGCCAGCCGCTCTACATGGTCTTCTATGCGGGCATGATCGTCTTCTTCGCCTTCTTCTACACGGCGATCGTCTTCAACCCGAAGGACACGGCCGACCAGCTCAAGAAGCACTCCGGCTTCATCCCGGGCTATCGTCCGGGCGAGCGCACCGCCGACTATATCGACTATGTTCTGACCCGCATAACCGTCATCGGCGCCATTTATCTGGTGCTGGTCTGTCTGCTGCCGGAGTTCCTGATTTCGGCGACTGGCGTACCTTTCTACCTCGGTGGCACATCGCTTCTGATCGTGGTCAGTGTCACGCTCGACACGGTGGCGCAGATTCAGGGTCACCTGATCGCGCACCAGTATGAGGGCCTGATCAAGAAGTCGAAGTTGCGCGGGGGGAAGAGGAGCAGATGAGGCTGATATTGCTTGGGCCGCCAGGAGCGGGCAAGGGGACGCAAGCACAAAGACTGGTAGAAAAACACGGCATCCCTCAGCTCTCGACTGGTGACATGCTGCGTGCCGCCGTCCAGGCCGGAACCGAGGTCGGCAAGCGTGCCAAGGCGGTGATGGATGCCGGTGAGCTGGTCTCGGATGCGATCGTCAACGCCATCGTCGCCGAACGCATCGATCAGCCGGATTGCGCCAAGGGTTTCATCCTCGATGGTTATCCGCGCACGCTGGTCCAGGCCGACGCGGTGGAGGCGATGCTCGCCGAGCGCGGCATAGCGCTCGACACCGTCATCGAGCTCGTCGTCGATGACAAGGCGCTGGTTGGGCGAATCGTCAAACGCGCCGAAGATGCCAAGGCCGCCGGCCAGCCGGTGCGCAAGGACGACAACCCGGCGGTGTTCGAGGAACGCCTGCGCGAATACTACAAGAAGACGGCGCCGCTGATCGGCTACTACTACGCCAAAGGCAAGCTCAAGACCGTCGACGGCATGGCCAGTATCGATGCCGTGACCGCCGAGATCGGCAAGGTCCTCGCGGCTGCGGCGAAGTAGGCCGGGCCGACAATTAAAGATTGCGCTTGACTGAAGTGGGCCGTTGGGGTATGGCGGCCCGTCTTCCTATCAGGCATGGACTTTGCTTGCCCTTGCGGGCAAGGCGGTCGCTTTGAACCAGGAAACTCCCGCAAGGGCCGGCCTCCACCGGACGCGGGGCAACTTCGACAGCGCCGGGCATGCCCGGCCCACATGGAGAAAGAGAAGAAAATGGCTCGTATAGCCGGCGTCAACATTCCGACTAACAAGCGCGTCGTCATCGCGCTTCAGTACATTCACGGCATCGGCAAGAAGTTTGCCCAGGAGATCGTCGACAAGGTCGGCATCCCGGCGGACCGCCGCGTCAACCAACTGACCGACGCGGAAGTGTTGCAGATCCGCGAGGCGATCGACCGTGATTACCAGGTCGAAGGCGACCTGCGCCGTGAAGTCTCGATGAACATCAAGCGGCTCATGGACCTCGGCTGCTACCGCGGCCTGCGTCACCGCCGCTCGCTGCCGGTCCGCGGCCAGCGCACGCATACCAATGCGCGCACCCGCAAGGGTCCGGCCAAGGCGATCGCCGGCAAGAAGAAGTAATTTAGGGGAGTAAGGGAGTAGGGCAGTAAGGCAATAGGGATTGTGTTTTCCCTACTCCCTTACTGCCTTACTCCCCTACTGCCTTCCCAAGGTGGAGCCGCTGGCATTACGGCGGTGTAGAGATCAACTGAAAGGACTACCATGGCCAAGGAAGCCGCTCGTGTTCGCCGTCGCGAACGCAAGAACATTTCGTCGGGCGTTGCCCACGTCAATTCGACCTTCAACAACACCATGATCACCATCACCGACGCGCAGGGCAATTCGATTGCCTGGTCGTCGGCCGGCGCGCAAGGTTTCAAGGGTTCGCGCAAGTCGACCCCGTTCGCCGCCCAGATGGCTGCCGAGGACGTCGCCAAGAAGGCCCAGGAACACGGCATGCGCATGCTCGAGGTCGAGGTCTGCGGACCCGGCTCCGGCCGTGAATCGGCGCTCCGCGCGCTGCAGGCGGCGGGCTTCACCATCACCTCGATCCGTGACGTGACGCCGATCCCGCACAATGGCTGCCGTCCGCGCAAGAAGCGCCGCGTCTGATTTTTAAGCGCCGCGCGAACGCCACGGCGTTCCTCCGCGGTTTTCCGTGTCGCCCGCCACGATTGGATGGTGGCGGGGCAAAGGAAGGAAGACATTTATGATCCAGAAAAACTGGCAGGAACTGATCAAGCCGAACAAGATCGAGTTCTCGTCGAAGAAGAAGACGCTGACCACGCTGGTGGCCGAGCCGCTCGAGCGCGGCTTTGGCTTGACGCTGGGCAACGCGCTGCGGCGCGTGCTTTTGTCTTCGCTGCGCGGCGCGGCCGTCACCGCCGTGCAGATCGACGGCGTGCTGCATGAATTCTCGTCCATCGCCGGCGTGCGCGAGGACGTGACCGACATCGTGCTCAACATCAAGGAAATCGCCATCCGCATGGAAGGCGATGGTCCCAAGCGCATGGTCGTTCGCAAGCAGGGCCCGGGCGCCGTGCTCGCCGGCGACATCCAGACCGTGGGCGACGTCGAGATCCTCAACCCCGACCACGTGATCTGCACGCTGGACGAGGGCGCCGAGATCCGCATGGAGTTCACCGTCGACACGGGCAAGGGCTATGTGCCGGCAGAGCGCAACCGCGCCGAGGACGCGCCGATCGGCCTGATCCCGGTCGACAGCCTCTACTCGCCGGTCAAGAAGGTCTCCTACAAGGTCGAGAACACCCGCGAGGGCCAGGTGCTCGACTACGACAAGCTGACCATGACCATCGAGACCAACGGCTCGATCTCGGGCGAGGACGCGGTGGCTTTCGCCGCCCGCATCCTGCAGGACCAGCTTGCGCTCTTCGTCAACTTCGACGAGCCGCAGAAGGAAGTCGCCGCCGAAGCCGTCACCGAGCTCGCCTTCAACCCGGCGCTGCTCAAGAAGGTCGACGAGCTCGAGCTTTCGGTGCGTTCGGCCAACTGCCTGAAGAACGACAACATCGTCTATATCGGCGACCTGATCCAGAAGACCGAAGCCGAGATGCTGCGCACCCCGAACTTCGGCCGCAAGTCGCTGAACGAGATCAAGGAAGTGCTGGCGGCCATGGGCCTCCATCTCGGCATGGAAGTGCCGGACTGGCCGCCGGAAAACATCGAAGACCTCGCCAAGCGTTACGAAGACCAATATTGAGCATGAATTCCAAGGATCGGCGGCGAGAGCCGCTCGATCCGACGGTCATGCGGAAAACCATCAGAGGCCGTGGCCTCTTGAGCAACTGAAGAAGGAAAAGAGCCATGCGCCACGGTTTCAAAGGCCGTCGCTTCGCCCGCAGCGTAAGCCACCGCAAGTCAATGTTCGCCAACCTCGCCGTGTCTCTGATCGAGCACGAGCAGATCCTCACCACCCTGCCGAAGGCGAAGGACCTGCGTCCGATCGTCGAGAAGCTCGTCACGCTCGGCAAGCGCGGCGACCTGCACGCCCGTCGTCAGGTCATCGCCCAGATCGGCAATGAAGGCGTCGTCAAGCGCCTGTTCGAAACCCTCGCCCCGCGCTACGCCACCCGCAACGGCGGCTATCTGCGCATCATGAAGGCGGGCTTCCGCAAGGGCGACAACGCCGCGATGGCGGTCATCGAATTCGTCGACCGCGACACCTCGGCCAAGGGTGCCGCCGACCGCGCCCGCCTCGAGGCCGAGGGCGCCAACGAGGAAGCCGCAGCCGCCTGAGGTCAAGCGTTTTCGTCAATGACTTCAAGGGGCCTGCGGGCCCCTTTTTGCATTTGCCGGAGGGGCGGCAGGCGTGCAGATTTTTCGCCCTTGCGCGAACGCTTTTGCGCGACAAGTGTCGCATTTGTGTGCATTAGCCTTTCATTCTGCACAATCGTCGGGACAATGGCGCCCTATCCGGAGGGATTCGAGAATGCATCTCAAACGACTGTTTCTTGTTGCCGCGCTGGCGGTCTTCGCCGCGGCACCGGCCGCAAGACAGGCTTTTGCCGAGGATGCCGCCAAGCCGGCCGATCCGGGCCTCTCCGATGTGCTGACCGACCTCCTGCATGGCGTCGAGGGCGAGAACGGCACGTCCGGCCCCGACAAGCGCGTGCCGTTCGGCCGCGAGGAGGTGCAGCTCTCCTTCGCGCCGCTGGTCAAGCAGACGGCCCCGGCCGTGGTGAATGTCTATGCCTCGCAGACCGCAAAGGTGACGTCGCCTTTCGAGGGCGATCCCTTCTTCGAGGAGTTCTTCGGCCGTGCCCAGCCGCGCGCGCAGTCCTCGCTGGGCTCCGGCGTGCTGGTCGATCCGAGCGGCGTCATCGTCACCAACTTCCACGTCATCAAGGATGCGGACGAGGTGAAGGTCGCGACCGCCGACGGACGCGAGTTCACCTCCAAGGTCATGCTCAAGGACGAGACGCTCGATCTCGCCGTGCTCAAGATCTCGGCCGACAAGCCGTTCCCGGTGATCGCCATCGGCGATTCCGACGCGCTCGAGGTCGGCGACCTGGTGCTCGCCATCGGCAACCCGTTCGGCGTCGGCCAGACCACCACCAGCGGCATCGTCTCGGCGCTTGCCCGCAGCCATATCGGCGTTTCGGATTCGGGCTATTTCATCCAGACCGATGCGGCCATCAATCCCGGCAATTCGGGCGGCGCGCTGATCAACATGGGCGGCCAACTGGTCGGCATCAACACCGCGATCTACAGCCGCAGCGGCGGCTCGATCGGCATCGGCTTCGCCATTCCCTCGAACATGGTGCGCGCCTTTGCCGACGCCGCCAAGGCCGGGCTCGACTTCTTCGAGCGCCCCTATATCGGCGCCGAGTTCGAAATGGTGACGCCGCAGATCGCCGAATCTCTCGGCATGGAGAAGCCGACCGGCGCCCTGGTGTCGTCCGTGGACGCGACCGGGCCCGCGGGCAAGGCTGGCCTGAAGCCTGGCGACGTCATCCTGTCGCTCAACAACACGCCGGTTGAAAGCATCGAGGCGCTCGACTACCGCATGGCGACGCTGTCGATCGGCACCAAGGCGACGTTTGCCGTGCTGAGCAAAGGGCAGCAGGCGACGTTGGAGATTCCGCTGGAGCGCGCGCCGGAAGGCGCCAAGCCCAGCGAAGTCACCTTGCGCGGTCGCAGTCCCTTTTCCGGCGCCAAGGTCACGGAGCTGTCGCCCCGGCTTGCCCAGCGCCTTGGCCTTCGCACGGATATCAAGGGCGTCACCGTCATCGATATCAGCCGCGATTCGCCGGCCGCCGATTTCGGCTTCCAGCCCGGCGATATCGTGCGCGAGGTCAACGGCACCACCATCGACACTGCGGCGACGCTGGCGCAGGTTGCTCAGCAGGACACGCGCTGGTGGCGCTTTACCGTCGAGCGCGGCGGGCAGATACTGCGCCAGGTGTTGCGCTATTGAGGCGGTCTTCCCATCTTTGAAGATCGCTTTTCAACCAAAAGACTTGCATGGCCGATCTGTTCAGTTCCGATGAACCGGAGAAAGTGGCGCCCGGGCGACCGCTTGCCGACCGGTTGCGCCCCAAAAACCTCGGCGAGGTCGTGGGCCAGGAGCATCTGACCGGCCCCGACGGCGCCCTGACCAGGTTGATCGATTCCGGTTCGCTCGGCTCGATGATCTTCTGGGGGCCGCCCGGCACCGGCAAGACGACGGTGGCGCGGCTGCTCGCCGGCGAGACCAATCTTGCCTTTGAGCAGATTTCGGCCGTATTTTCCGGTGTCGCGGACCTCAAGAAAGTGTTCGAGGCAGCGAAGCTGAGGCGCGCCAATGGCCGCCAGACGCTGCTCTTCGTCGACGAGATCCATCGCTTCAACCGCGCCCAGCAGGACGGTTTTTTGCCGGTGATGGAAGACGGCACCGTGGTGCTGGTCGGCGCCACGACAGAGAACCCGTCCTTTGAGTTGAATGCAGCACTTCTGTCGCGAGCGCGTGTGTTGGTGTTCCGTTCGCTGGGCGAGGAAAGCATCGCCAAGCTTCTGGCCCGGGCGGAAGAAACCGAGGGCAGGGCGCTGCCGCTCGACGAAGAAGCGCGCGCCATGCTGATCCGCATGGCGGATGGCGACGGCCGCGCCTCGCTGACGCTGGCTGAGGAAGTCTGGCGCGCCGCCAAGAAAGGCGAGGTGTTCGGCCCGGAGGGCCTGCAGCGCGTCATTCAGCGCCGCGCCCCGATCTACGACAAAGGCCAGGACGGCCATTACAATCTGATCTCGGCGCTGCATAAATCGGTGCGCGGCTCCGATCCGGATGCCGCGCTCTACTATCTTGCCCGCATGTTCGATGCCGGCGAGGATCCGCTCTATCTCGGCCGCCGGCTCGTGCGCATGGCGGTGGAGGATATCGGGCTCGCCGATCCGCAGGCGCTTGTCGTCGCCAATGCGGCCAAGGATGCCTATGACTATCTCGGTTCGCCCGAGGGCGAACTCGCCTTCGCCCAAGCCACTGTCTATCTGGCCACAGCGCCGAAATCGAACGCTGTCTACACCGCCTTCAAGGCTGCGACCGCGGCCGCCAAGGAGTTCGGCTCGCTGCTGCCGCCCAAACACATCCTCAATGCGCCGACCAAGCTGATGAAGCAGGAGGATTACGGCGCCGGCTATCGCTACGACCATGACGAGCCGGACGCATTTTCAGGCCAGGACTATTTTCCGGAGAAGATGGGCCGGCGCACTTTCTACGATCCGCCGGAGCGCGGTTTCGAGCGCGATATCCGCAAGCGGTTGGAATACTGGGCAAAGCTGCGCGGCGAACGGAGCAGCTGAGTTGCGTGCCCCTGCGGTCGGCACGCTTCGTCGCGAAGCCGCGCCATGGCGAAAGCGTCGTCGGCTGCGAATTCCTGGTCGGCGATCCGATCCCTAGGGAAAGATGGGACGAGCTTGGTTTGCCGGCCGTGCATTGAGTTAAAGTGGAGTAACACACTCCAAATATTCATCCGGGCCGACCACCGGGACCGTGCGCGGCATTGTGCCGGGAAACAAAAAATCTTATCAAGACGCACGGCGGGCGGGGGTCGCCGTGATTTTGGCAAACGGAACAGGATCGCGCTCCCGCGCGAATGACAATGACAAAGAAAACCGTCAAGACGCTCCGTAAGGCTGCGATTGCAGTCGTGGTTCTCGCGCTCGCCGTCTACTTCATCCCGATCCTGACCGCCATCTGGGTCGTCTTCGGCCTGATCGACGTCATGCGCAACGACCAGAAGAACCGGAATCTGTTCGAGCGCTATTTCCTCGGCAATGGCCTTTTCACCTGGCTGCTGTCGCCGTTCAACCTGATCGTCGACCTTCTCTGCTACCGCAACCCCGGCGTCTGGAAGCCCGAGCAGTTCCCCGAGGACTATCAGCGCGAGATCAACGAGGTGCTGGGCGTCTTCAACGCCCGCAAGGACGAGATCATCGCCGATATCGACGCCAATTTCGGCACCGGCCGGCGTGGCATGTATGTCTACCAGTGGTACGGCAAGCACAAGATCGACAACGTTCCCGAATTCAACAAGGATTACAAATACATCAAGACGATCGCGGTATCCGTTTTCAGCAAGCGCGAATCCACGTCGTGGCATTTCGGACCGCTGCGGCTCAGCCTGCGCATCCTCTACAACCTGATCCCGGTGAAGGCGGAGATCTTCGTCCAGTGCGGCAGCAAGAAGAACTACTGGTACGACAACCCGCTGTTCATCTTCGACGACACACTCTTCCACCGCTCGGTCAACGAATATGACGGCCGCCGCTATTGCGTCTTCGTCGACATCATCCGTCCGTCTCCGTTCCCGAGGCTGATCGCTGGCCTTCTCTCGATCGTCTCGGTCAGCGTGGAGCGCATCAATTCCGTCTTCTACAAGAACTGGAAGATGATCGGCTCGTCCAAGCCGAAGGCTGCCAACTGACTACGGCCCCGCTTCAATCCAAAGGTCGGCCAGCGTGCGGCCGAACCTCGGATGGCTGCGATTGGGGTAATCGTCGCGCTTTGTTGGGTCTTTGGCTCGCACAATGCCTGCCTTAGTGCTATGGCGCCGCTTTCAAACGGAAAAGCGTATCCATGGCGGGTGTTGAACAGATCACGATTGAGGTCGGCGAGGCGGGCATGCGGCTCGACCGCTGGTTCAAGGTCCATTATCCGGGCCTCGGCTTCGGCCATCTGCAGAAATTGCTTCGGTCCGGCCAGATCCGCGTCGATGGCGGCCGGGTGAAGGCCGACACGCGTGTCGAGCCCGGCCAGTCTGTCCGCGTTCCGCCGCTCGACGTCGATAAGAAGGGCGACGCGCCGCTCACCGGTCACTCGATCCGCAACCAGGGCGATGCCGACGTGCTCGCCAAGATGCTCTTGCATGAGGACCCGAAGGTTTTCGTCTTCAACAAGCCAGCGGGGCTCGCCGTGCAGGGCGGCTCGGGCGTCACCCGCAATGTCGACGACATGCTCGAGGCCTGGCGCAATCAGAAGGGCGAGAAGCCGCGCCTCGTCCACCGCCTCGACCGCGACACGTCCGGCGTGCTGGTGGTTGCCCGCACCCGTCTTGCGGCGATGAAGCTGTCGGAAGCGTTCCGGGCGCGCGAGACCAAGAAAACCTACTGGGCGCTGGTCAAGGGCGTGCCGCCCAAGCGCGAGGACAAGATCTCGACCTGGCTGATCAAGGAGCCGACGGAGGATGGCGACCGCGTGCGCGTGGCCGCGCATGGAGAGAAGGGCGCCGACCACGCCGTCTCCTACTACCGCGTCATCGAGCAGGCGGCGCAGACGATGACCTGGCTGGAGATGGAGCCCTATACCGGCCGCACCCACCAGCTTCGCGTTCACGCCGCCTATATAGGTTGTCCGATCATCGGCGACCCAAAATATTTCGAGGCAGATACCAACTGGGATTTCCCGGGCGGCATTCAAAACCGCCTGCACCTGCATGCGCGCCGCATTATCATCCCGCATCCGGACCAGGGCGTCATCGACGTCACGGCGCCGATGCCGCCGCATATGCGCCAGAGCTGGAACCTGATCGGCTTCGACGACCAGAGCGCGGAGGACTGACTTGGCTGTCGCCCCCGCATTGGATCGTCGCGATGCAGTCGACATGGCCGCGGCTGTCATCATGGTCGGACTGACCTTTTCCTGGGGCCTGAACTACGTCGCCGCCAAGGTCTCATACGCCGGCTACGACCCTGTTTTCGTCTCGGTCGCACGATCGCTTATTGGGGGAGCCTGCGTGCTTGGCTGGTGCCGGCTGCGCGGCATCAAGCTGTTCGAAGCGGATGGGACTTTGCCCGCCGGCATCGTCGTCGGCGTGCTCTTCGGCGTCGAGTTCCTGTGCCTCTATATCGGGCTCGAATACACCACCGTTGCCCGCAACACGCTCCTGGTCAACACCATGCCGTTCTGGGTCCTGATCGGCGGCCATTTCCTGCTAGGCGAGCGCATCAACCCACGCAAGCTCGGTGGGCTTGTTCTGGCCTTCTGCGGCCTGGCGGCGGTTTTCTCCGACGGCATCACTGCCGGCAGCGACGCGACGCTGACGGGTGACCTGCTCAGTCTCGGCTCGGGCATTCTCTGGGCGGCGACCAGCATCTTCATAAAGCGGTCGAAACTGGTGGAAACCAACGCCGAAAAGCTTCTGCTTTACCAGCTGGCGGGTGCAGCTGTCGTTGGCCTGCTGGTGATGCCTTTCGCCGGCCCGCCGATCCGTGCGCTTGCCGCCTTGCCGACACTGGCGCTGCTCTTCCAGTCTTTCTATATCGTCGCCTTCACCTATGTGTTGTGGTTCTGGCTGCTCACGCGCTATCCGGCCGCCGGTCTGTCGAGCTTCGCCTTCCTGTCGCCGGTGTTCGGCGTCCTGTGCGGCGCGGTGCTGTTGGGCGAGCTGCCGACGGCCAGGATAATCCTGGCACTCGGCCTGATCGCCGTCGGGCTGATCATCGTCAATCGCCCGGCGCGCAGACAGCCCGCACCATAGAGCAGCTCGCCGAACGGCGAGCTGCTCCATCTCTTTGTTTTGACGCAATTCCGAACGGAAAACCGCTTCACACTTTTCCCGGAATTGCTTAAAGGAGTTCGGCATGCGCGACATCCTCGAAGACCTCGAAGCCGGAAAGCTGCTTTCCGACCCCGATCCCGTGCGCCGCGCCCAGATCCAGATGAAGACGCCGCTGCCGAAGCGTTTCTACAAGGCTGTTTCGGTGGCTCCCGTCGAGAATGGCTTTGCCGTTCATCTGGACGGCCGGCCCGTGCGCACGCCGGGCAAGGCTGTGATGGTGCTGCCGACCGAAAACGCCGCGGCGCTCGTTGCCGATGAATTCAGCGCGCAAGGCGAGGTCATCGATCCCGTGACGATGCCTGTCATGCGGCTGGTGAACACCGCCATCGACGGCGTCGCCTCGGATCCGCAGGCGGTGCTGGAGGACGTGCTGCGCTTCGCCTCGTCCGATCTTTTGTGCTACCGCGCCGATGGCCCGCAGGGACTGGTCGATCGCCAGAACAAGCTCTGGGATCCGGTGCTGGACTGGGCACGCGGCAGCCTCGGCGCGCGCTTCAACCTTGCCGAAGGCGTCATCCATGTCGAGCAGCCACGCGAGGCGATCGCCGTGCTCGGCGCGCATCTTGGCCAGCGTGTCGAGCCGATGCGGCTGGCCGCCATTCATGTCATGACCGCGCTGACCGGTTCGGCGCTGCTGGCTTTGGCCGTCGATTTCGGTCACCTCGACGGCGAGGAAGCTTGGACTGCCGGCCATGTCGACGAGGACTGGCAGATCGAGCATTGGGGCCAGGATGCGGAGGCCGTTGCGCGCCGCTCGGCACGCAAGCGCGACATGATGGCGGCGGTCAGCCTGCTCGAAGCGCTGCAGGCCTAGAGCAATTCAAGCGCGGCGCCGCTTTCGCAGCGCACCTAATACCAAAGTCATAATCCCATCGTCGCGGTGCCTTTCGCCCGTCCTTTCTGTCATTTTTTCCTTTGTTGGCTGCGTCTTTGAGTCCGCGTTCGGAGGAGCGCGGACGGTGGCGCGCACCCATCGAGGACAGACGGGATCTCACGGGAGGATACATCAATGGCAATGGCTTCGACCGCCGGCGGAACCAGCCGCGGCATGACGCGGGAGGAGAAGAAAGTCATCTTCGCCTCCTCGCTCGGCACCGTTTTCGAATGGTACGATTTCTATCTCTACGGCTCGTTGGCCGCCTTCATCGGCTCGACCTTCTTCAGCCCGGCGATTCCCGAGGCAACGCGCAACATCTTTGCGCTGCTTGCCTTTGCCGCCGGCTTCCTTGTCCGACCGTTCGGCGCGCTGCTTTTCGGCCGCATCGGCGATCTCGTCGGCCGCAAATACACCTTCCTCGTCACCATGACGATCATGGGCCTGTCGACCTTCCTGGTCGGCTTACTGCCCGGCTACGCAACCTTGGGCATCTTGGCTCCCGTGATCCTGATCGGGCTGCGCATGTTGCAAGGCCTGGCGCTCGGTGGCGAATATGGCGGTGCTGCGACCTATGTCGCGGAGCACGCGCCTGACGACCGTCGCGGTTTCTATACGTCGTGGATCCAGACGACGGCGACGCTCGGCCTTTTCCTGTCGTTGATCGTCATCCTTATTGTTCAGGGCTCGCTCAGCAAGGAAACCTACGCTTCCTGGGGCTGGCGCATTCCCTTCATCGTTTCTTTCCTGCTACTTGCCGTTTCAATCTGGATCCGGCTGTCGCTCTCGGAGTCGCCGACTTTCCAGCGCATGAAGGAAGAGGGCAAGGGCTCCAAGGCACCGCTCTCGGAAGCCTTCGGTCAATGGAAGAACGCCAAGATCGCGCTGCTGGCGCTGCTCGGCCTCACCGCCGGCCAGGCCGTAATCTGGTACAACGGCCAGTTCTACGCGCTGTTCTTCCTGACGAACGTGCTGAAGGTCGACGCGCAGTCGGTCAACATCATGATCGCTATCGCGCTCGCCATCGGCTCGATCTTCTTCGTCGTGTTCGGCTGGCTGTCCGACAAGATCGGCCGCAAGCCGATCATCATGGCAGGCCTTGCGCTCGGCATCGTCTGCACCTTCCCGCTGTTCAAAGCGCTGACCTGGGCCGCCAATCCGGCTCTGGCCACCGCGCAGCAGAACACCCGGGCGACGGTGACGGCAGCGCCCGGCGACTGCAAGTTCCAGTTCAACCCGGTCGGCACGGCAAAATTCACGACATCCTGCGATATCGCGACTTCGTTCCTGACCAAGAACTCGGTGCCTTATGATGTGGTGACCACGGCAACCCCAGGCACCGCAGCCTCGGTCAAGATCGGCAACGAGACGGTGGAATCCTATGATGCCGTCGCCGCCGGCGATCAGGCCAAGGCCAAGGACGCGGCCTTCGCCAAGGCGGTGAACATGTCGCTTCAGGACGGCGGCTATCCGTTGAAGCGGGCCGCGGCCAAGGTGGCGGACCAGAAGCTCGACGCCTTCATCGCGGCCAATCCCGAGCTGAAGCTTGACGCGGCGGCCATCCGCGGCGGCGAAAAGGCGGCGGTTCCGACCGACAAGGCGATCGCCGACAAGCTCCTGACCAAGGATGAGGCGGCCGGTGCGCCGGAAGTCACCGTCTACACCGTCCCGGGCGGTGGCGCCTTCGCCATGACTGCCGATCCGGCTGCGATCAACTGGCCGCTCACGATCGGTATCCTGTTCATCCTGGTGCTGTTCGTGACCATGGTCTATGGGCCGATCGCGGCCATCCTGGTCGAGATGTTCCCGACCCGCATCCGCTACACCGGCATGTCGCTGCCCTACCACATTGGCAATGGCTGGTTCGGCGGTCTGCTGCCGGCAACGGTGTTCGCACTCAGTGCCTACAAGGGCGATATCTACTACGGTCTCTGGTATCCGGTGATCATCGCGGCAATGTCGCTTATCATCGGCATGATCTTCGTCAGGGATACGCTCGGCACAGACCTGCACGCCAAGGAATGATCTCGGTCATCCGCTCAAAAGAAGAAAGCCCGGCGCGAGTGATCGCGCCGGGCTTTTCCGTTCATGAAGCTCAAAGAGGCGATCAGCTCTTGCGCTGATTTTCTTCCTCGACGGCTGCTTCGTGGTACCAGCCGTCAAAGTCGGCATGCTCGCCGCGAAGCGTCGCAAGCTCTGCCGCGAATTTGGCCTTGGCGCCTAAATTTGCGGCAGACTTGCGTCCTGCCAGTGGGAACATCAGGATTTTTGCCGACGGACGCGGCTGCACGACTTGCATTGGCGACCTCCTTGCTTGTCCGGGGACTTGCCGATTCAACTTATCCAGCAAGATAGGTTCTGCGATTCGTTTAGGCAATATGCCTACAAAAAGATCATTATTTGCCAATTATTTATGCAGAAATATCGATTGAGCGATCCGAGCGCACAAGTGAGGCGGCTGAGCAAAATCAACGCCTTGCCATGACCCATTTTGCCGCACCCGCCGAAGGCGGAGTGGCATACGAATTGCTTTTTAACGATCGGCAGGCCGGCAAGCCCGGCCATGCGTTGACGCCGCCCACTTGCGGCGCCCAAGCAACGAGAGGCACTGGAATGACCAAATACAAGCTCGAGTATATCTGGCTCGACGGATACGTCCCGACCCCCAGCCTGCGCGGCAAGACCCAGATCAAGGAGTTTGCCGAATTCCCGACGCTGGAGCAACTGCCGCTGTGGGGCTTCGATGGCTCGTCCACCAACCAGGCCGAGGGCCACAGCTCCGACTGCGTGCTGAAGCCCGTCGCCGTCTATCCGGATCCGGCCCGCACCAATGGCGTGCTGGTCATGTGCGAAGTCATGATGCCCGATGGCGTGACGCCGCATGCTTCCAACAAGCGCGCCACCATCCTCGACGACGAGGGCGCCTGGTTCGGCTTCGAGCAGGAGTATTTCTTCTACAAGGACGGCCGTCCGCTCGGCTTCCCGGAGAGCGGCTATCCGGCGCCGCAGGGTCCTTACTATACCGGCGTCGGCTACAAGAATGTCGGCGATGTCGCGCGCAAGATCGTCGAGGAGCATCTCGACCTGTGCCTCGCCGCCGGCATCAACCATGAAGGCATCAACGCCGAAGTGGCGAAAGGCCAGTGGGAATTCCAGATCTTCGGCAAGGGCTCCAAGAAGGCCGCCGACCAGATGTGGATGGCTCGCTACCTGCTGCTGCGCCTGACCGAGACGTATGGCATCGACATCGAGTTCCACTGCAAGCCGCTCGGCGACACCGACTGGAACGGCTCGGGCATGCACTGCAACTTCTCCACCTCCTACATGCGCGAAGTCGGCGGCAAGGCCTATTTCGAGGCGCTGATGGCCCAGTTCGACAAGAACCTGATGGACCATATCGCCGTCTACGGCCCGGATAACGACAAGCGCCTGACCGGCAAGCATGAAACCGCGCCGTGGAACAAGTTCAGCTACGGCGTCGCCGATCGCGGCGCTTCGATCCGCGTGCCGCACTCCTTCGTCAAGAACGACTATAAGGGCTATCTGGAAGACCGCCGCCCGAACTCGCAGGGCGACCCCTACCAGATCGCCTCGCAGGTCCTGAAGACGATCTCCGAGGTTTCGACCGCGGCCGTTTCGGCTGCCGCCTGACTTGTTTCGACGTCACAGGCTTAAGCCTGTGACAAGACGAGAACGACAAAAAAGCCCCGGCGGGTCAACGCCGGGGCTTTTTTGCATGGCAACTACCAGCGAGAAATCTCCGCCGACTATCGTCAACTGGTGATGACGCCACGCGATTTAAGCGCCGCCACCACCCGGCCATGCGGCAGGGCGGGGGTGCGGTTGCCGTCACGACCGACCATATCGTCGTTGGCGACCAGCGCGTTGAGCACGGCCTCCTCGGTCGCCTGCACGACGGCCGTGTAGAAGTCGTCCATGCGGCCCCAGGGAACGAAGTCCATATGGCTGTAGCTCTCCGCGGTCGGCGCGCCTTTCGGGAAGCGGCCGTTGAGCGCATCAGGGTTGGCAGTCGAGAAGGCGAGGAAAATATCGCCGGAAAAATGCGAGCCGGCGGTGCCGGTGCGCGCCAGCCCGAGCGGCACGCGCCGCGCCAGCGCCTTGCACTGTCCAGGCAGCAGCGGCGCGTCGGTGGCGACGATGCCGATGCAGGAGCCGGCGCCCGTCGGCCGACCGCTGAAATACGCCTCCATTGGATTGTCGGCGGTAAGCTCGTGCCCGAGCGGTACGCCAGCGATGCTGATCTCATGTCGCGAACCGAAATTGGCCTGCAGGAAGACGCCGACCGTATAGGCGCGGTGGCCATAATCGACGATCCGCGACGCTGAGCCGGAGCCGGCCTTGAAGGCGTAGCAGTTCATGCCGGTGCCGCCGCCGACGGATCCTTCCTCGATGGCGCCAGCGGCCGCATTCTCGATCGCCTCGATCGCGTGGTCGACGGTGACGTGCGGGCCGTTGATGTCGTTGAGATAGCCGTCCCAGGTTTCGGCCACCACCGGCAGCAGCCATTGGTTCGCCACCTCGGGCTTGTTGCGCGCTACCCAGTCGATGACGCCGCGATGGCAGGGGCCGACGGCATGCGTGTTGGTGATCAGGATCGGCATGGAGAGGCTGCCGGCCTCTTCCAGCCATGAAGCGCCGGTCATCTCGCCATTGCCGTTGAAGGAATGATAGCCGGCAGCCAAAGCCACGCCGATGCCGTCGCGGCCGAGCGGCAGGATCGCGGTGACGCCGGTGCGGACTGGCCCGTGACCCATGTTGAGCTTACCGTCGCCCTTGATCAGCGTTGAATAGCCGACGAGCACACCATCGACATCGGTGATGGCATTGGCAGGTCCCGGCGTGCCCGGCAGGGGAATGCCGAGGCCGCGCGCGCGCGTCTTGCCGGCCGGCGTGGCGGTCAAGTCTATTCGTTGATCCATGCTGAGGATGCTCCGTTGATGAAAGCCGGCTCAGCGTAGGCTGCAGCCGGTCGCGAGTTCGGCGTAACCGGTGAGGATCGCCATTGCCGAGGCGTGGTCGACAGCCGGAACGACGTTGACGAGGTGAAGGCCGAGCCCGTCTTCCAGGACGACGAGACTGCGGGCGATGACTTCGCTCGCAGCATTGAGCACGAAGACGCCGGTGGCCGCGCCCGCTTCGAGGATGCCGACATAGATCGCCACTTGGCGCTCGAACAGCGTGATGTGTCGGGCGGCATAGCTTGCGTCCGAGCGCGAATAGGCGCCGAGCTCCAAGAGAAGTCGGCAAAGCTGGTCGCCCGGATCGGTCGGCAGGCCGCTGTCGAGCATTGTTTTCAGGCGCGCCCTCGGATCGGCGATTGTCGCGACCGCTGCCGCGCGCTGCGTGCAGAAGCGCTCGACCGCCTTTGCCTGCACGTCGTCCAGCAGCTCCTTGAGGCCAGGATAGTAATAGAGCAGGGCGCTCGAGCTCATGCCGGCCTCGTTGGCCACGTCGCGCAAGGTGACGGCGGCAAGGCCGCGTTTGGCGATCATCGATTCCGCAGCCGCTACCAGGATCAGGCGGCGATCGGTCTGTGTCTTGGGTCTGCCCATTTCATTTTCCTGAATACGATTCAATAAAAACTGGCCCGTAGATTTTTGCAAGCCGATATATCGCATATTTGTTGACGCTATGTGTCGACGCGGCTAGCTTCCGTTACGGATAGTAATTTTTATCCAATTAAAAATAGGGGGAGGACAATGTCCACAAACGAAGCCACTACGGCGGCCACGGACAAGGCCGCGCCCGGCGCCAAGGGTCTCGACCGGGCGCTGAACGCGCTGGGCACGCTGATGATCGTGCTATCGGCGGTGACGCCGGCATCATCCGTCTTCATCATTGTGCCGGGCGTCATTGCGCTGGCCGGCACCGGCTCGTTCCTGAGCTTCGTGATCGCGGCCGTCATCGGCCTGTTCATGGCCTTCGTCTATGCCGAGCTTTCCTCGGCCTATCCGATGGCCGGCGGCGAATACACCATGATTGGCCGCACGCTCGGGCGCTTCTGGGGTTTCGTCACGCTGGTGCTCGTGTTCGTGTCGATCGTGCTCATCGTCGCGGTCATCGCGCTCGGCGTCGGCACCTATCTCGGCGTCCTCATTCCCAATCTCAGCCCGCAGTGGGTGGGTGTGGTGACCATCATCCTGGCCGGCGCCGTCGCCGCCATGCGCATCAAGCTCAACGCCTTCGTCACCGGCATCTTCCTCGGCATCGAGATGCTGGCGCTGCTGGTCCTGATCTGGCTCGGCTTCACCCATATCGAGCGGCCGCTCTCCAGCCTTTTCACCGCGCCGCAACTGCTCGACGCCACGACCAACATGCTGGTTCCGGCGTCGGCCGCCATCATCCTCGCATCCACCGCCGTGTCGCTCTTTGCCTATAACGGCTATGGCGCCGCCGCCTATTTCGGCGAAGAGACGCACGACGCCAAGCGCAACATCGGCAAGGTGGTGCTCTGGGCGCTGGTGATCACGGTCGCCGCCGAGCTCATTCCGCTGACCGCGGTGCTGCTCGGCGCGCCAGATCTCGTCGGCCTGCTCTCCGCACCCCAGAAGATCGAGTATTTCCTCGAGGCACGTGGCGGCCATTGGCTGACGGTGGCGATCAGCCTGGCGATTGCGGTGGCCATTTTCAACGCCGTCATCGCCATCATCCTGCAGGCGGCGCGGCTGTTGTTCAGCTCGGGCCGCGACAAGACATGGTTCGGGCCGATCAACAACGCGGTCGCGTCCGTCCATGGCACTTACGCTTCGCCGTGGATCGCCACCATCGTGGTGGTGGTGCTGGCCGCGCTGGCCTGCTTTATCGACCTCAACCTCTTGCTGGTGGTCAGCGGCACGTCGCTGGTGGTGATCTATGCACTGCTCTGCGTCGCGGTCTTCGCCGGCCGCCGCAACGGCACCACCTCGGGGGGCCACTATCGCATGCCGCTGTTTCCGGTGCCGGCGATCCTCGCCTTCGTGGCGCTGGTCTATGTCGCCTACCAGAACTGGCTCGACGCCGCCTTCGGACGCCCAAGCCTGATCGCGACGCTGGCGATCATGGCCGTCGCCGCGATCTACTTCCTGCTGTTTCTGGCACGCCGCGCCGACTGGACGCTGCACGGCCCCGACGAGCTTGCGGGATAGGCGTCAGCCCTCCGACACCTGTCCATGCGAGAACCCCGGCAAAACGCCGGAGTTCTTTTTTGCCGATTGGAAAGCGTGGACGCGAAAACCCGTCTTCAGAGATGAAAAGCCCTTGGAAGTGAGAGCCTTCCAAGGGCGAAACTTTCATTCGATCAGAAGCTTAGACCGAATAGTACATGTCGTACTCGACGGGGTGCGGGGTCATTTCGAAGCGCATGACCTCGGCCATCTTGAGCTCGATGTAAGAGTCGATCTGGTCGTCGTCGAAGACACCGCCGGCCTTCAGGAAGCCGCGATCCTTGTCGAGACTCTGCAGCGCTTCGCGCAGCGAGCCGCAGACGGTCGGGATCTTTTTCAACTCCTTCGGCGGCAGATCATAGAGGTCCTTGTCCATCGGCTGCCCCGGATGGATCTTGTTCTTGATGCCGTCGAGACCGGCCATCAGCATGGCGGCGAAGCCGAGATAGGGGTTCGCGCCCGGATCGGGGAAGCGGACCTCGACGCGTTTCGACTTCGGCGAGTTGCCGAACGGAATGCGGCACGAGGCCGAGCGGTTGCGCGCCGAATAGGCGAGCAGCACCGGCGCCTCGTAGCCCGGCACCAGACGCTTGTAGGAGTTGGTGAGCGGGTTGGTGAAGGCGTTGATCGCCTTGGCGTGCTTGATGATGCCGCCGATATAAAACAGGCAGCTCTCCGACAGGCCGGCATATTCGTTGCCGGCGAAGGTCGGCTTGCCGCCCTTCCAGATCGACTGGTGGACATGCATGCCCGAGCCGTTGTCGCCGAACACCGGCTTCGGCATGAAGGTGGCCGTCTTGCCGTAGGCATTGGCGACCTGGTGCACGACATACTTGTAGATCAGCATCTTGTCGGCGTTGCGCACCAGCGTGTCGAACTTGATGCCGAGCTCGTGCTGTGCGGCGGCGACCTCATGGTGGTGCTTTTCGACCCGCACGCCCATTTCGGCGAGCACGGTCAGCATCTCGGAGCGCATGTCCTGGCAGGAATCGATCGGCGGCACCGGGAAATAGCCGCCCTTGATGCGCGGACGGTGGCCGAGATTGCCGGTCTCGTAGTCGGTGTCGTCGTTGGACGGCAGTTCGGTCGAGTCGAGACGGAAGCCGGTGTTATAGGGATCGGCCTTGTACTTGACGTCGTCGAACACGAAGAACTCGGCCTCCGGGCCGACATAGATCGTGTCGCCGATGCCTTCGGACTTCATATAGGCTTCGGCCTTCTTGGCGGTGCCGCGCGGATCGCGGTTATAGGCTTCGCCCGAGACCGGATCGAGGATGTCGCACAGGATGACCATGGTCGACTGGGCGAAGAACGGATCCATGTGGACCGTATCCGTGTCCGGCATCAGCACCATGTCGGACTCGTTGATCGCCTTCCAGCCGGCGATCGAGGAGCCGTCGAACATGACGCCGTCGGCGAACATGTCTTCCTCGACCTCGACGACATCCATCGTCACATGTTGCAGCTTGCCCCGCGGATCGGTGAAGCGCAGGTCGACGAATTTCACGTCGTTGTCCTTGATCTGCTTCATGATGTCTTTGGCTGTCGTCATGTCATTTCTTCCCTGTGTGATGACGTCCGGAATGATTGAAGGTCGGTCAGATGGCGTCGATGCCGGTCTCGCCGGTGCGGATGCGCACGACTTCCTCTATGTTGGAGACGAAGATTTTTCCATCGCCGATGCGGCCGGTCTGCGCCGCCTTGCGGATGGCCTCGATGGCGCCTTCGACGGCCTCGTCGCCGAGCACCACTTCGATCTTAACCTTGGGCAGGAAGTCGACGACATATTCGGCGCCTCTATAAAGCTCCGTGTGTCCCTTCTGGCGGCCGAAACCCTTGGCCTCAGTGACGGTGATGCCTTGCAGTCCGGCCTCCTGAAGCGCCTCCTTCACTTCGTCCAGCTTGAATGGCTTGATGATCGCTTCGATCTTTTTCATGTAAAAAGTGGCCTCCACTGCCAAGAAGACGGGTTGTGTGCCCCGCTTGCGCCTTCATCAAGCACGAAGCGTGCCAATCCTGAGGAGTGCAGGCGGCGAGGGACGTTTTCGAGCCCATGCCGGGTCCGGATGCACATTCGCGTCATCCGCTGCATCGGATGCATCATGGACGCCCAAACCCTATACATCGCCCCTCCTCACGTTCGCACAAAAAATAGGCAGGCAGCGCAATTTGCAGGCAGAACCCCTCCCGGATGCGACCGCCTTGGCAAGATGATGCCCGGTTGCGCTGGTTTGCTTCGAACCGAAAACTGGACAATGCTTGATCGCATGGAGATCGGCAATCCCATGCACAATGAACTTCTATCGCCGGCCGAAATGGCCGAGGCCGACAGACTGGCAATCGCGGCCGGTCCGCTCGACGGCTATCGCTTGATGCAACGTGCCGGCGAGGCGGTCGCTGCCGTCGTGCTGGCGCGTTATCCGGCCGCAACGAGGGTGCATGTGTTGTGCGGCCCCGGCAACAATGGCGGCGACGGCTATGTCGTGGCGCGGCTGCTGGCCGAGGCGGGCGTGGATGTAGCCCTGTGGACATCCGGCGAGCCGCGGGCAGGCAGCGATGCCGCGCTTGCGGCGGCTGACTGCACTCTGGAACGGCACCTGCTTTCGGCCTTCTCCGCGGAGGCTGGCTCGCTGGTTGTCGATGCGATCTATGGCGCAGGCTTGTCGAAGCCGCTATCCGGCGACGCCAAGGGCGCGGTCGACATCGTGACGGCGATGAACCTGCCGGTTGTCGCGATCGACCTGCCTTCGGGCGTCTCCGGCGAAAGCGGCGAAGTCCTCGGCCCGGCATTTCGCGCTCTCCTCACGGTGACCTTCGCGCGAAAGAAGCCCGGGCACCTGCTTCTGCCGGGCCGAGAGCGATGCGGCGAGATCGTGTTGGCCGATATCGGCATTCGTGACGAGATTATCGACGCTGTCGCGCCGCGAGCCTTCGAGAATCGACCCGCGCTCTGGATCGCGACCTTTCCCGCGCCGGCCGTCGACGCGCACAAATACAAGCGCGGCCACACGAGCGTCTTTTCGGGCGGACCATCCGCGACGGGCGCGGCGCGCCTTTCGGCGCTTGCGGCAGCCCGAAGCGGGGCAGGGGCTGTCACCGTGCTCTCGCCGGCGAACGCCATGCACGTCAACGCGGCGCATCTGACCTCGATCATGCTGCGCAAGGTCGATGCGATCGAAGATGTGCATGACCTTATCGGCAATCGCAGACCATCCGCCTTCGTCCTCGGCCCCGGCTTCGGCATCGGCGACAAGGCACGCGATTTCACCCTTGCCGTGCTCGCCAGGAAACGCCAGGACGGCGGCGTCGAGGGACTTGTGCTCGACGCCGACGGCATCACGTCTTTTCGCAACGCTGCCGCGACGCTGTTCGAGGCAGCCGGCAGACCGGACGCACCGGCGTTGATCATGACGCCGCATGAGGGCGAGTTCGGCAGGCTGTTTGCGGACATTGCGGGTGACAAGGCTCTGTCCAAACTGGCCAAGGCGCGCGAAGCTGCGCGACGCGCCAACGCCGTGATCGTCTACAAGGGCGCCGACAGCGTGATCGCCTCGCCGGATGGCCGCGCCGCGATCAACAGCAATGGCGCGCCCTGGCTCGCCACCGCCGGCTCGGGCGACGTGCTGGCGGGCATCATTGCCGGGCTTCTCGCGCAAGGCATGCCGGCCTTCGAAGCGGCTTGCGCCGGGGTCTGGATCCACGCCGAGGCCGGCAGCCGTTTTGGGCCGGGTTTGATAGCCGAGGACCTGCCTCTGGCCATGGTGCCGGTTCTTCGCGAACTGGCGGAGAGCGCTGTCCGATGAAACGGCTGGTGCTCGCTATCGTAGTCCTTCTCCTGGCTCTATCGGCGCGCGCCGCCGACCGCCCGATCACCATCGTCGACGACCCGCGCATCCTCGCCACGCTCGACGCCAGGGGATACGGTTTCGCCGGCCTGTTCGGCGTCGACGGCAGCGACGACCTGAAATCCCTATACGACGAGGCGCCCGCCTACCACGCCATCGTCGACACGGTGGCCGGCGACGTCGCCGCGTTGCGCGGCGACATGAAGGCTGGCGGCCGCACTCTCTATGAAGTGACCGATGGCAATGTCGGCCGCATCATCGACATGCGCTGGCTGAAGACGAACGCCGCGCGCTTCCGCCTTGTCGGCGTCGTCAACCGGCTCGACCGGCGCGATTTCGCAGCACTTGGCAACGAGACGAGCTGCGGCGAGGTGCGGTTCATCTATCGCCTGGCCTACAGCTTCAAGAAGAACGGCAAGCAACTGGCCTCGCGCCTGCCGTTCAACTTCAGCGCGATATACGGCGTCGCTCAAGACGCCGATGGCGGCTGCGTGGGCGCTGCCGGCCGCTGGACGCCGCAGCTCGACGAAACGGTCGATGCCGGCTGGCTGACCGGAGGACCGCTTGAAAAGGCCTCGCTATCCTTCAAGCAGCTCGAGCTCAACGCGCAGGTGGTGCGCTTTCCTTCCGGCCAGGAAACCGAGTTCGGCGGGCAGGCCGCTTACCTGATGCGCATCTTCAGCATCGATGGTTCGACGGTCGGCCAAAAGCCCCTGGAAAATACGCCGGACATCGCCCGGCTTGCCGAGGATGCTGACCTCAAGGCACGGCTTGCCGACTATGTTCGCGCCAATGCCGCGGCCGTCGATCTCGGCGTCTACGAAATCCCGGATGAATTTCTCGCCCGGAAAGTCGTCTCCTGGTCGACCTTCGGCAGCGCCAGGCAAGCCAATCATCCGTTCACGCCGTTGTTCGACCCGAAGGACTTTGCCGGGCTCGACTATTCCAATCTGAAACTGGTACGCACGCCGGAAGCTCTGGTCGAGCGGCTCGACAACGGCGCCTGCCAGGGCTGCCATCAGGCGGGCTCGACCGCCGGCTTCCATTTCATCGGTCTGGACGACGCCACGACCTCACCGTTGAACCGCCTCGAGGTCGGCATCTCGCCGCATCTGCATGCCGAGATCCCGCGCCGCGAGGCGTGGCTCAAGGCGACCGCCGAGGGCAAGGAGCCAAACCGCTTCCGCCCGCTCTCCTTCGCCCCGCCAGCCGCCTGGAAAGATGCAGGAGAGGTCGATTACACACCGGCCGAAACGGCGATGCCATGCCTGATGCCGGAAGACGCAAGTCGCTTCGGCGGCACCTGGCAATGCGGCACTGGCACGGTTTGTATGCCGATCGCCACTGCTTCGGGCGTAAGAACCAAATTGGCGCAATGCCTGCTGCCCAGGGAGAGCGACAAAATATTTTCCGGCTACCCATGCCTGACCGGAACTATCGCCAGCAACAGCGCACAGCCTTTCAACGACCGCTACAAGATCACCGGCCAGTTCGCCGCCTTCGCGCCGGCGATCTCGCGCACCGCCTATACCTGCCGGCCGCCGAAGATCGGCGTTCCAGGCGGCTTCGCCTATCGCGCCTGCGATGACAAGGATCGCGCCTTCGCCGCCTTCAAACCCGGCAAGCCGATGCCCAGCGAAATCTGTGGACTGGTCGGCGGCAAGAAGTTCGACATCTGCGTGGCCACCAACAATTTCGACCAATGTCTCGGTGGCGCCGTCAACCGCGGCAACCGCCCGGCGTGCTCGGCCGATCATTTCTGCCGCGAGGACTATATGTGCCAGTCGCTGCCGGCGGACACGCCGGGCGCCGCCAAGGTCAGGGGCATCGGCTTCTGCTCGCCGACCTATTTCATTTTCCAGATGCGCATCGACAACCATGCGACGCCATGGGCGACCACGGCTCGCGCGAGCCTGGGCGCGGGTTTCGGAGCGGCGGCCGAGGAATAAGTCAGGCGAATTGCGGCGCGTTTTTTCGGACCGCCGCCGCGAGCGCCTCACGAACCCTGTCTTCAGTCACTGCGCGCGTGTTCTCCACCCAACCCGGCGTCGAAATCGGCGGCTCGAGGAAGATCACCTGCCCGTTGACCGGACCGTGCACATAGGCTCGGTTCGAACCGTAGATGAGCACGCACGGACCGCCCAGCGCGCCGGCGGCATGGGAAATGCCGCCGTCGACGCCGAGAAAGACGGTCGAGGCCGCGATCTGGCACATCGCTTCCGCAATATCGGGTGTGGAGGTGAAATCGATCGCCTCAGGCAGTCGCGCCTTTATTTCCGCAGCGGCCTGCCGCTCGCGCGGCCCGCCGATCAGCCAAACCGACCAACCGCGGGCAGCATGGTCGCGCGCAATCGAGACGAAGCGTTCGATCGGCCATGAGCGCTTGTTGGCAAAATCCGAAGTGTAAAGCGCGAGCGCAGATTTCGCCGGATCGATTCCGTTGCGCCGACGCCAACCGGAAAGCTCCTCGGCGGAGACCACCAATTGCGGAGCCGGCAACGGTCGGTCTTCGGCCGGCGTTTTGCCGAGACGTGCGATTGCGCAGACCTGTTCCGCCAGCCGCGTCTTGCGCGGGCCGAATGCCACCATCGCTTTCAGCCAGCCGGCGGGCAGGCGGTTGACGATGCCGAACTGGAACTCGCGCGGATAGCCGATGCGTTCCGGTATTCCGGCAAGCCACGGCACCAGCGAAGCCTTGGTGCTGCTGGTGAGCATATAGGCCGCCTGATAATCCTCTTCGCGCAGTGTTCGCGCCAGGCGCGCCCGCTCTTTCAGCCCTGGCTTCCAGTCCTTCTCCACTATCCAGACCTTGCGAACATGCGGCATCAGCCGCGCCAGCGGCGCGGCGATCCTCGAGGTGATGATATCGATCGGCTGCCCCGGGAATCTCTCGGCGATGATCTGGATAGCCGCGTGGCAGCGGATGAAGTCACCGATCGCCGGCAGACAGAAAACCAGGATGGGGCGCAATGCGCGATACCTTCTCGATCCGGAATGGCCATCGCCGACGGGAAATGCCTGCATGATTTGTCATGGAAGCGCTTCGCCATCAAGAATGCGGTGGTAGAGCTCGACATAGGCTTTTGCGGCCTTCTCGATCGGAAACCTGTCTGCCGCGGATTCGCGGCATCTTTGTGCCGGCAAACCGCCAATTTCGCCGAAACCGCGCGCGAACTCCTCGTCCGTGTCGAAGAAGCGGCCGGTATCGGCATCGACGGTTTCGGGCAGCGCGCCGCGCGCCGTCGTGAGGACCGGCGTGCCGCACAGCATGGATTCGACCGGCGCATTGCCGAATGGCTCTTCCCACGAAATCGGGTTCAGAAAGGCCTTGGTCTCGCCCAGCAGGCGCACCTTCGGTTCGCCATCGACCATGCCGTGATAGCGGAAGCGGGACGACAGGCTTTTGAAGAAGACACCCTCGCGGCGGGTCTTGCTGCGGCCAAGCAGCTTCCAGCGCGAGCCGCCGGCGATATCGAGCTTGAAATCGTATTTCTTCGCGAGGTCCACCGCGCGGTTGAGACCCTTTCCGGCCCGCGCGATGGCCGCCATGAAAAACAGATGGTCGTTCTTCGACGGCGCCAGGCGATAGGCATCGACCGGAAAGCCGTTGTAGACGAAGGTCTTGCGGCCATGCAGCTCGGCATGGCGGGCGCTGATGAAGCTCCAGTTCGGCTGCGGCCTCGGATAGTCCGGCAGGTGGCCGCGCTCGGTATTGAGCGTCGGAAACGGAACTTCGACCTTCCAGGCATGGAGATGGACGATGTCAGTGTCCTTGGGAACGGCCGCGCGGCATTCGTCATTGGTGACCGCGTGGCGGACCTCGCACATCGGATGCGACGACCCCGCGCCGGCGATCAGCGTCACCTGATGCCCCATCTTGACCATTTCCGTGGTCAGCCATTCGACCTGCCGCTGGATACCGCCATAGCCCTTGCACGGAATAAGGCCCTGGGCCGCAAGTGTTATTCGCATTTCGTCTCCGCGCTCATGTTAGCGGTTGTCGTCCTTTCAGCTGGTGGAAGTCTTATTCACAGCGGAATGTTGTCGTGCTTCTTCCAGGGATTCTGCATGTCCTTGTTGCGCAACATGCGCAGCGCCCGCGCGACGCGGCGCCGGGTCGAATGCGGCATGATCACCTCGTCGACATAGCCGCGTTCGGCGGCGACGAAAGGCGACAGGAAGCGATCCTCGTAAGTCTTTGTATGCGCGGCGATTTTCTCCGCGTCGCCGATATCCTTGCGATAGATGATCTCGACCGCGCCCCTGGCGCCCATCACGGCGATCTGAGCCGTCGGCCAGGCATAGTTCATGTCGCCGCGCAGATGCTTCGACGCCATCACGTCATAGGCACCGCCATAGGCCTTGCGGGTGATGACGGTGATCTTCGGCACGGTCGCCTCGGCATAGGCGAAGAGCAGCTTCGCGCCATGCTTGATCAGCCCGCCATATTCCTGAGCGGTGCCCGGCAGGAAGCCCGGCACGTCGACGAAGGTGACGATCGGGATAGAAAAACAATCGCAGAAGCGCACGAAGCGCGCCGCCTTACGGCTGGCGTCGGAATCGAGCACGCCTGCCAGCACCATCGGCTGGTTCGCGACGAAGCCCACCGTGCGGCCGTCGACCCGGCCGAAGCCGGTGACGATGTTTTTGGCAAAGCTCTGCTGGATCTCGAAGAAATCGCCCTCGTCGGCAACCTTCAGGATCAGTTCCTTGATATCATAGGGTTTGTTGGCATTGTCCGGGATCAGCCGGTCGAGCGACAGGTCGTGATCCGTCACCGACTGGTAGCACTCGATCTCGGGAATTTCGGCGGTGTTGGAGGCCGGCAGCAGATCGACCAGCCGGCGCATCTGCAAGAGCGCCTCGACGTCGTTGTCATAGGCGCCGTCGGCGATCGAGGACTTGGTGGTGTGGACGGAAGCGCCGCCGAGGCTTTCGGCGGTCACCGTCTCGTTGGTCACCGTCTTGACCACGTCCGGCCCGGTGACGAACATGTAGGAGGTGTCGCGCACCATGAAGATGAAATCGGTCATGGCAGGCGAGTAGACATCGCCGCCGGCGCAGGGACCCATGATCAGCGAGATCTGCGGAATGACCCCGGAGGCGAGCACGTTGCGCTGGAAGATCTCGGCATAACCGCCGAGCGCCGCCACGCCTTCCTGGATACGCGCGCCGCCGGCGTCATAGAGACCGATGATCGGCGCGCGATTGCGCAGCGCCATCTCCTGGACCTTGATGACCTTCTCCGCATGCGCCTCCGACAGCGAGCCGCCGAACACGGTAAAATCCTTGGCGAAGATATAGATCGGGCGACCGTTGACGGTGCCCCAGCCGGTGACGACGCCGTCGCCGGCGATCTTGGTCTTCTCCATGCCGAAATCGGTCGACCGGTGCTCGACATACATGTCGAACTCTTCGAACGAGCCCTCGTCGAGGAAGACCTCGATACGCTCGCGAGCGGTGAGCTTGCCCTTCTTGTGCTGCGCCTCGATGCGGTCCTTGCCGCCGCCCATGCGGGCAATCCCGCGGCGGCGCTCGAGTTCCTTCAGCACGTCTTTCATCGCTGGTCCCCAAAACGGATAAGTGATTTGTGGTAATCGCCAGGATAGGGGAGCGCAAGCGCCCTCATTTTTGTTGCACTGCAACATGAAGCCCCTTGCATTTCGGGCCGGACTCGGCCATATGCAGCGGCATAGGCGCTTGGGCCGGGAACGAATCCGGCCTTCTCGACGAATGAGACTGGTTGCGTCTGTTTTCCCTCTTTCCGGCAAATCGGCCCTGGTCGATCGGCAAGCTGGCGAAAAAGCCCCGAGGCATGATGCTTGCGGGCACGACAGCGCAGCCGCGCGGACGATCGTCCGCCGCCTTGTCGTTCCATGATAATTTATCCGACGGCAGGTTGCGCCCTGCCGCCATTGATGTTTGCGGCCACAAGGCCGCGTGAAAGAAGAATATTTTGACCAACGAAAACATGGCGGAACTGAATGGTTTCGCCGCACTTGGAATTTCGGGCGCGTTACTGAAGGCCACTCATGCCGCCGGCTTCGCCGATCCCAAGCCGATCCAGATGCAGGCGATCCCGCCGCAGTTGGAAGGCCGCGACATTTTTGGCATCGCCCAGACCGGCTCCGGCAAGACCGCGGCCTTTGCGTTGCCGATCCTGTCCAAGATCATCGGGCTCGGCACCAAGCGCCGGCCGAAGACGACGCGTGCGCTCATCCTGGCGCCGACGCGCGAACTCGCCGTGCAGATCGAGGACACCATCAAGATCCTCGCCAAGGGCGCGCATGTCTCGACCGCGCTGGTGCTCGGCGGCGTCTCGCGCTTCAGCCAGGTGAAGAAGGTTGCGCCCGGCGTCGACATTCTGATCGCCACGCCGGGCCGCCTGACCGACTTGGTGCGCGAGGGCGATCTCATCCTTGCGGACACCAAATGGCTCGTCCTCGACGAGGGCGACCGCATGCTCGACATGGGCTTCATCAACGACGTCAAGCGCATCGCCAAGGCGACCGCGCCGGACCGCCAGACGGCACTGTTCTCGGCCACCATGCCCGATGAGATCGCAGAGCTTGCCAAGGGCTTGCTGAAGAACCCCGTCCGCATCGAAGTTTCGCCGCAAAGCACCGCGGCAGCCGAGATCGTGCAGAGTGTGGTGCTCGCCCGCACCAAGCAGAAGCGCCAGGTGCTGTCCAAGATGCTCGCCGACGAGGCGATGCGCTCGGTGATCGTGTTCTCGCGCACCAAGCATGGCGCCGACCGCGTCACCAAGGACCTGGCCCGTGACGGTTTCGAGGCTGCCGTCATCCACGGCAACAAATCGCAGAATGCGCGCCAGAAGGCGCTCAACGATTTCCGCGATGGCTCGGTTCGCATCCTGGTCGCCACCGATATTGCGGCGCGCGGCATTGACGTTCCCGGCATCAGCCATGTCGTGAATTTCGACCTGCCGGATGAGGCGGAAAGCTACGTCCACCGCATCGGCCGCACCGGCCGCAACGGCAGGGACGGCATTGCCATCACGCTTTGCGATCCTTCGGAGAACGCCAAGCTGCGGCAGGTCGAGCGTATCATCCGCATGAAGCTGCCGGTTGTTGCCGACCATCTCGGCAGCCCGGATCCGCAGCGCGATCCCAGGGAAAAGACCGAGCGTCATTTCGAACCGGCCAATGATCGCGAGCATCACGGCGCCCGCCGCGATGGCCGCCGCCCTGCCAACGGTGGCGACAACAAGCGTTTCGGCGGCAAGCCTCATGGCGAACGCGCTCCGAAGCCGCAGGGCGAACGCCCGGCTGCCGCCAAGCCGAATGGCTCGAGCAAGCCTGACGGCTTCAAGCGCTTCAAGGGCAACAACAAGCGCCGCTTCGGCGGCAAGCGTCCGGCGAACCGGGCTGCTTGAGCCCAGCAGAACCACGCGAACAGGAACGGCCGGAGCGATGCTTCGGCCGTTTTTCATTTCACTGGCCCGACTTCACTCGCCTGACTGCTGCTGCATCAGCGCCTTCACCCACACCACGATGCGCTGGGTGAGAAAGGCCGTGGTCTGCGGCGACAGCACATCGCCGGCGATGACGTGATTGTCCGGATCGCCGGTGTCGTCGACCGGCACCAGCTCGTGCGAAGCTCCCCAGCGTCCGGCAATCTCGCGCGTGCGGTCGGGTCGCACCACCTTGTCGGAATCGGAGAAGATGAACAGGGCCGGGATCGTCGCCTTCTCGACCGGCGCGCCATAAGCGAGTTCCGTGAGCGCGGCCATCGGCAGCACCGCCTTCATCGGATATCTGGTGGTCCAGAATTTTTCGTGCAGCGCGTTGCGCGCCGGGAAACTGCGCTCCTTGCCTCCAACGAGCTCGGCGAGTTGCCCGCCCCAGGGCATGGTCAGCAACTCGGCGCCGGAGGCCTTGACGCCGAAATTGGGCGATATGAACGCGATCGCGGCGACATCGTCCGAAGCGCCCGGCTGCGTTGCGGCCCACGCCGCCAGCGAGCCGCCGGTCGAGGTCCCGATAACGATCACCTTGTCGCCGATGGCGCGGCCGATGGCCAACGCCTCCTCATAGTCGTTGATCCAGGCATTGACGCTGCCTTGCGCCATTGCCGCGCCATCCTGACCGTGACCGGTCAGGCGCGTGTAGAAGAGGTTGGCGTCCAGTTCATCCGCAATGTCGTCCGGCAAGGGGCGGACCTCGCCCTTCGAGGCGGAAAAGCCATGGATATAGACGATGGCCAAGGGCGTCTTGGCATGGACCATCGGGTTCGCCCAGATGATCTCCTTGTCGAGCCCGTCGCGGATGTTGGGCACGGCAGCCTCTTCACGCGCCAGATAGGCCTGCGGATCTTCGCCGATCGCCGACGGATTGAAACGGATTGTCGTATCGACCGACACGCGCGGGCCAAGGAAGAAACCGGCGACCAGGACGACTGCAAGGCCAAGCACTGCAAGCACGATCCGCCGCCCCATTACAGTCTCCAAGCAATGATTCTCAACCTATGGCCGTCCCCGCCGGCAGGCAATCGCCGTTTCGCCGGCTTATGTTGGCCTGTCGTCGCCGGGCGGATCTTTTTTGCCGGGCAGCCTGCGGTCGAAATGCAATGGCCGCCCCCACCAGTGGGTAGTGAGACCAATGACGAACCGGCAGATCGGCCGCGGCAGCAGGCTGAGCAGTTTCAGGGGCAAGCTTACGTGGTACGGGAAGGTGACTTCGAAGCCGCCCTTCCTGATGCCGCGCGCCATGCGGCGTGACGCGCGATGTACAGGCATCAGGCCCGGCATCGGCAGCTTGTTCTTTTCGGTCAGCGGCGTGTCGACGAATCCCGGATTGATGACCTGAACGCGGATGTTCATCTTGTCGAAGTCGTATTTCAGCGACTCCGCCAGGATGTTGATCGCGGCCTTGGTGCCGCCATAGGCCGCCGTGGTCGGCCAGCCGCAATAGGCGGTGACGGATCCGACCAGGACGACATGGCCGCGTCCGCGCACGCGCATATGCTCGACGACCGGCACCACGCCGTTGACGATGCCGAAATAGTTCACGGCGAAGGAGCGATGGAAATCGCGCACCACCAGGTTCTCGCCGGGTGTGGCGATATAGTTGCCGGCGTTGAAGACGGCAAGCACGATCGGCCCCATCTGTTCTTCGATCGCGGCGGCCGCGCGCGCCATGCCCTGCTCGTCGGTCACGTCACAGGGAAAGGACTTCACATGTCCGGACATCTGCGCCGTTTCGACGATCAGCGTGTCGGCTGGATCTTCCGGCAGCGACGTCACCGCGACGGCATAGCCTTGATTGGCGAGATCCTTGGCCAACGCCCGGCCAAGGCCGCTGCTGCCGCCCGTGATCCAGGCGACACCGTCTTTCGGATTGGCCCGGTAGAGTGCCATGGGATGTCCTGCGAATGTTCCGGTTTGCTCTAGCGGCGGAGAAATCGGTTGAAAAGAGCGGTTTTGCGCATGACGTTGAAATGATCGCGAGCATTGCACCATCCGGAATGCGACTGGACCAGGCAAAATCTTGCCTTGAAACCGCAGCTTCCGGTTTTTAGGGTCTCGCCGCACACATGAAGGAATCCCGCATGCCCCGTTCTGTGATCGAAGCGATCGGCAACACGCCCCTGATCCGGCTCAACAAAGCCTCGGAAGCGACCGGTTGCGAGATCCTCGGCAAGGCCGAGTTCATGAATCCGGGGCAATCGGTGAAGGATCGGGCCGGCCTGTTCATCATCCGCGATGCCGAACAGCGTGGGCTCCTGAAGCCCGGCGGGCTTATCGTCGAAGGCACTGCCGGCAACACCGGCATCGGCTTGACGCTGGTCGCCAAGGCGCTCGGCTATCGCACCGTGATCGTCATCCCCGACACGCAGAGCCAGGAGAAGAAGGACACGATCAAGCTGCTTGGCGCCGAACTGATCGAAGTGCCGGCGGTCCCCTACAAGAACCCCAACAATTACGTGAGGCTGTCGGGCCGCCTTGCCGAGCAACTGGCGCGCTCGGAGCCGAACGGTGCGATCTGGGCCAACCAGTTCGACAATGTCGCCAACCGCGACGGCCATATCCGCACGACCGCGCAGGAAATCTGGGCTCAGACCAACGGCAAGATCGATGGCTTCGTCTCGGCCGTCGGCTCCGGCGGCACGCTCGCCGGTGTCGCGCTCGGGCTCAAGGGCAAGAGCAAGGACGTCAAGATCGCGCTCGCCGATCCGCTGGGCGCCGCGCTCTACAGCTTCTACACCAGCGGCGAACTGAAATCCGATGGCAGCTCGATCACCGAAGGTATCGGGCAGGGCCGCGTCACCGCCAATCTGGAAGATTTCACGCCGGATTTCTCCTACCAGATCCCGGACGAGGAAGCGTTGCCGATCATCTTCGACCTGATCCAGGAAGAAGGGCTCTGCGTCGGCGGCTCGACCGGCATCAACATCGCCGGCGCCATCCGGCTGGCGCGCGAGCTCGGTCCCGGCCACACCATCGTGACAATCCTTGCCGACTACGGCACGCGCTACCAGTCCAAGCTCTTCAATCCGGAGTTCCTGCGCGGCAAGAATCTTCCGGTGCCGGGCTGGATGGAAGAGAAGACCGACATTTCCGTGCCGTTCGAAAAGGTGGCATGATGGTGCGCAAGACCGAGACGCTGTTTCGCGACGACGCCTATCAGAAGTCGGCGGAGGCCGAGGTTGTCGCCGTCAACGACCGTGGCGGCATCCTGCTCGACCGGACAATCTTCTACGCCACGTCGGGCGGACAGCCGGGCGATACCGGCATGCTCGAACGTGCCGACGGCGGCCGCATCGCGATCGCCGCCACCATCACCGGCGAGACCAAGGACGAGATCATCCATGTGCCGGCACCGGAGCACGCACTGCCCGCTGTCGGCGAAAGGCTGAAGCTCTTGATCGACTGGGAGCGGCGGCACCTTCTGATGCGCATGCATTCCGCCTGCCACCTGCTGACCGTGGTCTGTCCGTTTCCGATCACCGGGGCGGCGGTTGCCGAGGACGACAGCCGCGTCGACTTCGATATTCCTGATGCCGGCTTCAGCAAGGAGGATGTGACGGCGAGGCTGATGGAGCTGGTGCGCGCCGATCATCCGATCTTCACAAGGCTGATCACCGACGAGGAGCTCGCCGCCAATCCCGGCTTGGTGAAATCGAAGAATGTGCGGCCACCTGTCGGCACCGGCAATATCCGCCTGGTCTGCATCGGCGACAACGGCTCGATCGACAGCCAGCCCTGCGGCGGCACGCATGTGAAGTCGACAGGCGAGGTCGGCGAGATCCATATCGGCAAGATCGAGAAGAAAGGCCGCGAGAACCGGCGCTTCCGTATTCGCTTCGGACCGATACCGGCGAATTGACGTTAAGGCGAGGCGGGGCAGGGAGAACAAAAATGGCGCAGGACAGCCCTTTCATCGTCGACGCCGATTGGCTGGAAAAGCAGCTTGGCGAGCCAGGCCTCACCATCATCGACGCCTCTTGGTACCTGCCGGCGCAAAAGCGCGACGCCCGCGCCGAATACGATGCCGCTCACATTCCCGGTGCGCGCTTCCTCGACCAGGATGCGGTTTCCGATCCGGATTCGAAACTGCCGCACACATTGGCCTCGCCGCAGCACTTCGCCCAATATGTCGGCGCCATGGGCGTTTCAGCCGACGACACGATCGTCGTCTATGACGGTCCAGGCCTGTTCTCGGCGCCGCGCGCCTGGTGGATGTTCCGCGTCATGGGCGTCTTCCAGGTCTACATCCTGAACGGCGGCATCGACCGCTGGAAGGCCGAGGGGCGACCCGTGACGGCTGAGCCGACGAAGATCGCGCCAAGCGTCTTCCACGCCGATTTCGACGCGGGCCGGGTTGTCGGGCTCGACGAGATGCGCAGGATCGTCGGCGGCCGGAAGAGCCAGATCGCCGACGCGCGCTCTTCAGGCCGCTTTGCCGGCACCGATCCGGAGCCGCGCCCAGGCGTCCGTTCGGGCCATATGCCTGGCGCGCGCAATGTTCCGATCACGGCGCTTGCCGAGAATGGCGAGCTGCTGCCCAAGGACCGCTTGCGCAAGGTGATCGAGGGGGCCGGCATCGACCTGTCGAAGCCGGTCGTCACGTCCTGCGGCTCGGGCATCACCGCGGCGGCGATCACGCTGGCGCTGGAGACGCTCGGCCATACCGACAACCGGCTCTACGATGGTTCCTGGACAGAATGGGGCGGTCTCGGCGACACGCCGGTGGTGACGGGGAAAGAATGATGGAAAACGGCGCGCTGCAAGATATCGATGTCACGGTCACGTTCCTGGAGATGCATGCGGCGCCGGCGGTTTCGCCGCCGATCCCCTACAACCGCCAGATCGCGCTGCTGAAGACGAACGATATCCCACTCCATTTCTATCGCTATCTGATGGATCGCGTCGGGCGCAAATGGCACTGGGTCAATGTGCTGAGGCTGAGCGACGAGGAGCTTGCCGCCGGCCTGCACCGCGAGGATCGCGACATCAGGGTGCTCTATCTCGACGGCGCTCCCGCCGGCTTCTTCGACCTCAAGCCGCATCTGCCGGATGAGGTGGATCTCGCCTATTTCGGCATGATGGAGCATGCGCACGGCCAGGGCATCGGCCGCTGGTTCCTTGGCGCCGCAATCTCGGCGGCCTGGGCGCATGGGCCAAGGCGCGTCACCGTGCAGACCTGCACGCTCGACCATCCGGCGGCTCTCCCGCTGTACCAGAAGCTCGGCTTCACGCCGGTGGCGCAGAAGAAGGAGGTCGTGCATCCGCTGAGCTTCGCCGAGCGCTCGGCCAGCGTCATGCGAGGCTAAGCCGTTCAAAGCAATTCCGAACGGCAAGCTATAACGTCTCACCGCCTGAACGCCTTGTTCATCGCCGCTTCACACTGTCTTTGCCATTGTCCCGGCCGCATTACGAGGCCGGGCTTGTAGGAGAAAAGACATGCTGACCCGACGTACATTCGCCGTAGCCATGATCGCGGCAATTGCCATGCCGAGCCTGGCATCCGCGCAGGCGACCACGCCTTCGGCTGCCACGATCGAGCGCCAGCTCGACGCCGCGCCCAGGAAGAAGCTACGCCCGAACGAGCGCGTCACCATTCGCGAGTTCAAGCGCCGGCCCGATCTGCGGCGCATGGCGCGCTCGATCGACATCCAGTCGATCAATTTCGAATTCGGCTCGGCCGCCATCGCCCCTTCGCAATACGGCAAGGTCGAAATCATTGCCGACGCGCTCCATCGCATCTTGCGGCGCGACCGCGGCGCCCGCATCCTGATCGAAGGCCATACCGACGCCGTGGGTTCTTTCGAATCGAACCAGGTCCTGTCCGAACGCCGCGCCGCGTCGCTGAAGCGGACGCTGGGGGGTGAGTTCGGCGTGCCCGCCTTCGCGCTGGACACCGTCGGCTATGGCGAGGAATTCCTGCTTGTGCAGACCCAGCAGGAGAACTGGCGCAACCGGCGCGTGACACTGCGCCGCTTCGACGATTTCGTGCGGTGAAGCTGAGCCGATAATACCGACGACGGAGGGGCCTGTTCAACGCGGCCGGGCTCTTTCACTTGTGCGCGGCGTCAGTCAGGAATCGGGTGGGAGACGCCGTCGCACAGGCATAATTTCCGGAAATCGACACCGGAGATTTGCCATGGGCATCCAGTTCCAAGCCTTGCCGACCGAAGCCGTGCGCGCCCTGCAGCGAGGAGGGCCCGATGCCTACGGCCGCACCCCGGAGCACCGGATCTCCGATGGCGACGGCGTACCCTGCAGGCACTGCATGAAGAATGTCGCCGCAGGCAAAGGCTACCTGATCGTGGCTTACCGGCCGTTCCCGCAACTGCAGCCTTATGCCGAAACCGGCCCGATCTTCCTGCACGCCGACGAATGCGAGCGCGCCGCCGAGGGCGATGCGCTGCCGGAGATGCTCGAAAGCAGCGACTATATCGTCAGGGGCTATGGCGAGGACGATCGCATCGTCTATGGCAGCGGCGCCGTCACGCCGACCGGCGAGATTGCCGCCCGGGCGCGGACGCTGTTTGGGCGCGACGACATCGCCTACATCCATGTCCGCTCGGCCCGGAACAATTGCTATCAATGCCGCATCGAGCGGGCATGACCCAAAAAAGAAGCCCGCCGATGGTCGGGCGGGCCGTTGGAGGGTCTGACAGAAGCTGTCGGCCAGTGCTGTCCGGGCCGGACTTGTCCGACCCGGCAGGCTCAGGCCGCCAGTAACGGTCCGTCTCTAGGCGTCTTTCTTGTCGAGCGAATGTGAAGCATTTCACACAAGGGCGCATATTGGCGGAAGACGAGAAAAGGCGCATTTCGAGACTGTCGTATTCCCGTCGCACTACTGCGCTAGAAAGCAGTTGTTGATGATTTGCCGACCGCGGATGGACCGGCGGCAGGTCGCGACATTCGAGGAAGCGGGGCTTTTGCTCCGCTTTTTTGTTGCCCGGTTTTCTTGACGCGACCAGTTTGCGCTCAAGAAAAAGCCCGCCGGAGTGACTCGGCGGGCGACAGAAGGAAATCTCTGCGAATTTATCAGGCGGCAAGAACCGCCTTCGGTTCGACCATTTCGTAGCCGAGCGCTTCGGCGACGGCGCGGTTGGTGATCTTGCCCTTATGGACATTGAGGCCGTTGCGCAGGTGATGGTCGTCGACCAGCGCCTTGAGGCCCTTGTCGGCGAGTTGCAAGCCGTAATGCAGCGTCGCGTTGTTGAGCGCGTGCGCCGAAGTGACCGGCACGGCGCCGGGCATGTTGGCGACGCAATAGTGGATCACGCCGTCGACCTCATAGGTCGGATCGGCATGCGTCGTGGCATGCGAGGTCTCGAAGCAGCCGCCCTGGTCGATCGCGACGTCGACCAGCACCGAGCCCTTCTTCATGCCGGAAAGCATTTCGCGGGTCACGAGCTTGGGCGCGGCGGCGCCCGGGATCAGCACGGCGCCGATCACGACGTCGGCCGAAAAGCATTCTTCCTCCAGCGCTTCGACAGTCGAGTAACGCGTATGCACGCGGCCGCCAAAAATGTCGTCGAGCTGGCGCAGACGCGGGATCGAGCGGTCGATGATGGTGACATCGGCGCCGAGGCCGGCCGCCATCTTGGCCGCATGCAGGCCGACGACGCCGCCACCGAGCACGGTGACCTTGCCGGGCAGCACGCCGGGCACGCCGCCGAGCAGCACGCCGCGGCCGCCATTGGCCTTCTGCAGCGCAGTCGCGCCGGCCTGGATCGAAAGGCGACCGGCGACTTCCGACATCGGGGCGAGCAGCGGCAGGCCGCCGCGATCGTCTGTCACGGTCTCATAAGCGACCGCGGTCACGCCCGAGCCAAGAAGACCCTTGGTCTGCTCCGGATCGGGAGCGAGGTGCAGATAGGTGTAGAGGATCTGGCCGTCGCGCAGCTGGATCCATTCGTTGGGCTGCGGCTCCTTGACCTTGACGATCATGTCCGACTTGGCGAACACGTCGGCGGCCGTCTTGGCGATGGTCGCGCCGGCGGCGCGATAGGCGTTGTCGTCGGCGCCGATGCCGGCGCCAGCACCGGTCTCGACCAGCACTTCATGGCCATGCGCGACATATTCGCGGACAGAGCCCGGCGTCAGGCCGACGCGATATTCATGGTTCTTGATTTCCTTGGGGCAGCCGACACGCATCTTTCTTCTCCCTGTCCGCGCCCTTCAGGGGGCGCTCTTACTGTCGCTCGTGCATGTCACCGGGTCGAAAATGCGGAGGGTGGACACGCAACAACCGCAGTCAACCACGAATCGTTCCGTATGTGTTTGCGAATGCACTTGCGGTAGCGGTCGCTCTTCGATAATCGTTGCGCAAAATGACTTGAAATTCGCAGGAACCACGAAAAATGCGGCTCGACAGGATTGATATCGCCATTCTGGAGACTTTGCAGAAGGATGGCCGGATCCCCAATGCGGCGCTCGCGGAGAAGGTCGGCCTTTCCCAATCGGCCTGTTCGCGCCGGCTCGACAATCTGGAGAAGTCCGGAACCATCCGCGGGTATCACGCGCGGCTGTCCAATTCCGCGCTCGGCCACCAGATGACGGCGATCGTGCACATATCGCTGTCGGGGCAATTCGAAAAGACGCTGTCGGATTTCGAGGCGGCGATCAAGCGCTGCCCGAACGTGCTCTCCTGCCATCTGATGTCGGGCGAATACGACTACATCCTGCGCATCGCGGCGAAGGATCTCGTCGACTATGAGCGCATCCACAAGGAATGGCTGTCGGCCATGCCGCACGTGACCAAGATCAACTCATCCTTCGCGCTGCGTGAGATCGTCGATCGCACGGCGGTCGGGCTGCGGCCTGAGATGGCTTAAACCGCTGCGGCTTCGGTCACCACAGTAGTCATTGGAATATCGTGCGGCTGCGGGTAGATGGTCGGGATGCGCTGCAATTCGTAGCCGACGCCGATGACCAGCGGCCTGAACGGCATTGCGGCAAGCGTGCGATCGTAAAAGCCGCCGCCATAACCCAGCCGATAGTTACCTGGATCGATGCCGACGATCGGCGAGATCACGATGTCGGGCAGGACCGGGTCGCCCTCGGCCGGGATCGGAATGTTCCACACGCCCTTTTCCAGCCGGTCGCCCTGTTTGTAGGCGCGAAACACCAGCGGCTGCCCCTTCTCGATGACGACGGGCAGCGCCGTGCGCCCACCGCGCTCGTTGACCGAGGCCATCCAGCCGCGCAGATCCGGCTCACCGCGAAACGGCCAGTAGAGGCTGACCATCCGGCCGGCTATGTCTCCGATCAGCGCGTCGAGGCCGTCCGCGATGCGCGCAGACATGGCCGCGCGCGCATCGGCTGAGACCACAAGGCGGGCGCCGATGAGCCGCTCGCGCTCGGCCTTGCGCCAGCGTCTGACATCCGTCCAGTCGGAGAGCGGCTCCCGGTATTCCGGGTCGAGTTCATGCATAAAGCAGGGCGGCGAGGCGTATTGCGCCGGCCCTTCGTCGTCACGGTTGTCGGCCATGCTTGGCTCCTGTCGATTTGTTTCACGCTATACTCATGGCTGTGCGGTCGCATGTGCATTCACGACGCCGCGCGACGACTCCCGGGCATGGTAATTGCCCGATCCAACATTGTTGCAGCGCACAAAAATACTTACATCACGGGTGACGGTTACACTTGGCGAGACGAAATGAAATGAGCGAAACCGAGCATAACGTCATTGTCGTCGGCGCCGGCTTCGGCGGCCTCGAACTCACGCGTGCGCTGGCGGGAGCTCCGGTGCGCATCACCATGATCGACAAACGCAACCACCATCTTTTCCAGCCGCTGCTTTACCAGGTGGCGACGACGTCGCTTGCGACCTCTGAGGTTGCCTGGCCGATCCGTCATCTGCTGCGCAGGCGCAAGGACGTGACGACGCTTCTCGGCAATGTCACCGGCGTCGACCGCGCCGGCAAACGCGTGCTGCTCGAAGACGGCAGCTCGGTTCCTTATGACACGCTGGTGCTCGCCACCGGCGCGCGCCACGCCTATTTCGGCCATGACGAGTGGGAGCCGTTCGCGCCGGGGCTGAAAACGCTCGAGGACGCCACGACGATCCGGCGACGCATCCTGCTGGCCTTCGAGCAGGCGGAACGCGAAACCGACCCGGCGAAGCGCCAGGCGCTGCTGACGCTGGTCATTGTCGGCGGCGGGCCGACCGGCGTCGAACTCGCAGGCACCATTGTCGAGCTCGCGCATGACACGCTGCGCGACGAGTTCCGCAACATCGACACCCGACAGGCGCGCGTCGTGCTGATCGAGGCTGGCGACCGGATCCTGGCCAATTTCGCGCCGCAGCTTTCCGACTATGCCCGCAAGGCGCTGGAACGGCTGGGCGTCACCGTCGAGCTCGGGCGCCCTGTCACGAAACTGGATGCCGAAGGCGTCGTCTTCGGCGACAGGCGCCTGCCGGCAAGGACGATCATCTGGGCGGCCGGCGTCGCAGCTTCGCCCGCGGCCGAATGGCTGGGGGCTGCGGCCGACCGGGCGGGCCGGGTGCTGGTCGAACCCGACCTCACTGTGCCCGGCAATCCAGACATTTTCGTCATCGGCGACACCGCGCATGTGCTGCGGCCGGATGGCAAGCCAGTACCGGGTGTGGCGCCGTCGGCCAAGCAGGAGGGCAAGCACGTCGCCGCGACGATCAAGGCGCGGCTGGCCGGCGACACCGCGACGCGTCCTTTCCGCTACAAGCATGCCGGCGACCTGGCGACGATCGGCAAGCGCGCCGCCGCCATCGATTTCGGTTGGATCAAGCTCACCGGCTGGCCCGCCTGGTGGCTCTGGGGCATAGCGCACATCTATTTCCTGATCGACTTCCGCAACCGCCTGGCGGTCTCGCTTAGCTGGCTATGGATATATCTTACCGGCCAGCGCAGCGCGCGGCTGATCACCCAGGGCGACGACGACAAGAGCTGATTTCCTCGCCGTCATCGGCTTCATCGAGACGTCACCTTCTCGTGATCGAAAGGCCTTTCGCGCGCGTGGACTCGAAGCCTCATCAGCGCCATGCTCCATGCTTGGGCAGGGGTCGTCGCGTTGTCGAAGAGGAGAAGAAAATGTCACGGCTGCCCGTCTTCCGCCCCGAATTCTCCCGTCGCGAATTCCTGGCTGGCGCCGCTGCCGGCGGCGCGCTGATCATGCTGCATCCGTTCTCCGCCCGCGCCGCGGCCAATCAGGCGCATCTCAGGATCATGGAGACGACCGATATCCATGTGAACCTGCTGCCTTACGATTATTACGCCGACAAGGCGAACGACACGATGGGCCTGTCGCGCACCGCCTCGCTGATCGACGCGGTGCGCAAGGAAGCCGTAAATTCGATGCTGATCGACAATGGCGACTTGCTGCAGGGCAGTCCGATGGGCGACTATATCGCCTACGAGAAAGGCATGAAGGACGGCGATCTGCACCCCGTCATGAAGGGCATGAACGTGCTCGGCTATGAATGCTCGACGCTCGGCAACCATGAATTCAATTACGGGCTGTCCTTTCTCGACAAGGTGTTAGCCGGCGCCAACTTTCCCTTCGTCTGCGCGAACCTGATCCGCGGCACCACGCTTGCCGCGAACCCGCGCGACGACAAGCTCTATCTCAAGCCCTATGTCATCCTCGACAGGAAGATCAAGGACGGGTCCGGGGCCGAGCAACGGATCAGGATCGGCGTCATCGGCTTCGTGCCGCCGCAAATCATGGTCTGGGACCTGAAAAACCTCGAAGGCAGCGTCCAGACGCGCGATATCGTCGAGGCGGCCAAGGCCTGGGTGCCGCAGATCAGGGAGGAAGGCGCCGATATCGTCATCGCGCTTTCGCATTCCGGCATCGATATCAAGCAGGGTGACAAGATGGAGAACGCCTCGTTCTTCGTCGCCGGCGTCGAGGGCATCGACGCGGTCTTCACCGGCCACCAGCATCTGGTCTTCCCCGGCAAGAAGGATTTCCAGGCGCTCGCAGGCGTCGACACCGAGAAGGGCACGCTGCAGGGCAAGCCGGCGGTCATGGGCGGCTTCTGGGGTTCGCATATGGGTCTGATCGACCTGCTTCTGGAGCGCGACGGCTCGAAGTGGCGGATCGTCTCGGCCACCTCCGAGGCGCGGCCGATCTATGAGCGCGTCGACAACAAGAACAAGGCGACCGTTGGCGACGACAAGCGCATCATCGCGGCGCTCGAGCAGGACCACGCGGCGACACTTGCCTATGTCCGCCGCCCCGTCGGCAAGACATCGGCGCCGCTTTACTCCTATTTCGCCCTGGTGGCCGACGATCCGTCCGTGCAGATCGTCAACCAGGCGCAGACCTGGTATCTCAAGGACATATTGAAGAGCACTGAGTGGAAGGACGTGCCGCTCCTGTCGGCGGCGGCGCCCTTCAAGGCCGGCGGCCGCAACGGCGCCGACTACTATACCGACGTTCCCGCGGGCGATATCGCCATCAAGAATGTCGCCGACCTCTATCTTTACCCGAACACGGTGCGCGCCGTCGAAATCACCGGCACCGAGGTGAAGGAATGGCTGGAGATGTCCGCCGGCATCTTCAACCATATCGAGCCGGGTAAAGCGGATCAGCCGCTGATCAACACCGACTTCCCATCCTATAATTTCGACGTCATCGACGGCGTCACCTACCGGATCGACCTGTCGCAGCCGCCGAAATACGATGCCAAGGGCGGCATCGCGAACGCCGGTTCCAATCGCATCGCCGACTTGAATTTCAACGGAAAACCGATTGATCCGGCAGCGAAATTCGTCGTTGCCACCAACAATTACCGCGCTGGCGGCGGCGGCAATTTCCCCGACATCGACGCCTCGAAGATCATCTACGAAGCGCCGGACACCAACCGCGACGTGATCGTGCGCTACGTCGTCAGCGAGGGCACGATCAACCCTTCGGCGGACGACAACTGGTCCTTCGCGCCGCTGCCCGGCGCCAGCGTCGTCTTCGAGACCGGACCGGGCGCTAAGGATCTCATCGCCGACGTGAAATCCTTGAAGATAGAGCCTGCCGGCGAGGGCGAGGGGGGCTTTGCCAGATATCGCATCACGCTTTGACGTCGTGCCGCGTCGACGCGGCTGCCTGGGCGGCCGCCCGCGCCGCCGCTGACGGGAAAGCGCTTCAGGCAAAAAGCAGTGAACTGCCAAAATCGCTGCCCCGGCCGCTCTGGTTCCGGCTGTCCGCATGGGATAGTTTTAGCCATGCGTTATGTGATCGTCATCGCCGCCATCACCTTCTTCCTGTTCTGGGACGGCCTCTACAATCGCGGCCACTACCTCGACGCGACCGTACGGGAAGTGTCACGCATCGTGCGCTACGTCACCGGGTAAGGTCTCGCCGCTTTCGCATCGCGGCGCGACATCGTTGCCGGTTGACGCCCGGGCGTTGCTCCCACAGAAACACCGCTGAACCGAAGACCAGGGAGGCTGGCTTGATCCGGCACATCGTTTTCTTCAGCGTGCGGCGCAGGGAAGATGTCGAGGCTGTGCGCTCGGGCCTGCTGGCGCTCGGCAAGATTCCGCACTCGAAGCATTTCGAGGTGACGCTCAACACCAAGGTCGATCTGTTTTCCAACGCGATCGATGTCGTCGTCTATGCCGAGTTCGAGGACGAGGCGGCCCTTGCCGCCTACAAGGCGGATCCGATCTATGCGGACACGACCAGCAAGGTGAAGCCGCTGCGCGAACTGCGCTATTCGGCGGATGTCGTGGCCGCGGCCTGAAGCGGCAGAGCACGTTCCTTCGGTCCGCCGCTCTTGAACAGCCGGCCGGAATGGGGCACACCGCGCCGGCATGATCAAAAGCTCCGCCCATCCGCTCGACCACCTCGTGCTGCCTACCGGAAGCCTCGATGCCGCGCGGTCGCGTCTGGCCTCGCTCGGCTTTGTCGTCGCGCCCACGGGCATCCACCCTTTCGGCACGCAGAACGCCTGCGTCTTTTTCGCCGACGGCACCTATCTCGAGCCGCTGGCGGTGGGAAATGAACAGGCAGCAGGACAAGCAATCGCGGCCGGCAATGTCTTCATATCGCGCGACCGCCTTTATCGCGAGCGGCTGGGCGAGGAGGGTTTTTCGGCCGTCGTGCTTGGAGCCGGCAATGCCGACGCCGACCATGCGCGCTTTGTCGAAGCCGGCCTGTCGGCCGGCGACATGCTTAGTTTCTCACGCGTGTTCACCGACGCGAACGGAAAGAGCGATACGGCGTCTTTCAAGCTGGCCTTCGCGGCCGCCAAGGAGGCGCCGGACGCCTTCCTCTTCGCCTGCGAGCGCGTCAACGCGCCGAAGATCGATCGCACGGCGCTTCAGGCGCATGCCAATGGCGTGACCGGCATCGTCGAAGTGGTTGCGGTCAGTGACGCGCCTTCCGCGCAGATCGGGCTGATCTCTATCGCCGTCGGCGCGAGTGCCGACGACCTTGGGGCGGGCGACGCGGTGCGGCTGCCGAACGCAATCCTGAGCGTCGTCACGCCTGAAACCTACGCGCAGCGCTTCGGCCTGGCGGCCGAGCCGTCGTCGCATTTCCGGTTTGAGGCGATTGTTTTCTCGATCCGCGACAAAGCTTCAGTTGCGCACGTGCTTGCGGCCGGCGCCGTCGATCACAACATGAGCGGCAATGATGTCGTCGTTCCGCCGGCGCCCGGGCAGGGCGCCGCCTTCATCTTCCGGGAGAACCCATGAGCAAGCCCCTGGCGCCCAATGCATCGGTAACCGTCGGCAAGGTCGTCTTCGCCAACAATGCACCGCTGTCGCTGATCGCCGGCCCGTGCCAGCTTGAATCGCGCCAGCACGCTTTCGACATGGCCGGCGCGCTGAAGGAGCTGACGGAACGTCTGGGTATCGGCCTCGTCTACAAGACCAGCTACGACAAGGCCAACCGCACCTCGCTGTCGGCGACGCGCGGCGCCGGGCTCGATGCGGCGATGCCGATCTTCGACGATCTGCGCAAGGAGTTTGGGCTCCCGGTGCTGACCGACGTCCACACCGAGGAACAGTGTGCGATCGTCGCGCCGCATGTCGATGTCCTGCAGATCCCGGCTTTCCTGTCGCGCCAGACCGACATGCTGGTCGCCGCCGCCAGGACCGGCAAGGTCATCAATGTGAAGAAGGGCCAGTTTCTCGCGGCCTGGGACATGAAGAACGTCGTCGCCAAGATCACCGGTTCCGGCAATCCGAACGTGCTGACCACCGAGCGCGGTGTCTCGTTCGGCTACAACACGCTGGTCTCGGACATGCGCGCGCTGCCGCTCATGGCCGAGATCGGCGCCCCGGTTATCTTCGACGCCACCCATTCGGTGCAGCAGCCGGGCGGGCAAGGCGGCTCCTCCGGCGGCGAACGGCGCTTTGTCGCGACGCTCGCGCGCGCGGCCGTAGCCGTCGGCGTCGCCGGCGTCTTCATCGAAACCCATCAGGACCCGGACAATTCGACGTCTTCGGATGGCCCCAATATGTTGCCTCTCAAGGACATGCCGGCGCTGCTGGAGAAGCTGATGGCCTTCGACCGGATCGCCAAGGGCCACTGATCCGACGCGATCCTGCGCCGGCTTGTGGTTGCACCGGGCCGGGACTACGCTCGTTTCGTAACTGAGCGTCTTGGCAGGAGGAAGCCATGTCCGTTGCCCGCGTCACCGAAATCACGTCGTCGTCCACGAAGAGCTTTCAGGATGCCATCGAGCAGGGCATCGCGCGCGCCGCAAAAACCCTGAAGAACGTCGAGGGCGCCTGGATCCAGGACCAGAAGATCGTCGTCGAAGACGGCAAGATCGCCGCTTACCGCGTCAATATGAAGGTCACCTTCATCCTGACCGACAGCTGAGCAGGTCGTCGGGAACCTTAGTGCGCTCCTCTCATTGTCAATGCATGCATTCAACGAGAGGAGAACCATCATGACCACCCCGTCCGGGCATACCGAAGCCATCGCCGCCTCACGCGTCATCGGCACGTCTGTCTACAACACCGAAGGCAAGAGCATCGGCAGCATCGAGGACGTAATGCTCGACAAGATGTCGAACGGCATCATGTTCGCCGTCATCGGTTTCGGCGGCTTTCTTGGCATGGGCGAGAAGTACCACGCGGTTCCGTGGGCGACGCTCGATTATGACGAGGATCAAGGCGGCTACGTCGTGCCGTTCACCAAGGAACAGCTCCAGGCCGCGCCTGCCTATTCGATCGACGAGCTGACCGGCGCCGACGGCGAAGCCGCCCGCGATGCTTCATTCCAGTATTACCATGTGAAGCCCTATTGGCATTGATCGCACGATCGGCAAGCTGAAAATCGAAAGGCCCCCGACATAAAGCCGGGGGCCTTTGACGTTTACCTACTCCGCTGCGTTGAGAGTCGATAGCTCTGCCGAACTCTGCTGGGGTTTCTGATCGTCGCATGACGTCAGGAACGCCGCCGCGATCAAGAACAAACTCACGATACCGCTCAACTGGGACATGGCGAAACTCCTCCTGTTTCGCCCCGCGCGAATGCGACCATAGATGAGAAGACCGTGCAGTGCGCATGACTTATGATGACAGAAATTTGCGCTTCGTGACTCTTGCCCGCGGCAATAATTGCTGCCCCGCCGATTGCCTTTTGCTCCGCTTTGGCTAAGAGGGGCGCGACGCTTCAATCGATCAATCGGGGACATCGCAAATGACCGCCATCATCGACATTGTCGGGCGTGAAATCCTGGACAGCCGTGGCAATCCGACCGTCGAGGTCGACGTGGTGCTGGAAGATGGCTCGATGGGCCGCGCCGCTGTGCCGTCGGGCGCATCGACCGGCGCGCATGAGGCGGTTGAGGTGCGGGACGGCGGGCCGCGCTATCTCGGAAAGGGCGTTCAGCGCGCCGTCGAAGCGGTGAACGGCGAGCTGTTCGAGGCGATCGGCGGCATGGAAGCCGAGAACCAGATCCATATCGACCAGACGATGATCGAGCTCGACGGGACGCCGAACAAGAGCCGCCTCGGCGCCAATGCCATCCTCGGCGTGTCGCTGGCGGTCGCCAAGGCCGCGGCGGAAGCCGCAGGCCTGCCGCTCTACCGTTATGTCGGCGGCACCAAGGCGCACATCCTGCCGGTGCCGATGATGAACATCATCAATGGCGGCGCGCATGCCGACAATCCGATCGATTTCCAGGAATTCATGATCCTGCCGATTGGCGCCCCGACGCTGCGCGACGGCGTGCGCTGGGGCTCGGAGATTTTCCACACGCTGCGCAAGAAGCTCAAGGATGCCGGCCACAACACCAATGTCGGCGACGAGGGCGGCTTCGCTCCCAACCTGAAGAGCGCGCCTTCGGCGCTCGATTTCATCATGGAATCGATCGAGAAGGCCGGCTTCAAGCCTGGTGAGGACGTGGCCCTCGGTCTCGATTGCGCGGCGACCGAGTTCTTCAAGGACGGCAACTACGTCTATGAGGGCGAGAAGAAGACCCGCGATCCGAAGGCGCAGGCCAAGTACCTTGCCAAGCTCGCTGCCGACTATCCGATCATCACCATCGAGGACGGCCTTGCCGAGGACGATTGGGAAGGCTGGAAGATCCTGACAGACTTGATCGGCAAGAAGACCCAGCTCGTCGGCGACGATCTCTTTGTCACCAACACCGCGCGGCTTCGCGACGGCATCCGCATGGGCGTCGCCAATTCGATCCTGGTCAAGGTCAACCAGATCGGCTCGCTGACAGAGACGCTCGATGCCGTCGAGACCGCGCACAAGGCCGGCTACACCGCCGTCATGTCGCATCGCTCGGGCGAGACCGAGGATTCGACCATCGCCGACCTCGCGGTCGCCACCAATTGCGGGCAGATCAAGACCGGCTCCCTGTCGCGCTCGGACCGCACCGCCAAATACAACCAACTCATCCGCATCGAGGAAGAGCTCGGCAAGCAGGCGCGCTACGCCGGCAAGTCGGTGGTCAAGGGCTGATCCAGCCTGTTCGAACAGTCTGAAAAGGGCGGGTCATTCCCGCCCTTTTTTGTTCCGGCGATCCTCGATAAGGCCGCCCGTAACCGTCCATTAAGCACAATCGGGCGAAATACGACTCATGGCCGCTTGCGTTCGCGGCCGCGAGGGTTCGGGTCATGTGGACACGTCAGCACAAGCAGAGAAACACCGGCAGGCTGATCATCCCTTCGCTTTGCGTGCTCTTCCTGGCCTATTTCGGCTTCCATGCCTATCACGGCGAATTCGGCATCTATTCCAAATATCGGCTGCAGGCCCGGGCGGTTGAATTGCAGGCCCAGCTCGATGCCGTGAAGGCGCGCCGAATTGATTTCGAGCGTCGTGTCCAGTTGATGCATGAAGGCACGCTGGAGAAGGATATGCTTGACGAGCAGGCCCGAAAGGCGCTCAATCTGTCCCATCCCGACGAAATCACCATCATGCTGCCCGCCTCGACGAAATAACCGAATTTCGGTTAATCGTCTTTATTTTCAATGATTCTAATCGCTTAGATGCATGCCAGCCATGCATTTTTCAGCATGGCGCAATGCATTCTTGCGTGTTAGCTTCTCGCAAATCGGTGGGGAGACGATCGATCTCCCTGAATGTCCGCGAAGAGACGCCAACAGGGAGTGACGCATGGCCACCGCCGCCAAAAAAGCGCCCGCCAAATCCAGATCCGACAAACAGCCCAATCTGTCAGCGCCCAAGCCGGCCGATTTCACCAAGGACGAAGAGCTTTCCGCCTACCGGCACATGCTTTTGATCCGCCGCTTCGAGGAGAAGGCCGGCCAGCTCTATGGCATGGGCTTCATCGGTGGCTTCTGCCACCTCTATATTGGCCAGGAGGCCGTCGTCACCGGCATGAAGATGGCGCTGGTCGAAGGCGACCAGATGATCACCGCCTATCGCGACCATGGCCACATGCTGGCGATGGAGCTGTCGCCACGCGGCGTCATGGCCGAGCTCACCGGGCGCCGCGGCGGCCTGTCGAAGGGCAAGGGCGGCTCCATGCATATGTTCTCCAAGGAGAAGCATTTCTATGGCGGCCATGGCATCGTCGGCGCGCAGGTGTCGCTCGGCACCGGTCTCGCCTTCGCCAACCGCTACCGCGAAAACAAGAACGTTTCGCTGACCTATTTCGGCGACGGCGCCGCCAACCAGGGCCAGGTCTATGAAAGCTTCAACATGGCCTCGCTGTGGAAGCTGCCGGTGATCTACATCATCGAGAACAACCGCTACGCCATGGGCACGTCCGTGTCGCGCTCGTCGGCCGAGACCGACTTCTCGCATCGCGGCGCTTCCTTCAAGATCCCGGGCATCCAGGTCGACGGCATGGACGTCCGCGCCGTGAAGTCGGCGGCCGATCTGGCCACCGAATGGTGCCGGTCCGGCAACGGTCCGCTGATTCTCGAGATGCAGACCTACCGCTATCGCGGCCATTCGATGTCCGACCCGGCAAAATACCGCTCCAAGGAGGAAGTGCAGAAGATGCGCTCCGAGCATGACCCGATCGAGCAGGTCCGGGTGCGGCTGCTCGACAAGAAGTGGGCAAGCGAGGACGAGCTCAAGACCATCGACAAGGAAGTCCGCGACATCGTCGCCGACGCCGCCGAATTCGCCCAGAACGACGCCGAGCCGGATCCGTCCGAGCTCTGGACCGACATCGTACTCTAAGGAGAGGGCAAGGACATGCCGATCGAAATTCTCATGCCCGCGCTCTCGCCCACGATGGAAGAGGGCAATCTTTCCAAATGGCTGAAGAACGAAGGCGACAAGATCGTCGCCGGTGACGTCATCGCCGAGATCGAGACCGACAAGGCGACGATGGAAGTCGAAGCCGTCGACGAAGGCACGCTCGCCAAGATCGTGGTTCCCGCCGGTAGCGAAGGCGTCAAGGTCAACGCGGTCATCGCCGTGCTTGCCGTCGACGGCGAGGACGTCGACAAGGCCGGTGAAGGCATCGGTGAAGAAGAGCCCGCCAAGGCCGAAAAAGCCGCGCCGGCGCCGGCACCCGCCGCGACCAAGAGCGACGCTGCCACGCCGGTCGCCGCCGCGCCGAAGGCGGAGATCGCCGCCGATCCGGACATTCCCGCCGGCACCGAGATGGTGTCGACCACGGTGCGCGAGGCGCTGCGCGACGCGATGGCGGAAGAGATGCGCCGCGACGGCGACGTCTTCGTCATGGGCGAGGAGGTCGCCGAGTACCAGGGCGCCTACAAGATCACGCAAGGCCTGCTGCAGGAATTCGGACCGCGCCGCGTCGTCGACACGCCCATCACCGAGCATGGCTTTGCCGGCGTCGGCGTCGGCGCCGCGATGGCCGGGTTGAAGCCGATCGTCGAATTCATGACGTTCAACTTCGCCATGCAGGCGATCGACCAGATCATCAACTCGGCCGCCAAGACGCTCTATATGTCCGGCGGCCAGATGGGCGCGCCGATCGTCTTCCGTGGTCCTAACGGCGCGGCCGCGCGCGTCGCCGCCCAGCATTCGCAGTGCTATGCCGCCTGGTACAGCCATATCCCCGGCCTGAAGGTGGTGATGCCCTACACGGCTGCCGACGCCAAGGGCCTGCTCAAGGCGGCGATCCGTGATCCGAACCCGGTCATCTTCCTCGAGAACGAGATCCTCTACGGCCATTCCTTCGATGTGCCGAAGCTTGATGACTTCGTGCTGCCGATCGGCAAGGCGCGTGTCCACAAGCAAGGCAAGGACGTCACGCTCGTCTCCTTCGGCATCGGCATGACCTATGCGGTCAAGGCGGAGGCCGAGTTGCGCGGCATGGGCATCGATGCCGAGATCATCGATCTCAGGACCATTCGGCCGCTCGACTTCGACACGATCATCGCTTCGGTGAAGAAGACCAACCGTCTCGTGGTGGTGGAAGAAGGTTATCCGCAGAACTCGGTCGGCGACCACATCGCCAGCCAGGTCTCGCAGCGTGCCTTCGACTTCCTCGATGCGCCGGTGATCACCATTGCCGGCAAGGACGTGCCGATGCCTTATGCGGCGAACCTCGAGAAGCTGGCGCTGCCAAACGTTGGCGAAGTCGTCGAGGCGGTCAAAGCCGTCACTTATCGCTGAGCCGGTCGGGAGGAGCGCTTGGAGAACGATCATCAGTTCCGAGTCTTAAGTGTTAACTCGGTCCAGCCATTAACTGGCTGGTGGCTTGAGGAGCGACTTGAGCCGATGGATGAGACAGAGACGCTTTCAATAAACTTTCATCCCATTTTTGGCGTCGCATCGGTGCTAGTGGAATCTTATGGCGGCGTAGAGATGATACTTTCTCTTATCGTAACCATCAGTGAATTGAAGCAGCTCAACTACAATGCGCTGCTTCGCCAAGGCACGATCGATATCAACAAGCAATATCGGGTATACAGACACGACGTCGATTTCGATGTTCTTGGAAAAAAACTCAAAGAAGACGCTGAAGATAGAGGCGACATCTGATGCCAATCAACATCACCATGCCGGCGCTCTCTCCAACCATGGAGGAGGGCAATCTTTCCAAGTGGCTGGTCAAGGAAGGCGATAAGGTTTCGCCCGGCGACGTGATCGCCGAAATCGAAACCGACAAGGCAACGATGGAAGTCGAAGCGGTCGATGAAGGCACCGTCGCCAAGCTGGTGGTTCCGGCCGGCACCGAAGGCGTCAAGGTCAACGCGCTGATCGCCATCCTGGCTGGTGAAGGCGAAGATGCCGCGGCCGCTGCCAAGAGCGGCGGCAACGCCGCGCCAAAGGCCGAAGCGCCGAAGGCGGACGCCCCGAAAGCCGAAACGCCCAAGGAAGCACCCAAGCCGGCAGCGGCGGCCGCGGTGCCCCCGCCGGCGAAGGCCGAGCAGGCTCCCGTCGCCAACGGCCACGCCGCCGGTGATCGCGTCTTCGCATCGCCGCTGGCTCGCCGCATCGCCAAGGATGCCGGCGTCGATGTGTCCGCTGTGACAGGCACCGGCCCGCATGGCCGCGTGGTGAAGGTCGACGTCGAGGCGGCGATCGCTTCCGGCGGCGCCAAGGCCGCTCCGGCGGCGAAGGCGCCCGCCGGCGCTCCATCCGCTCCGGCCCCAGCACTCAAGCCGATGTCGGACGACCAGGTGCTGAAGCTGTTCGCCGAAGGCTCCTACGAGCTCGTGCCGCATGACAACATGCGCAAGACGATTGCGCGCCGCCTGGTCGAGGCGAAGTCCACCATTCCGCATTTCTACCTGACGCTCGACTGCGAACTCGATGCGCTCTTGGCGCTGCGCACGCAGTTGAATGCGGCGGCGCCGATGCGGAAGACCGACAAGGGCGAAGCCCCGGCCTACAAGCTCTCCGTCAACGACATGGTCATCAAGGCGATGGCGATGGCGCTGATGGCTGTGCCGGACGCCAATGCGTCGTGGACCGAGAGCGCCATGGTCAAGCACAAGCACGCCGATGTCGGCGTCGCGGTGTCGATCCCCGGCGGCCTGATCACGCCGATCATCCGGCATGCGGATGAAAAGACGCTGTCGGTCATCTCCAACGAGATGAAGGACCTGGCCAGCCGCGCCAGGAGCCGCAAGTTGAAGCCGGAAGAGTATCAGGGCGGCACCACCGCTGTGTCCAATCTGGGCATGTTCGGCATCAAGGACTTTGCCGCGGTCATCAACCCGCCGCATGCGACGATCTTGGCGGTTGGCGCCGGCGAGGAGCGTGCGGTGGTGAAGAAGGGCGAGATCAGAATAGCCACCGTGATGTCGGTGACGCTGTCGACTGATCACCGCGCGGTCGACGGCGCGCTTGGCGCCGAACTGCTCGGCGCCTTCAAGCGCATGATCGAAAACCCGATGGGCATGCTGGTGTAAGAAGGGAAAAGGCGGTGCGGAAATTCTTCACCAGCCTTTTCGCCTTCGTCCTTTCCGGCTTCGCCGGCGGGCTGGTGGCTCAGGAACTCGCCGTCGCCACCGGTGCCGAGGAAGAATACATCGTCGTTTTCATGGTCTCGGTGTTGGTGGACCGCTGTCGTCACTGTCGTCTTCTTCATGGCGCAGTTCATGGTCGATCCGGTCATGGCCGTCGCCAAGGCGGGAAAGTGGTCGCTGATCGTATTCGCCGTGTTGCTCATCCTGCTGGTCGGCCTGGTGCTCCATACGGATGCCAGCAAGGATGTGATGAAGCGCGACGGGCCGATGGTGGCCGGGCTGATATTGCCAGGCATCGTCACGATGATCGTGCAGTGGCTCTTCGTGCGCTGGCGGGTGGGGCATGTCCGAACAGGTTTTGGTAGAGGCGGGGCGAAGGCGTGAAGACAATTCTGTGCTACGGCGATTCCCTGACCTGGGGCTATGATGCCGCCAGCCTCGGCCGCCATGCGCTGGCAGACCGCTGGCCGAGCGTGCTCGAGGTCGAGCTCGACGACGACGTCGAGGTCATCGCCGAAGGCCTCAACGGCCGCACCACGGCCTTCGACGACCATCTGGCCGGCGCCGACCGCAATGGCGCCCGCGTCCTGCCGACGGTCCTGACCAGCCATGCGCCGCTCGATCTCGTCATCATCATGCTCGGCTCCAACGACATGAAGCCGTGGATCCACGGCAATCCGGTCGCCGCCAAGCAGGGCATGCAGCGCCTGATCGATATCGTGCGCGGCCACGACTATCCGTTCGACTGGGATACGCCGCAGATCCTGATCGTCGCTCCGCCAGCGGTAACGCGCACCGACAATGCGGAATTCAAGGAAATGTTCGCCGGCGGCGACGACGCCTCCAAGCGGCTGGCGCCGCAATATTCCGCGCTGGCCGACGAGGCCGGCTGCGGCTTCTTCGACGCCGGCACCGTCGCTGCCACCACGCCGCTCGACGGCGTCCATCTCGATGCGGAAAACACGCGGCGGATCGGCCGGGCTCTGGCGCCGCTCGTGCGCATTATGCTCTCACTCTAACCCTTAGAAAGAAAAACCGTGGCTGAATCCTACGACGTCATCATCATCGGCTCAGGCCCCGGCGGCTATGTCACGGCGGTGCGTTCCGCCCAGCTCGGCTTCAAGACGGCGATCGTCGAGCGCGAGCATCTTGGCGGTATCTGCCTGAACTGGGGCTGCATCCCGACCAAGGCGCTGCTGCGCTCGGCCGAGATCATGCATTATTCCGACCACCTCAAGGACTACGGCCTGAAGCTCGAAGGCGGCAAGGTCAGCCCCGACACATCAGCCGTGGTCGACCGTTCGCGAAAAGTGTCGCTCAGGCTGAACACCGGCGTCGGCTTCCTGATGAAGAAGAACAAGGTCGACGTGATCTGGGGCGAGGCGAAGCTTTCGAAGGCTCCTGCCGGTGACAAACCGGGCGAGGTCGTCGTTTCGAAGACCGCGAAGAAGGCGATGGAGCCGCAGCCGCCGGTGCCGAAAGGCGTCAAGGGCGAGGGCACCTACACTGCCAAGCATATTATTCTCGCGACCGGCGCAAGGCCGCGCGCGCTGCCCGGCATCGAGCCGGACGGCAAGCTGATCTGGACCTATTTCGAGGCGATGGTGCCGAAGGAAATGCCGAAATCGCTGCTGGTGATGGGTTCGGGCGCCATCGGCATCGAATTCGCTTCCTTCTACCGCACCATGGGCGCCGATGTGACGGTGGTCGAGCTGCTGCCGGCGGTGATGCCGGTCGAGGACGCCGAGGTCTCGAAATTCGCGCAGAAGCAGTTCGAGAAGCAGGGGATGAAGATACTGCTCGAGGCCAAGGTAACCAAGGTCGAAAAGGGCGCCAATTCGGTCACCGCGCATGTCGAGATGAAGGACGGCAAGGTCGAGAAGATCACCGCCGACCGGATGATCTCTGCCGTTGGCGTGCAGGGCAACATCGAAAATCTTGGCCTGGAAGCGCTCGGCGTGAAGACGGACCGCGGCTGCGTCGCCGTCGATGGCTACGGCAAGACCAATGTGCCCGGCGTCTACGCCATCGGCGACGTCGCCGGACCGCCGATGCTTGCCCACAAGGCCGAGCATGAAGGCGTCGTCTGCATCGAGAAAATAGCCAATTTCCCGGGCGTACACGCCATTGACAAGCTGAAGATCCCCGGCTGCACCTATTGCAGCCCGCAGGTTGCGTCCGTTGGCTTGACGGAAGCCAGGGCCAAGGCTGAAGGCAAGGATATCCGCGTCGGCCGCTTCCCCTTCAGCGCCAACGGCAAGGCCATCGCGCTCGGCGAGGACCAGGGCTTCGTCAAGACCATCTTCGACAAGAAGACGGGCCAGCTTCTCGGCGCGCATATGGTCGGCGCCGAGGTGACCGAGCTCATCCAGGGTTTTGTCGTGGCGATGAACCTGGAGACCACCGAGGAAGAGCTGATGCACACGATCTTCCCGCATCCGACCTTGTCGGAAATGATGAAGGAGAGCGTGCTCGACGCCTATGGCCGCGCTTTGAACGCATGACAAGTCACCAACCGGTGACAGATCACCAATCGGTGATAGACGGTCAATCCATGCTAAATTGGTCGGGCGAGACTCACTCGCGGCAGCCGGAGAAAGCTGACGGCAAGGCAGTTCGTATCCGGATGCATCTTCACCTGATCGAGGAGGAATTGGCATATGCATATGAATGGCGTCGGCTGGATTACAGCCATCATCGTCGGCGGTCTGGCGGGCTGGTTCGCCGAGATGGTCATGAAGAGCAACACCGGCATCGTCATGAACATCATCATGGGCATTGTCGGCGCCGTGGTGCTGAACGCGATCCTGCAGGCCCTCAATATCGGGGCCTTCGGTGCCGGCTGGGTGGCCTATCTGATAACCGGCTTCATAGGTGCCTGCCTGCTGATCTTCGTCGGACGGCTCGTTCGCCGCTGAACCGCTATGCGAAAAGGCTGTGGCGGCATGCGCTGCCACGGCCTTTTTCTTTGCCTCGAAAAGTCCTAGATGACGAAAGACAGGTGGCTCGCGAAATCGCGGCCGCGAAGGGTTTGAGATGGTCACAGTCGTAGACACGATCGCCAACCGGCCGCGCCCGCGGCATCCCGAGAAGGCGCACCGGCCCGACCAGGAGGTGCTGCGCAAGCCCGACTGGATCCGCGTCAAGGCGCCGGTTTCCAAGGGCTATGCCGAAACGCGCGAGATCGTGAAGTCGCACAAGCTGGTGACGGTGTGCGAGGAGGCCGGCTGCCCGAATATCGGCGAGTGCTGGGACAAGAAGCACGCCACCTTCATGATCATGGGCGAGATCTGCACGCGCGCCTGCGCCTTCTGCAATGTCGCGACCGGTATCCCGACCGCGCTCGATGCGGATGAATCGGCGCGCGTCGCGCACGCCGTCAAGCAGATGGGGCTGAGCCACGTCGTCATCACCTCGGTCGACCGCGACGACCTGGCCGATGGCGGCGCGCAGCATTTCGCCGACGTCATCCGCGCCATCCGCGCGGCGACGCCCTCGACGACGATCGAGATCCTGACGCCCGACTTCCTGCGCAAGGATGGCGCGCTGGAGATCGTGGTCGCGGCCAAGCCCGACGTCTTCAACCACAATCTCGAAACCGTGCCGTCGAATTACCTGACGGTCCGTCCCGGCGCGCGTTATTTCCATTCGATCCGGCTTTTGCAGCGGGTCAAGGAACTCGACCCGTCGATCTTCACCAAATCCGGCATCATGGTCGGCCTCGGCGAGGAGCGGAACGAGGTGCTGCAATTGATGGACGATCTGCGTTCGGCCAATGTCGACTTCATGACCATCGGCCAGTACCTGCAGCCCTCGAAGAAGCACCATCCGGTGATCCGCTTCATCCCGCCGGACGAGTTCAAGTCCTATGAGACGATAGGCAAGACCAAGGGTTTCCTGTTGATGGCGTCGAGCCCGCTGACGCGCTCCTCGCATCATGCCGGCGAGGATTTCGCCAGGTTGCGCGCGGCGCGCGAGGCGCAGCTCGCGAAGGCCAGCTGACCTTCAATGCCGAAATTCGAGGCGACACGCCGCGTTGCGCACACGCCGCAAGAGATGTTCGCGCTGGTTGCCGACATCGAGGCCTATCCGCAATTCCTGCCGCTCTGTGAGTCGCTCACCGTGCGCTCTCGCAAGGAGCGCGACGGCCGCACCATCCTGGTTGCCGACATGAGCATCGGCTACAAGGCGATCCGCGAGACCTTTACCACGCAGGTGCTGCTCAATCCGGCCGAGCATGCCATCGATGTCAAATACATCGACGGTCCGTTCAAATATCTCAGCAATATCTGGCGCTTCGATCCCGCTGGCGGCGGCTGCGAGGTGCATTTCTTCATCGACTACGAATTTAAGAGCCGCATCCTGGGCGCGGTGATGGGCACGATGTTCGATCGCGCCTTCCGCATGTTCTCGGAAGCCTTCGAGAAACGGGCAGACGTCATCTATGGGGTGAAGCAAGCCTAACGCTCACCGAGCGCGCGCAGCCCAAGCTGCAGCGCGTGCCGCACCGTCTCGTGCCGGATGAATTCGCGGCCCTTGTGACCGAACAGCTGCCGCTCGGCGATAACCGGCTGTCCGGCAAGCGCTATCCCGAACCAGACAAGGCCGACCGGCTTGTCCGTCGAGCCGCCGCCCGGACCGGCAATGCCGGTGACGGCGAGCGAGAGGCTGGCTTGCGAATGCGCCAGCGCGCCTGCTGCCATCTCAAGCACCGTCTCGCGCGAGACCGCGCCATGTGCCTCAAGCGTGGCGGCGGAAACGCCGAGCATCTCCATCTTGGCTTCGTTGGAGTAGGTGACGAAGCCGCGATCGACCACGGCGGAAGACCCGGCGATGTCGGTCAGCGCCGCGATGATCAGGCCGCCGGTGCAGCTTTCGGCCGTCGCCAGCATGATGCCGCGCTGCTGACAGGCCTGGAGCAAAGCGATAGCGAGTTCGGCGTTGCTCATGCCGGCACCTCTCCCGGGTAGACGACGCTGGCGGTGGCGATCGCGGCGATGCCTTCGCCACGCCCAACAAAGCCCAGCTTCTCGTTGGTTGTCGCCTTGATCGAAATACGCTCGCGCGCGATGCCAAGCATGGCCGAAAGCGCCTCCGTCATCGCGGCGCGATGCGGCCCGACGCGCGGCGCCTCGCAGATCAACGTGATGTCGGCATTGGCGATGCGGCCGCCACGCTCGCGCACCAGCTTTGCCGCGTGCTCGACGAAGATCTTCGAGGCCGCTCTCTTCCATTGCGGGTCGGACGGCGGGAAATGCGTGCCTATGTCGCCGGCGCCGCAGGTGGCAAGCAACGCGTCGGTCAGCGCATGCAGCCCGACATCGGCGTCCGAATGGCCGGACAGTTTTCGCCCGTAGGGAATGGCGACGCCACAGAGCGTTACATGATCGCCGGGCTCGAAGGCGTGCACGTCGTAGCCATTGCCGGTGCGAATATCCGGGAAGCGCTGCTGCGCGCTCAAGAGCCGCTGGTCGGCCAATGCAATATCCCTTGCCCAGGTGAGTTTGACGTTGTCCGGCGATCCCGGAACGATCTTGACCGGTATCTGCGCCCATTCGGCGATCGCCGCGTCGTCGGTGAATTCCGTTTTCCCCAAATGATGCGCCTTTTCGTGCGCGGCGAGCAGCGGCCAGAACGGAAAGCCCTGCGGCGTCTGCGCCGCATGAAGGCCGGCTCTCGACACCGTCTCGTCGATCATGCCGGCAGCCGATTCCCGCTTCAGCGTATCGGCGACGGGCAGCGCCGGCAGCGCGCCCTGGCGCTCGCCGATCGCCTCGATGGTGCGGTCGATCAGCCCGGCGTCGACGAACGGGCGCACGGCATCGTGCACCAGCACTTTTGCGGGTGCCTGGTCCCTCAGCGCCAGGAGGCCGAGCCGGACGGAAGCCTGGCGCGAAGGGCCGCCGATCACGGCGACAAGACGATCGCCATGCGCCTCGGCCGCGCGCTGGAAGAGTTCAGCATCGTCGGCATGGATCGCCACGATCACCGGGCCGATCATTGGATGCGAGAGGAAGATATCCAATGTATGCGCGATGACGGCACGGCCGCCGATGCGCTGATATTGCTTCGGACCGTCGGCCTGTCCGGCGCGCGCGCCGCGTCCGGCGGCGACGATCACCACCCCGATCCCACCGCTTGGGCCGGCCGTTTGCTTTTCGCTTGCCTCGCTCATTCCGATCGGTCCTAGTCGGCGTGATGGCCGAAGGCCAGCATTTTCCAAAATGCGCCTTAATGTGACGTCATTGCGCGTTGCACAATGCCACATTTCTGGCTAGAGAATGTGCAACGATTGAACATGCTTGGTTTTTGTGCATGGTTGAACTGACCACTTTGGCATCGCCACTCGATGTCGGCGGCGTGAGAATCCGCAATCGCGTTTTCCTGGCGCCGATGTCGGGCATCACCGACGAGCCGTTCCGGCAGCGCGCCCACGCGCATGGCGCGGGGCTGGTCGTATCGGAAATGGTGGCAAGCGGCGAACTGGCCAAGGGCAGGGCCGGCTGCGACCTGCGCATCCGCCATTCTGGGCTGCCGGTGCATATGGTTCAGTTGGCCGGACGCGAGGTCGTCCATATGGGCGAGGGCGCACGCATAGCGGCGGGCGAGGGCGCCGATATCATCGACATCAACATGGGCTGCCCTGCGAAGAAGGTGACCGGCGGCTATGCCGGTTCGGCATTGATGCGCGACCTCGACCATGCGCTGTCGCTGATCGAGGCGGTGGTCGGCGCCGTTTCGGTGCCGGTGACGGTCAAGATGCGGCTCGGCTGGGACGAAAGCGCGCTCAACGCGCCGAGGCTGGCGCGCCGCGCCGAACAGGCCGGCGTCAAGATGGTGACAGTGCATGGCCGCACGCGCTGCCAGTTCTACCAGGGCAAGGCCGATTGGCGCGCCATCGCGCGCGTCAAGGAAGCTGTATCGATACCCGTGGTGGCCAATGGCGATGTCGGCTCGCCGGAAGAGGCGGCGACAATCCTCGAACAGTCCGGAGCAGACGCGGTGATGATCGGCCGCGCGCACTATGGCGCACCATGGATCGCCGGCGACATTGCCACAACCGCCGCCGGTGCAAGCGCGCAAGCAATTCCGCGCATGCCGCGGGCGCTCGCCGACTACGTCGTGTCCCACTACGAGGACATGCTCTCGCTCTACGGTATCGAAAGCGGCCTGCGCCAGGCGCGCAAGCATCTCGGCTGGTATCTTGACCGCCATACGGCCGATGTTTCAGCCGAGCAGCGCAAACGCATTCTGACTTCCTTCGACCCGCGGGAAGTCGTCGCCGAGCTGCGCCGCGCGTTCACTGACAGCTTGTCCTCGATCAGCCTGCGGAGCGCGGCATGAAGGCCAACGTTCCCCAGCCGGCCAATATGGCGGATGCCGCCAATATCGTGCTCAACACCATCCGCCGCCCGGTCATCATGGTCGACCTCGACGGCTTTATCACTTTTGCCAATGCCGATGCCGAGGACTTCTTCCGCTCCAGCGCGACCATGCTCGCCCGCAACACGCTGTCCAAGCTGGTGCCGTTCGGCAGCCCCCTGCTGACGCTGGTCGACCAGGTGCGCGAACGCCGCGCGCCGGTCAACGAATACCGCGTCGACGTCTCGTCGCCGCGCCTCGGCATCGAGAAGATGGTCGACCTCTATGTCGCGCCGGTGACGGAGTTTCCCGGCTCGATCGTGGTCATGTTCCAGGAACGGTCGATGGCCGACAAGATCGATCGCCAGATGACGCATCGCGGTGCCGCGCGCTCCGTCACCGGCCTGGCCGCCATGCTGGCGCATGAGATCAAGAACCCGCTCTCCGGCATCCGCGGCGCCGCCCAGCTACTCGAGCTTTCCGCTTCCGACGAGGACCGCGCGCTGACCCGCCTGATCACCGACGAGACTGACCGCATCGTCTCGTTGGTCGACCGCATGGAGGTGTTTTCCGACGAGCGGCCGATCGAGCGCTATCCGGTCAACATCCACGTCGTGCTCGATCATGTGAAGGCGATTGCCAAGAATGGTTTTGCAAGGCGGATCAAGATCTTGGAGGAATATGATCCATCATTGCCTCCGGTCTTCGCCAATCGCGACCAACTGATCCAGGTCTTCCTCAATCTGGTGAAGAACGCCGCCGAGGCGATCGGCGCCGACCCGCAGGGCGAGATCATGCTCTCGACGGCTTTCCGCCCTGGCATCCGCGTTTCCGTGCCCGGCACGCAGGACCGCGTTTCGTTGCCGCTGGAGTTCTGCGTGCATGACAACGGGCCCGGCGTCTCCGAGGACATCCTGCCGATCCTGTTCGATCCGTTCATCACCACCAAGCCCAATGGCTCAGGACTTGGGCTGGCGCTGGTAGCCAAGATCGTCGGCGAGCATGGCGGCATCATCGAATGCGATTCGACGCCGCGCGGGACGACATTCCGCATCCTGCTTCCGGCCTGGAAGGAGACCGCGCCCGGCGCAGGCGAGGAAGCTGAAGGAGACCGCACATGACCGCTCGCGGCAATATTCTCGTCGCCGACGACGATGCGGCCATCCGCACCGTGCTCAACCAGGCGCTGTCGCGGGTCGGCCACGAGGTGCGCGTCACCTCCAACGCCTCGACGCTGTGGCGCTGGGTCGCGGCGGGCGAGGGCGATCTCGTCATCACCGATGTGGTGATGCCGGACGAAAACGCCTTCGACATGCTGCCGCGTATCAAGAAGGCGCGGCCCGAGCTGCCGGTCATCGTCATGAGCGCGCAAAACACGTTCATGACCGCCATCCGCGCCTCCGAGACCGGCGCCTACGAATATCTGCCGAAGCCGTTCGACCTGACGGAGCTGCTCAACATCGTCAACCGGGCGCTGGCCGAGCCGAAGCGGCCGAAGCTCGATGCCCGCGCGGAAGACCAGCCGGAGACGATGCCGCTGGTCGGTCGATCCGCCGCCATGCAGGATATCTACCGCATGCTGGCGCGCATGATGCAGACCGACCTCACGGTCATGATCAGCGGCGAGTCAGGCACCGGCAAGGAGCTGGTGGCGCGCGCGCTGCATGAATATGGCCGCCGCCGCGGCGGCCCGTTCGTGGCCATCAACATGGCGGCGATTCCGCGCGACCTGATCGAATCGGAACTGTTCGGCCACGAGAAGGGCGCCTTCACCGGGGCGCAGAACCGCTCCAGCGGCCGTTTTGAACAGGCCGAGGGCGGCACGCTGTTCCTCGATGAGATTGGCGACATGCCGATGGAAGCGCAGACCCGGCTGCTGCGCGTGCTGCAGCAGGGCGAATACACTACGGTCGGCGGCCGCACGCCGATCAAGACCGACGTGCGTATCGTCGCGGCTACAAACAAGGATCTGCGCACGCTCATCAACCAGGGCCTCTTCCGCGAGGACCTGTTCTATCGCCTCAATGTCGTACCGCTGAGGCTGCCGGCGCTGCGCGAGCGTTCCGAGGACATCCCCGATCTGGTGCGGCACTTCTTCAAGCAGGGCGCCAGCGAGGGCTTGCAGACCAAGCGCATTTCGTCCGGCGGCATCGAGCTCATGAAGCGCTACCCCTGGCCGGGCAACGTGCGCGAGCTGGAAAACCTGGTGCGCCGGCTGGCCGCCCTCTACTCGCAGGACGAAATTTCGTCGGAAATCATTGAATCCGAGCTGAAAACGGGCGAAAGGCCGGTCGTGCCCGACGGCGGCGCGCTCATCCCCGACGATCTGTCGATCGGCCAGGCAGTCGAGCACTTCCTGCAGCGATATTTCGCCTCTTTCGCCGGCGAATTGCCGCCGGCCGGGCTCTACCAGCGCATCCTTGCCGAGGTCGAGTATCCGCTGGTGCTGGCTTCGATGACGGCGACGCGCGGCAACCAGATCAAGGCGGCGGAACTTTTGGGGCTCAACCGCAACACGCTGCGCAAGAAGATCCGCGAACTCGGCGTCAACGTCTACAAATCGGCCAGGCAGCCGTAGCGTCACCTCGTCACCTCGGTGAATTTTGTCTGGGAAAGATTATCTTCCCGGCCACACTTGTTGCATAATCGCCACAATGCGTTGCATACATCCGACGCGATGATCGACTCTGTACCGCGACATGGCAGCTGAGGCTCCGACTCTGAACCAACCGCTTTTCAACCAGACCGGCGCGCGCGACGGGCGACGGTTGCTGGCGTTGCCCGGCGTCGTCGCGATTGCCGGCGCGATGATCACGGCGGCGATCTCGTTCGCGATCCTGGTCGGCGCAACGCCGATCGCGCCGACGGCCCACGCGACCTGGGCCTTGATCGCGGCCAATGCCGTCTTTGTCCTGTTCCTCATCGCCTTGATCGCCCGCGAGGTGCGCCGCATCGTCCTCGCGCGGCGCCATGGCAGGGCCGCCTCGCGGCTGCATGTGCGCATCGTCGCCATGTTCGCGCTGGTTGCCGCCATTCCGGCCATCATGGTGGCGATCATCGCCTCGATCACGCTCGACATCGGCCTCGACCGCTGGTTCGAAATCCGCACCAAGACGATCGTCAACTCGTCGCTGTCGATTGCCGACGCCTATGTGCAGGAGAACGCGCGCAACCTGCAGGGCACGACATTGTCCATGGCGTACGATCTCGATGCCTCGCGCACGCTCTACGGCCTCGACCGGGGCGGTTTCCTCGACCTGTTGAACAAGGAAGCCGTCGGGCGCGGACTGGCGCATGCGGCCCTGATCAAGCCGGATGGCTCGTTCGTCATGAACGCCAAGACCGATGCCGATTTCCCCATGCCAGAGCCGCCCTCGGGCGCTGTCGACACCGCGTCCGACGGCAAGCCGGTGCTGATCGAGCCGCGCACCCGCAACATCATGGGCGCCATCATCAAGCTGCGGGAGATCGAAGGGCTTTACCTGTATACGATCCGGCTCGTCGATCCCGACGTGATCAAGGCGCGCCAGATCGTCAGGTCCAACACCGACGAATACCGCAATCTCGAGGACAACCGCCGGACCTCGCAGGTCGCCTTCGCGCTGCCCTATCTGTCGCTCACGCTGATCATCACGCTCTCGGCTATCTGGACCGGCATCGCGGTCGCCGACCGGATCGTGCGGCCGATCCGCCAGCTGATCGGCGCCGCCGATGAGGTGGCGACCGGCAATCTCGACGCTGCCGTTCCGGTGCGCCAGTCCGATGGCGACGTCGCCTCGCTCGGCGAGACCTTCAACAACATGATCCTGGAGCTCAAATCGCAGCGCAACGAACTGCTCTCGGCCAAGGATCTGATCGACGAGCGGCGGCGCTTCTCCGAGGCCGTGCTGGCCGGTGTCACCGCCGGCGTCATCGGCGTCGACCCTTACGGCATCATCACCATCGTCAATCGCTCGGCCGAAACCATGCTGGCGATTTCGGCAAATGCGACGCTCGGCCAGAACCTTTCAGCGGTCCTGCCGCTTGTCGGCCGCGTCTTCGAGATCGGGCGGCAGTCCGGCAAGCCGGTCTATCGCGAGCAGGTAACCTTCTTCCGCAGCGGTCTGGAGCGCACCTTCAATGTCCAGGTCACCGTCGAAGCCGCTGACGACGGCGAGGAAGAGAAATCCTACGTGGTCACGGTCGACGACATCACCGATCTCGTCCAGGCGCAGCGCTCGTCGGCCTGGGCCGACGTCGCGCGGCGCATCGCGCATGAGATCAAGAACCCGCTGACGCCGATCCAGCTTTCGGCCGAGCGCATCAAGCGCCGCTACGGCAAGGTCATTACCGAGGACCGGGAGGTCTTCGACCAGTGCACCGATACCATCATCCGCCAGGTCGAGGACATCGGCCGCATGGTCGACGAGTTCTCGGCCTTTGCCCGCATGCCGAAGCCCGAGATGAAGGCTATCGACCTGCGTGAATCGCTGCGCGAGGCGTCCTTCCTGGTCGAGGTCAGCCGCTCCGACATCGCCTTCGAACGTGATTTCGGCAGCGAGCCGTTGAAAGGCACTTTCGACAGCCGCCTGATGGCGCAGGCCTTCGGCAACGTCATCAAGAACGCGGCCGAGGCGATCGACGGACTTGATGCGCAAGACCGTTCGGACGGCACAATCCGGATTCAGGCCGGGCGCCAAGATGGCGCCATACGAATCGACGTTATCGATAACGGCAAGGGGCTGCCGCGCGAGAATCGCCAAAGGCTTCTCGAGCCCTATATGACGACACGCGAGAAGGGCACCGGGCTTGGTCTCGCTATCGTCAAGAAGATCGTGGAAGACCATGGCGGCCGTCTCGAATTGCACGACGCGCCAGCGGATTTCCATGGCGGCCGGGGCGCGATGATCTCGATCATCCTGCCCCCGGCGATGATCGTAGCCGCGCCGCCACGCGGTGAAGGTCGAAGCGAACACGAAAGAGAAACTGAAAAGGTCGGTAATGGCGTCTGACATTCTCATCGTCGATGACGAGGAAGACATCCGCGAACTTGTCGCCGGTATCCTGAGCGACGAGGGTCATGAAACACGCACGGCGCATGATGCCGACAGCGCGCTCGCGGCAATCGCCGATCGCGCGCCGCGGCTGATTTTCCTCGACATCTGGCTGCAGGGCTCGCGCCTCGACGGCCTGGCGTTGCTCGACGAGATCAAGACCATGCACCCGAACATGCCGGTGGTGATGATTTCCGGCCACGGCAACATCGAGACGGCGGTGTCGGCCATCCGGCGCGGCGCGTACGACTTCATCGAGAAGCCGTTCAAGGCCGATCGCCTCATCCTGGTCGCAGAGCGCGCGCTGGAGACGTCCAAGCTGCGGCGTGAGGTTTCCGACCTCAAGCAGCGCAGCGGCGAGACCTTCGACCTGATCGGCATGTCGTCGGCGATGAGCCAGCTGCGGCAGACCATCGAGCGCGTCGCGCCCACCAACAGCCGCGTCATGATCGTCGGTCCCTCAGGCTCCGGCAAGGAACTGACGGCGCGCGCCATCCACACGCTTTCGTCGCGCAAGACCGGTCCGTTCGTGACGCTGAGCGCGGCCACCATCACGCCCGAACGCATGGAGATCGAGCTGTTCGGCACAGAATCGAACGGCACCGAGCGCAAGGTCGGCGCGCTGGAAGAGGCGCATCGCGGCATCCTCTACATCGACGAAGTCGCCGATATGCCACGCGAAACGCAAAACAAGATCCTGCGCGTGCTGGTCGAGCAGCAATTCGAGCGGGTAGGCGGCACCAAGCGCGTCAAGGTCGATGTCCGCATCATCTCTTCGACCTCGCAGAATCTCGAAGCGATGATCGCCGACGGCCGCTTCCGCGAGGACCTTTACCATCGCCTGGCGGTGGTTCCGGTCATCGTGCCGGGGCTCGCCGAGCGGCGCGAGGACATTCCCTATCTCGTCGACAATTTCATGAAGCAGATCGCGCGCCAGGCCGGCATCAAGCCGCGCCGCATCGGCGACGATGCGCTGGCCGTGCTGCAGGCGCATAACTGGCCGGGCAACGTTCGCCAACTGCGCAACAATGTCGAGCGATTGATGATTCTGGCGCGCGGCGAAGAGGCCGATGCGCCGATCACCGCGGATCTTCTGCCCTCCGAGATCGGCGACGTGATGCCACGCACGCCCAACCAGTCGGACCAGCACATCATGGCGCTGCCGTTGCGCGAGGCCCGCGAGCAATTCGAGAAGGACTATCTGATCGCCCAGATCAACCGCTTCGGCGGCAACATCTCGAAGACGGCCGAGTTCATCGGCATGGAACGCTCGGCGCTCCACCGCAAGCTGAAGTCGCTGGGTGTGTAAAGCAATTCCAGGAAAGGTGCGCAGCGGTTAGGCTCGGCGGTTTCGCCGTAGCTGTCCGTCCGGAATTGCGTAAGACTCCCCAGGGCCGGCTTGCCAGGGGGGCCGGCTTGGCCCACGCGATTGTTCATTACGGCAGGGGCGGAATCGCCTAAGAAAGCCTGATATTTCCCTGAGGATGCCCATGCCGCGCATTGCCTATGTCAACGGGCGCTATGTCGTCCATGCCCAAGCCAGCGTCCATATTGAGGACCGTGGCTACCAGTTCGCGGACGGCGTCTATGAGGTCTGCGAAGTGGCGCGCGGCCATATCGTCGACATGCCGCGCCATCTTGCCCGGCTCAAGCGCTCGCTGAAGGAACTGTCGATCGCCTGGCCGGTCTCGGAAGGCGTCCTGCCGATGCTGCTGCGCGAGGTGGTCAATCGCAACGGCGTTATCAACGGCCTTGTCTATGTGCAGGTGACACGCGGCGTCGCCAGCCGTGAGTTCGTGTTTCCGCCGGCAGGCACGAGGCCTTCCCTCGTCATAACCGCCAGAAAGGCCGATCCGGCCGCGGCGGCGAAGCGGGTGGAAGCCGGCATCAAGGTCATCACGGTGCCTGAGAATCGCTGGGACCGCGTCGACATCAAGAGCACGGGCCTCTTGCCCAATGTGCTCGCCAAGCAGAAGGCCAAGGAAGCCGGCGCCCAGGAAGCCTGGTTCGTCGACACCGACGGCAACGTCAAGGAAGGCGGCTCGTCCAACGCCTGGATCGTCACCCGGGACGGCGTCTTGGTGACCCGGCCGGCCGAGCACGGCATCCTGCGCGGCATCACCCGCACGACGCTTTTCGACGTCGCCGCAAAGCTCGGCCTCAAGATCGAAGAACGTGGTTTTTCGGTCACCGAGGCCAAGGCGGCCAGGGAAGCGTTCATCAGTTCGGCGACGACAATCGCCATGCCGGTGGTCGAAATTGACGGCGCGCCGATCGCAAATGGACATCCTGGTTCCATGACACTTTCGTTGCGGCAGGCCTTTTTTGACGTTGCGGAAAAAAGTCCAGCCTGATAACCGCACAACTGGAATTAACCTCAACTATCTCATTCTGCTTGCCATTGTGTCGGCAAGAGGGGGTTTGCTCGCTTGACAGGTGCCGCGTAATTTGGCGCATTGGCCCGCAAACCGAAGGGGATCGGCGAAAGACAAGAAAAATGGCGGAACGATCGCAAAACCTTCAGGACCTGTTCCTGAATTCAGTTCGCAAGAGCAAAAATCCACTTACCATCTTCCTCATCAACGGTGTGAAGCTGACCGGTGTCGTCACTTCGTTCGACAATTTTTGTGTGTTGTTGCGGCGTGACGGGCACTCCCAGCTCGTCTACAAGCACGCCATTTCCACGATCATGCCGAGCCAGCCGGTTCAGATGTTCGATGGCGAGGAAAGCCAGGGCGCCTGATTGGCACGTGATAAGGACGCGGACCGCAGCGTTCGCGGGAAACAAGGACATCAACTCGGGCCGGAATCCAAGGATCCGACCCGGGCCGTTGTCATTGTGCCGGTGCTTACCCGCCAGCCGCGCGGCGACGATGAGACGAGTCGCCCGCGTCTGAGCCGTTCGGCGGATGCACGCCACGACGAAGCGGTCGGCCTTGCCAGCGCCATCGATCTCAACCCGGTTCACACCGCGGTGGTGACGGTTGCCGATCCGCGGCCGGCCACGCTGCTCGGCAGCGGCAAGGTGGCCGAGTTCGCGGATATCGTGAAGGAACGCAAGGCGGAACTGGTCATTGTCGACCATCCGCTGACCCCGGTGCAGCAGCGCAATCTCGAAAAGGAACTGAACGCCAAGGTGCTCGATCGCACCGGGCTCATCCTCGAGATCTTCGGCGAGCGGGCGCGCACCAAGGAAGGCACGCTGCAGGTCGAGCTCGCCCATCTCAACTACCAGAAGGGCCGCCTGGTGCGGAGCTGGACCCACCTCGAGCGGCAGCGCGGCGGCGCCGGCTTCCTCGGCGGTCCCGGCGAAACCCAGATCGAATCCGACCGTCGCATCCTGCAGGACAAGATCACCAAGCTGAAGCACGAGCTGGAAACGGTGCGGCGCACACGCGACCTGCACCGCGCCAAGCGCAAGAAGGTGCCTTTCCCGGTGGTGGCGATCGTCGGCTACACCAATGCCGGCAAGTCGACGCTGTTCAACCGGTTGACCGGGGCAGGGGTGCTGGCCGAGGACATGCTGTTCGCAACGCTTGATCCGACGTTGCGGCGCGTGCGGCTGCCGCACGGCACGCCGGTCATCCTGTCGGACACGGTGGGCTTCATCTCCGATTTGCCGACGCATCTGGTGGCAGCCTTCCGGGCGACGTTGGAAGAAGTCGTCGAGGCGGATCTGGTGCTTCATCTGCGTGACATCTCCGATCCGGACACGGCCGCCCAGGCCGAGGACGTCGAACGCATCCTCGGCGATCTTGGTGTCGACGCCGCCGACGCGAACCGCGTGATCGAGGTCTGGAACAAGATCGATCTGCTCGACGAAGGTAATCGCGAGCGGCTGCTTGACGAAGGGGCAAGCGGCAAGTCTCCGCCGATAGCCATTTCAGCGGTGACCGGCGAAGGACTGGACACGCTGAAAGCGCTCATCGAAACGCGGGTGTCGGGCGAATTGGAAACGATGACCGTGACGTTGAGCCCGGCTCAACTCGGCCAGGTCGACTGGCTCTACCGCAACGGCGACGTCGTTTCGCGCACCGACAATGAGGACGGCAGCGTCACCCTCTCGCTCACGGCCACGCATAGCGCCAGGCGGGAAATCGAGAGCCGCCTGCATCGCAAGGGCAGCTAATCGGCTGATTCCTTGGCGCTTTTGGCCTGCTGCCAGAGCGCTTCCATTTCGTCGAGCGTTGCCTTCTCCAGTGAACCGCCCGAAGCCTCCAAAGCTTGCTCGAGATAGTGAAAGCGCGAGCGGAACTTGTCGTTGGTGCCGCTGAGCGCCGCTTCCGAATCGAGCTTGAGGTGGCGGCCGAGATTGACGACGGCAAACAGCATGTCGCCGAACTCGTCCTTGATCGGTGCCGCGTCACCGGTGGCGAGCGCCTCGCGCAATTCGCCGATCTCTTCCTCTATTTTGTCGAGGATCGAGGCTGCCTCGCTCCAGTCGAAGCCGACGCGCGCTGCCTTCTCCTGCAGCTTCAGGGCGCGCGTCAGGGCAGGGAGCGCGACCGGGACGCTGTCGAGATAGCCTTTGCCGTGATCTTCCGGATCGAGCCCGCGCGCGAGCCGGGCGTCGCGCTTCTCGGCTTTTTCAACCGCCTTGATCTTCTCCCACATGCCCTTGGCCATGCCGGCGCTGCGCGCCTTCTCGTCGCCGAAGACGTGCGGATGGCGGCGGATCATCTTGGTGGTGATGGCCTCGACGACATCGCCGAAAGCGAACTCGCCGATCTCCTCGGCCATCTGCGCGTGGTAGACGACCTGCAGCAGCATATCGCCCAATTCCTCGCGCAGATCGTCGAAATCGCCGCGCGCGATCGCGTCGGCCACTTCATAGGCCTCCTCGATCGTGTAGGGCGCGATGGTCGTAAAATTCTGCTCGATATCCCAGGGGCAGCCGGTCTTCGGCGCTCGCAGCGCTGCCATGATCTCGATCAGCCGGGAAATGTCTTTGGAGGGCTTCATGAATTGAGCCTATCCTGCGGTCAGCGTCCGACCAATCCTGGCCGGACACTGAAACGAGTTGTCCACAGCCTCAGTCAAGCACCGAAACGATCGCCTTGGCGAGGTCGTCCATGCCGTCCTCCGGCAGGCCGGCCACGTTGATGCGGCTGTCGCCGACCATATAGACGGCGTGCTCGGTGCGCAGGCGTTCGACTTGCGCCTCGGTCAAGCCGAGCCGCGAAAACATGCCGCGATGGCTGGCGACGAAATCGAAGCGATCGGAGTTGGACTGACGCCTGAGGGCTTCGGCGAAGGCGACGCGCAGCCTGAGCATGCGCAGCCGCATCTCCTCGAGCTCCGTCTCCCAATCCTTTCTCAGGCTGGCGTCCTCCAGCACCATGCGCACGGCTGCCGCGCCATGGTCCGGCGGCATCGAATAGAGCACGCGCGCCGCCGCCAGCATCTGGCTCATCGCCACGTCGGCTTGGGCGCCGTCCTTGGCCATGATCATCGCGGCGCCGACGCGGTCGCGATAGACGGCGAAATTCTTCGAGCAGCTCGAGGCGATGACCATTTCCGGCACCTTGCCGGCCAAGAGCCGCAGACCGGCGGCGTCTGCGTCGAGGCCCTCGCCAAAACCCTGGTAGGCAATGTCGACGAACGGCAACAGGCCGCGCTCCAGCAGCACATCGGCGACCTTGGCCCACTGCGCGGCATTGAGATTGGCGCCGGTCGGGTTGTGGCAGCAGCCATGCAGCAGCACGACATCGCCGCTGTTGGCCGTCCTGAGCGTCGCCAGCATCTCGTCGAAGCGGACAGCGCCGGAAGCAGCATCGAAATAAGGATAGTCGCGGACTTGCAGACCGGCGGCGCGCATCACCGGCAGATGGTTCGGCCAGGTCGGGTCGGACAGCCAGACCGTCGCGCCGGCGCGCGTGCGCTGCAGAAGCTCCGCCGCCAGCCTGAGCGCGCCGGATCCGCCCGGCGCCTGTGCCGCGCGGATGCGCGAAGGGTCGGCCTTCTCGCCGAAGGCGAGCTTGATCATGGCGGCGTTGAAGCCGGTATCGCCGGCAAGGCCGAGATAGGTCTTGGTGTCCTGGCTGGCCAGCAGCCGCTTCTCGGCCTCGCGCACGGCGCGCATCACCGGCGTCCTGCCGTCGATGTCCTTGTAGACGCCGACACCGAGGTCGACTTTGCCGGGCCGCGGGTCGTTGCGATAGAGGCCGATCAGGGCAAGGATCTTGTCGGCGGGGGCGGGCTGCAGGGTCTCGAACATCGAAAAGGACTCCAATGGCGGCGGATTGATACGCAAATCGACCCCGCGGCGCCAGCGGTTTCCTCAGACACGGGCGGCACGAAAAGAAATGCCGGGCAGGGGATTAAAATCCCTACATGCTCCGTAAACAGGGCATGAAACGGTCGATGGCACGCTTCGACATCGTTGGGCAGTTGGGGTCGCTGCGGCGCTACGCGCGCTCGCTGACGCGCGACAGCGCCGACGCCGAGGATCTCGTCCATGACGCGCTGGTGCGCGCCTATGAGCGACGCGCGACCTTTCGCTCGGGCGGCAATTTGCGTGCCTGGCTTCTGGCGATCGTGCACAACATCTTCATCGACCGCATGCGCTCGCGCCGCTCCGAGGCGGCGCGCATCGAACAGGCCGGCTTCGTTGCCGACCAAAGCGTGCCGGCATCGCAGGACCATGCGGTGCGCCTGTCCCAGGTCCGGGAAGCGTTTTTCTCGCTCCCGGAGGAACAGCGCTCCGCCCTGCACCTCGTCGCCATCGAAGGGCTATCCTATCAGCAGGCCGCCGAAGTCATCGGCGTGCCGCTCGGAACGCTGATGTCGCGCATCGGCCGCGCGCGTGCCGCGCTGCGCGAGGTGGAAGAGGGCGCGGCGCCGAAAGCCAGGCCTCATCTCAGGATCGTGGGAGACGATCAATGACCGCCATTGTCGACCCCGTAACCGATGCCGACCTCGACGCCTATGTCGACGACCAATTGGATGTCGCCCGCCGCATAGAGGTCGAGGCGTTCCTCGCCGCGCGCCCGGAAGCGGCGGCGCGCGTGATGTCCGATTTGAGGACGCGCGACGAACTGCGAGTCGCGCTTGCGGGCCCCATCGGCATGGCGCGTCCGGCCACGACAGAAGCGGCGCGGCGGCTGGAAAGGGCACTTGCCAGGGGGCGTATCCTTGCCGTGCTGCAGCGGGCCGCGGCCGCGGCCGTGCTGGTCGCGGCGGGCTGGCTGGCCAACGGCATTTTCGGGCCGATCGCGGTGACCAAGGTGGTCGCCTCGACGCAGCCGCCGGCCTATGTCGAGGATGCGGTCAGGGCGCACCGCACGACTTTGGTGCGCGAGACGATGCCGTCGCAGCAGGAGGCGCCGGGCTACGATGCCGACGAGATCCGCGCCGCCACCGCGATCGTCATGCCGTCGCTGCCCGACGACTGGAAGATCCGCGACGTCCAGGTCTACCCCTCGCAATTCGGGCCGAGCGTCGAGGTGGCGGTCGAGACCAAGGATCTCGGTCTCGTCTCGCTGTTCGCCATCAGGCCCGGCACGTTCGACGTCGTGAAGCCCACGGTCGCGCCCTCCAATGACATTTCGACTGCGTATTTCCAGATCGGCGAGGTCGCCTATGCCGTGGTCGGACGCAGCGACGCCGGCAATCTCGACCATGCCGCCGAGAAACTCGCCAGAACGCTCTACTGAAAACAGACCCTCTACCGAGAACCAAGGAGAACCAAATGAACAGCCCCAATCTGGGATACCGAACGGGCGCCGGCGTGCAGGCCGGAGCCGTCTATGACCAGGGCCTGCGCAAGCACATGCTGCGCGTCTACAACTATATGGGCCTCGGCCTCGTCGTCACCGGCCTCGTCGCCTTCTTCGTGGCCTCGACACCCGCGCTCTATGTGCCGATCTTCTCCAGCCCACTGAAATGGGTGGTGATGCTGGCGCCGCTCGCCTTCGTCATGCTCTTCTCGTTCAGGATGCAGACCATGTCGGCCTCGGGCGCGCAGGCGATGTTCTGGGCCTTCTGCGCAGTGATGGGCCTTTCGCTCGCCTCGGTGTTCCTGGTCTTCACCTCGACCAGCATCGCGCGCACCTTCTTCATCGCCGCCACGATGTTCGGCGCCACCAGCCTCTACGGCTACACGACCAGGCGCGACCTGACGCAGTTCTCGTCCTTTCTGATCATGGGCCTGATCGGCGTGGTCATCGCCAGCCTGGTCAACCTGTTCCTCGGCTCGACCGCGCTGCAGTTCGCCATCTCGGTGATCGGCATTGCCGTCTTCGTCGGCCTGACCGCCTGGGACACGCAGACGATCAAGGAGCAGTATGCGGAGAATTTCGACGCGGAATCGCAGCACAAGCTCGCCGTCTTCGGCGCCTTCTCGCTCTATCTGAACTTCATCAACATCTTCCAGCTGCTCTTGAATTTCACCGGTGAGCGCGAATAAGCCGGACCGTAGCAGGCAACACTGCTGACCTCGGCGTGGCCGGAGGGAAACCTCCGGCCATTTTTTGTCGATTGCGCACCAAGGCGTCCAGGACCAAGGTGCGATCTGCCTGCCGCGCTTGAGTTCACGCGCGGCCTTTTGCTAGCCTGCCGGCCAGACCAGCCAGCCGCGAGGACGCAATGGAACAACTGACGCTTCATGCTGACGGCATTTCGGCGACCGTCGTCGGGCAGGGGGCCGAGCTGGTCTCGCTGCGCGATGGCGACGGCACCGAGCTTCTGTGGCAGGCAGGCCCCGTCTGGCGCCGTCATTCGCCGGTCCTGTTCCCGATCGTCGGCCGGCTCAAGGGCGACCAGCTGCGGCATCGCGGCCAAACCCATCCGATGACGCAGCACGGCTTTGCCCGCGACCGGCGCTTTGCCTGGGCGGAGCAGGGGCCGACCTCCTGCACATTGGTGCTGACGGATGATGCCGAGACGCGAACGCACTATCCCTTCGCCTTTCGCCTCGCCATCGGCTACGAGCTGAAACCCCGGCAGCTCGGCGTGACCTTCGAGATCGCCAACACGGGCGACGAGCCGCTGCCCGCCTCGATCGGCGCGCATCCGGCGTTCAACTGGCCGCTGCTGCCGGAACTACCCAAGGAGGCCTACCGGCTGACCTTCGCCGACAATGAACCGTCGCCGGTCCGCCGCCTGAAGGACGGCCTGCTGCTGCCGGACCTGCAACCGACACCCATCGAGGGAAAGACGTTGCCGCTTTCCGAAAAACTGTTCGACGATGACGCCGTCATCCTCGACAAGCCGGCCAGCACCAGTGTGCGCTATGCCGCGGCGCGGGGGCCGGCGATCGAGGTGTCCTGGCAGGGTTTCAACGAGCTGGGCATCTGGTCCAAGCCCGGCGGCGCGCCCTTCCTGTGCATCGAGCCCTGGCACGGCATCGCCAGTCCCGTCGATTTCGACGGCGAATTCGCCGACAAGCCGGGCGTCATGCTGATCGAGCCGGCCGGCCGGCGCGTGCTGAGTTACCGGATAGGCCTCAGCCGGGGACCGTAGGGCATGGCATACGCCATCAAGACCGAAATCGAGGACCCGGCAGCGGAGACGTTCGTGTTCGCCGCCCAGAAAACCATGTATGGCGGCAAGCGCATCGCCGAGGGCGACATCATCTTCCTGTTCGCCAGCGAGAACGAAGGCGGGCAGGGGCTTGTCGCACGCGGCGTCGTGACCTCCTCGGCGGCTATCCCAAGACGCTCCGATCTCGTACGGCAGACGCCGCGCGTCAGCGTTGCCGTCCACCGCACCGCCATGGCAACGAGACGCTTGGGTCGCGATGAGCTCAAGCGCTTCAAGGATTGGAAGGACGGCCGGCCCGAGACCGAGCTCAACTTCAAATTCTACCGCCAGGCGACCAACAAGATCGTTGGTGTTTCAGACGAGGCATCGGCATTTCTGAACAGCTTTTTCTAGACCATCCGATCGGATCTCAGCCGGTCTGCCGGACAATGGCGCCGATCACGTTGACAAGAAGACGGGCGGCCGTGAGCGCCGACACGCCGTCAATATCGGCGGGAGGATAAAGCTCGACAAGGTCGAATCCAGCAATCCTCGCCCGCTTGCCGAGGCCTGCGATCAGATCGATCGCTTGCGTGTAGGTGAGGCCGCCGGGCGTGCGCGCGGCCACTCCCGGCATGATCGATGGATCGAGGCTGTCGGAGTCGAAAGTGACGACGACACGCGCGCCTTCCGGAATGTGCCGCAAAGCGGCTTCGACGCCCTGGGCGTGAACCTCGCGGGCCGTGACAAAGCGGCTGCCGTAGCGCCAGGCAAGCGAGACGGTGCCGAGCGGAAATGGCCGACAGGCAGTGGCCAGAACATTGATGCCGGACAATGTAGCCCAGGCGTCGGCCGCGTTCGGGCCGGCCAGACCTCAAGGACTGTTCTATTGCCGTTCCAGGAAGTCGACCATCAACGACGCAGCTTGGTTGGCATGCGTTTCCAGCAGGAAATGAGGCCCGTCGAGAATGTGTGCTTCCATCCTCGGCAGGGCCTGCATCCATGATAGCGTCTCTGCCAGGTCAAAGAACGTGTCATGCCGACCCCACAGCATCAGGGCGCGAGGCTGCCGGCGCTGCAGATAGTCCGCAATCGCGTCGAAACCAGCGACGTAGTTGCCATAGTCCGCAATAAGCGCGCGCTGCGTCTCGATGCCTCCGGGGCGCTGCATCACGCGCCAGTCTTCCTCCCAGTTCTCCTGCGGAATTTGTGCGGCCACATCGTCGGGAACACCTGCCACATACTGATCGCGCGTGCCCTCGAAGGTCAGATGCGCGGTGGCTTTCGCTTCATTGTCGCGATTCGGATTGGCCCAAAAGTCCTGCGTCGCCTTCCATGATGGCCCCATTCCGCTCCGATGCGCGTTGGCGTTCTGGACGATCAAGCCCAACACCGCATCGGGAGCCTGCATGGCTATCCGCAGGCCGACCGGCGCGCCAAAGTCATGCAGGTAGATGTAGCGCGAGCAGACCGAGAGGTGGCCGAGCAACTCCGAGATCGCATCGGCAAAACCATCAAAAGACGGCTCGGACAGAGCATCGGACATGCCGAACCCAGGCATGTCGGGAGCAACCACATAAGCCACCTTCGACAATGCGGGAATAACGTGGCGAAAGGTCCTGGAGGAACTCGGAAAACCGTGAAGAAGCAGAAGAGCCGGTTTGGAGGGCTCTCCAGCCGTGAGGAAAGACAATTCCGTGCCGCTCGCCAACTCAAGCCGTGAACGCATGCAAAGGTCCTCAAACCGCTCAGCAGGCCAACGCGAGGTTCGGCGGTTGAGTTCCGAGCACTTGCTGCCGCAATGAGGGACGACTCCTGTTCGTACCCGTTAATGCGCAACAGCTCCGTGCGGCTAGCGAGCAGGGCTGTATGACGCAGCGCTTTCGACATCTCTGTGGCCACACCGGAAAGTCGCATAAGATAGATTATGGAACTAACGGGTCGGGCGCATACCCAGGAATTGCTGCGGCTTTCGCTGCTGGCGACGAACTCCGCGGATTACTCCCCGTAACGCTTCGCGACTTCGATATCTCTACCGAACGTTCGACAGACGAACTGCAACACAAACTGAGCAGCTGACGCTATCGTTCTGACTCGTAAGGGATTTCGAGCACCATGCCGTCATAGGCTGGCACCACGTGATCCGGCGTTTCGGCCATCACGGCGGCGTAGTCGAGCGGCACATGCATATGCGTCAGTACGGCATTCCTCGGCGCCAGCTTTTCGATCCACTCCAGCGCCTGGCCGAGCGACAGATGGCTGGGATGCGTGTTGTACTGCAGCGCATCGATGACCAGCATGTCGAGGCCGCGCAGGCGCTCGGCGGTGGCGTCCGGGAAGCCGCTGATATCCGGGCAATAGGCAAGCCCGCCGATGCGGAAGCCCAGCGAGATGATGTCGCCATGGAACTGCGGCAGCGGCTCAAGGGCGAGCGCGCCCCCCTCGCCTTCGACCACGACCGGCTTCGCGTGGTCGATGATGTGAGCCTCGACGATCGGCGGATAAGAGCTGCCGGGTGGCGTCTCGAAGCAATAGCTGAACGCCTGGCGCAGCCGAAGCATGGTCGGCTCGTCGGCATGGACATCGATGCGATGGCGTTGCTCGAGCACGTAGCCGCGCAGATCGTCGATGCCGTGGATATGGTCGGCATGCGGATGCGTGTAGACGACCGCGTCGATGCGCTTGACGGAGGCCAGCAGCATCTGCTCGCGGAAATCCGGCCCGGTGTCGATGACGACCGTGGTACGCGCGCCGTCGGCGGCAATACGCTCGACCAGCGCGGCCGTGCGCATGCGTCGGTTCTTCGGATTCTTGGGGTCGCAATTGCCCCAATCGCCGGTGATGCGCGGCGTGCCGGGCGATGAGCCGCAACCAAGAACGGTAAAGCGCAGCCGGTCGCCCATGCCTCAGCCTGTCGCCCTGTCGGGACGCGGCATCTTGGTGAACAACCGGAAGAAGTTTCCGGTGGTGATATCGGCGATCTCGGCCTCGCTTACGCCGATGGTCTCGGCAAGCACCTTTGCCGTGTTCGCCACATAGGCCGGTTCGTTGCGTTTTCCGCGATGCGGGACCGGCGCAAGGTAGGGTGCATCCGTTTCGACTAGCAGCCGATCGCGCGGGACGTCGGCGGCGATGGCGCGCAATTCGGTGGAATTCTTGAAGGTCAGGATGCCGGAAAAGGAGACATAGCCGCCCAGCGCCACGCCGACTTCGGCCAGCCTGCGTCCGGACGAAAAACAGTGCAGGATGAAGGGGAAGGCGCCCTTCCCTGTTTCGTCCTCGAGGATCGCCGCCATGTCGTCGTCGGCATCGCGCGAATGGATGACCAGCGGCAGGCCGGTCCGGCGCGCGGCCGCGATATGGGTGCGAAAGCCTTGCGCCTGCGCATCGCGCGGCGCCTTGTCATAATAGTAATCGAGCCCGGCTTCGCCGATCGCCACCACTTTGGGATGGTCGGAAAGCCGCACCAGCTCGTCGGCGGTGACGTCCAGCTCTTCCGCGGCATTGTGCGGATGAGTGCCGACCGAGCAATAGACTTCATTGAAAGTTTCAGCGATTTCAAGGATTTGCTGAAAGCGCCTCACGCGCGTCGAGATCGTCACCATGCGACCGATGCCGGCGGCGAGGGCGCGGGCGACGATAGCCGCCCGCTCCTCGGCGAAGTCCGGAAAGTCGAGATGGCAATGGCTGTCGACCAGCATCAGTTGTTGCCGTCCTGCTCGACATAGCGCGGAAACACGCCCTCCGGCGCCGGCAATGCCGCGCCGGGCACCAGCGCGTGGTCGGCGTGGACATGCTCGAAAGCGCGTTTGTCCGCGGGCACGGCCAACAGGTCGAGCAGTTTCGCGGCCGATCCGGGAACGAAGGGCTGGCAAAGCAGTGCCACACGCCGCACCAGTTCGGCCGTTGTCCACAAGACTGTTTCCATGCGCTCCGGGTCGGTCTTCTTGAGCGCCCAGGGCTCCTGCGAAGCGAAATAGCGATCGGCTTCGGCAACAACGCCGAAGATCGCCGCCAGCGCCAGGTGGATGCCCTGCTCCGCCATCGCCCTGCGAGAAACCGCCAACGCTTCGATCGCCTGGTCGAGGATCGCCGTGTCGGCCTCGGTAAGGTCGCCGCGCGCCGGCACCTTGCCACCACAGTTCTTGGCGATCATCGACAACGAGCGCTGCGCCAGATTGCCGAGACCGTTGGCAAGGTCGGCGTTGGTGCGGTTGACGATCGCTTCATGGCTGTAACTGCCGTCCTGACCGAACGGCACCTCGCGCAGGAAGAAGTAGCGCACGCGGTCGAGACCGTAATGTTCGACCATGGCGAACGGGTCGACGACATTGCCGACCGACTTCGACATCTTCTCGCCGCGGTTGAACAGGAAGCCGTGGGCAAAGACCCGTTTCGGCAGCTCGATCCCCGCCGACATCAGGAAAGCCGGCCAGTAAACGGCATGGAAGCGCACGATATCCTTGCCGATGACATGCGTGGCCGGCCAAAAGCTCCATTTCTGGGACTTGGTATCGGGATAGCCGGCGGCGGTGATGTAGTTGGTCAAAGCATCGACCCACACATACATCACATGCTTGTCGTCGCCGGGCACCGGAACGCCCCACTTGAAGGTGGTTCGTGAGATCGACAGATCCTTCAGGCCGGACTTGACGAAGCTCATCACCTCGTTGCGGCGCTCCGCCGGACCGACGAAGTCCGGCTGACTTTCATACAGCGCCAGCAACTTGTCCTGGTAGGCGGACAGCCGGAAGAAATAGCTTTCCTCCTCGTTCCATTCGACTGGCGACCCAAGCGGTTCGCGGCGCACGCCATCCTCGCCGAGCGTGGTTTCGCTCTCGTCGAAATAGGCCTCCTGCCGCACCGAATACCAGCCGCTGTAGCGGTCCAGATAGATGTCGCCATTCGCGGCCATCGCCTTCCAGATCGCCTGGCAGGACGCGTAATGGCGTGGTTCGGTCGTGCGGATGAATTCGTCATTTGAGGCGCCGAGGGTCTCGGTCATCGAGCGGAAGATTGCTGAATTGCGGTCGGCAAGCTCTAAGGGCGTGATGCCTTCCTTCTCGGCCGTCTGCTGCATCTTGAGACCATGCTCGTCAGTGCCCGTGAGAAAGAACACGTCCTTGCCGTCCAGCCGCTGGAAGCGGGCCAGTGCATCGCTGGCAATGACCGTATAGGCATGGCCGATATGCGGCTTGCCATTCGGATAAAAGATCGGGGTGGTCAGATAGAATTTTTCGCGTGCCATGGATGAAATCGCCATGAATGTCTGAATGGGAAGTGTGGCGGTGGATATCTCATCGAGACGGCGATTGCCATCCCGAGGACAAGGCGCATTCACATTCGCATCGCAGAATTCAGGCGGTCGATCATGGTCAGGGCGTGCTGCTTCTTGTCGAGGTTATAGGTCTCGGCCTCAGATATCGTGTTCAGCGCTTCGTGCCAAGCCTCGGACAGCGATTTGGCCCTGTCGAGGTCGCCGGCCAGCGCCGCTTCGCTGGCGGCGGCCGAAAGCAGGTCGAGCGCGCGGCGGTTGAAGATGTCGAACTGGATCGCCTGATCGCGTCCCGCCACGGCCTCGGCAAGGCGGTGGGCGCCGGCAATGTCGGGCTTCCTGGCCGCCACCAGTGCGTCGAGCGCGCCGGCGATTTCCAGCCCGCCATATTGGGTGAGCAGGATCGCGTTGCGGGCGCTGCCCCCTGCCCGCTCGGCAAGTGCTGCGCGCGCGGCCGGATCGTCCGGCGGCGGCGGCTCGACATTTTCCAGCACCGCCATCAGCTCGTCGGCGGCCAGAGGCGCCAGCCGCACCATCTGGCAGCGCGAGCGGATCGTCGGCAACAGGCTGCCCGGTGCGTGCACCACCAGAATGAACAGGGTGCGTGCCGGCGGCTCTTCGAGATTCTTGAGCAAGGCATTGGCGGCATTGATGTTCATGTCGTCGGCCGGATCGACGATGACGACGCGGTAGCTGCCGTCATGCGAGGTCATCGACAGGAAGCGGCTGACCTTGCGGATCTCGTCGACGGTCAGCACCGTCTTGAAGCTCTTGGTCTTGTCATTGGCCGGACGGGTGAGATGCAACACCGAAGGATGCGCGCCGGTGGCAATCTGGCGAAACAGCGAGGAGGCCGGATCGGGAACGGCGAGCGCGCCGGGCGCCGTCTTGAAATCCGGATATCTCAGAAGATGGTGCGCCATGTGGAACGCCAGCGTCGCCTTGCCGATGCCTTGCGGCCCGGCGAAAATCAGCGCATGCGGCAGCTTGCCGGCGCGGTAGGCGCCGGCAAGCATCCCTGCCGCCGTCGCGTGGCCGATCAGCCGCGGCGTTTCAGCCGGCTCAGGCACGCCGTCCAGCGTGTCGTGCTGCTCGGGGGCGATGCGTTCGAAGATCATGCCGGCGCCGTCTCGATCCTTTGTGCCGGCATCCGTTCTTCCAGCGCCGCGAAGACGGCGGCGGTGACGACATCCTCCACCGTATCGGGATCGGCGGAAGCGTCGACGACGATGCAGCGCTCCGGCTCCGCCGCGGCGATGGCAAGGAAAGCCTCGCGCCGTCGCCGGTGGATGGCCAAGGTCTCCTTCTCGAAGCGGTCGGCGGCGTCCCCGGCGCCGCGCCGCGCGGCGGCCCGCTTCAGGCCTTCAGCGGGATCGACGTCGAAGATCAGCGTCATGTCCGGCATCATGCCGTTGATGGCCACTGCCTCCAGCGCCTTCATGAAATCGGCATCGAGGCCGCCCGTGACGCCCTGGTAGACGCGCGAGGAATCGATGAAACGGTCGCACAGCACGATCGAGCCGCGCTCGACCGCCGGCCGGATGACCTGCTCGACATGGTCGGAGCGCGCGGCGGCGAACAGGATCGCCTCCATCTTCGGGCCGAACGGCTCGGCCGCCCCGGACAGGAGCACATGCCTTACGGCCTCGGCGCCGGGCGATCCACCCGGTTCGCGGCTGACCAGCACCTCGTATTTCTTGGCGCGCATGCGCCGCGCCAGCCGCTCGATCTGCGTCGACTTGCCTGCTCCTTCGCCGCCCTCGAAGGTGATGAAAAATCCGCTTGCCAATCGAGACTGCCTTTGCCCATGCTGGCCGCTGTCATAGCTCTCGTCCGACAAAAGGTCCACGAACTTGCCCGATCACAAATGTTTCTGACGCAGCCAGCCGACAGCGAGTTCCTTGGCCGCGTCGAGCGCGCGCTGCGGCAGCGTGCCCACTTTCACCGACTCGGCGGCATATAGAGGCGTCTGCTGGCTCAGCGTGTCGCCTATCCAAACGCGCAGTTCCCCGACCGGTTGCCCTTCCTCGATCGGCGCCGATACCGGACCCTGGTAGACGATCCTGGCGGTCAGCTTGTCGCGGTTGGCTATCGGCAGAAAGATGTCCACGGGGCCTTTCGCTTTCAAGGCGAGGCCAGACTTGGCACCGCCGAAAACCTCTGCTTCGCCGACCACCTCGTCCTTGGCGAAGATCTCGGTCTTCTGGAATGACCGAGAGCCCCAGTCGAGCAGCTTGCGCGCCTCTTCGGAGCGTTCGCGGTCATTTGCCAGTCCGCTGAGAGCGGCGATCACGCGCGTGCCGTTGTGGCTGACGGTGCCGACCAGGCCGAAGCCCGCCTGCTCGCTGGCGCCGGCCACGAAGCCGTCGGCCTCGATGCCCATGGCGATCAGCGGATTGCGGTTCCTCTGCGATATCTTGTTCCAGGTGAAGTCCGGCTGGCCGTAATAGTGGAAGAATTCCGGATAGTCGCGCCACAGATGCAGCGCCAGCATCGTCAGCTCCCGCACCGTCGTCTGCTGGCCGTCCGCCGGCAGGCCGGTCGAATTGACGAAGGTGGATTTCGAGAGGCCGAGCTGACGGGCGCGATCGGTCATCTGGGCGGCGAAATTCGCTTCCGAGCCTGCCATGCCCTCGGCGAGCACGATACAGCCGTCATTGGCCGCCTGCACGGTGACCCCCTGGATCAAATCCTCGACGCGGACCTCGGATTTGAGCTTGGCGAACATGGTCGAGGTCCCGGATGGCGCGCCGCCGGTGCGCCAGGCGTTTTCGCTGACGACGAAAGTGTCGTCGAGCGTGATCCGCTTCGACTTGATGGCGTTGAAGACCATTTCCATCGTCATAAGCTTGGCCATCGAGGCCGGCGGGATCGGCTTGTCGGGGTCCTTGGCGAAGAGCACGGTGCCGGTGTCGGCATCGATCATGAACGCTTGCGTCGCCTTGGTCTCGAAAAGCTGCGCGCATGCAGGCGCGGAGCAAAGCACCGCCAGCACCAATCCCAGAAGGCTGGCGAAAGGTGGAAAAAGGCGCAATTGCATGAAATGTCGACCCAATCTGGGCAATACCGGAAAGCGTGGAGCCACCCGGAATTGCGCAAAACTACCCCGCGGCCAAGCTATCAGGATTGTTTCGACCGGATCAACGGGCCGCGCGAATTTGATCAGTTACGCACAGCCAGCGCATCCGGCGCGCCATGCGACCAGGCTGCCTGAAGCAGGTCGTCGATGCTGCCATGGCCGTTCGGGTAGACGTTGACCGCATACCAGTCATTGCCGTCGAGTTCGGTGCGCTGGATCTCGGCCCGGCCGAACGGCTCGAGCGCCGCGGCCACGCGCTTTGCCTCCGCGGCCTCGTCGAAGGAGCCGGCGGCGACGTAGCCGGATGCGGGCGTCTGTTCCTGGCGATTCGATTTCCGCCACGACTGCAGGACATCGGCCGGCGACATGCCGCCGGCATCGAGCGCTGCAAAGACATCGGCGCGCTTTACCCGTTCGTCCGCGTAAGACAGCGAAGCCATGGCGAAGGGCGAGTTCGACGGGAGCGTAAGATCCGGCCGTTCCGGTACGATCGGCCCGAAATCCGGCAGCACGACATCGCTGGCGCCCTGCACCGAGAATGCAGCCGGCTGCACGGCCGGCTGCTCCGACAGGTCCGGTTGCGAGGCAAAGGCCTCCCCCGAATTGGTCAATTGGCCAGGGAACGGCACGGCGGCCGGCGGCGCGCCCACCGGCAGGCTCGGCGATGGGCCGTTCATGGCCACCATCACGCCGGTCGGCAGGCCGTCCGAAGGATCCGGCCGGTTGTTGCCGGGGTGGTAGGAAGCCACCAGATACCGGTCGTCGTCGCCGTCGAGCGGCGCGCGGCCGACATATTCGACTTTGACCCTGGCCGTGCCGACCTTGGCATAGTCGAGCATCTGCGCCGCGCGTTCGGAAACGTCGATGATGCGGCCTTCGTGATAGGGGCCGCGGTCATTGACGCGCACGATCACCGAGCTGCCGGTCTCCAGATTGGTGACGCGGGCATAGCTCGGCAGCGGCATCGTCGGATGCGCCGCCGTCAGATGCGTCATGTCATAGATTTCGCCATTGGCGGTCAGACGGCCGTGGAACGCATCGCCATACCAGGAAGCAAGCCCGACCTTGGCGTAGCCCTTGTCTTCCTTGGGGTAGTACCACTTGCCGCGCACCTGGTAGGGCTTGCCGAGCTGGTCGCGGCCGCCGCCGCGCCGCATGAACTGGACACGCGGGCTCGCTTTCACGCCATATTCGGATTCGGCGAAATATTCCTTGGAGCGGGCCTTCTTGTAGACCATCCCTTTGGGTTCGGGCTGCGAGGCGCAGGCAGCCAAAAGCAGGCCCGAAAGGGCGCACAGGGCGAAAGCAGAAGCGCGACGAAGACGCGGGCGCGCCGAAATCTGCATGTTTTCGATTGTCCCCTACCGTGCTGCCACCCATCGGGGCCAGAAGTCGCCCGCCAGGCCAACACCTTGATCCCCAATCCCTTTTGCACAGGAATTGCTTATCACGATGTTAATCGATTATGGCCGCAACAGGGCGAGATTATGGCGCGAGGCGGTACCACCAAGCTCGGAAAATCCGCGTTCTTCGAGAATGCCCTGCTGCCAACAACGTCGGCCCACAAGATCGACGGCTTCAAATCCGAATAAGAGTAAAGGTTGTCCGCTAATCCGCCCGCGCATCGGACGGCACCTGCTGGGCCGTCGCACGAGACAGCATGCCACGCTTTGTCAGCGCGGGTTTCTCGTAGGTTTTCTTCATGATTGCCCCCTGTTTGAAATATTAGCAGATTGAGATTGACAGGCTCTTGACGGCACTGTCAATGCAACGAACCGGCTGTCCCCGGCTCCGCAAAACAATGGATTGAGCCGTTCCTGCGATTGACAGGTCTTTGCGCGTCGCACTAGAGCATGGGCGCTCTCGATCCTGTCGGCACGGCCTTTGGCACCAACAGGACGAAGCGCCTCGTGAAGATCACGATGGAGGGATGGCCGAGCGGTTTAAGGCACCGGTCTTGAAAACCGGCGTGGGCGCAAGTTCACCGTGGGTTCGAATCCCACTCCCTCCGCCACAATGACTTGTTTTAATTTAATAATTTAGCATTTTTCAAAGCTTACCCGCCAAAATGCCCGCTATTCGAAATGCTATTGATTCAGACGGCATGCGACGCCATGCAACAGCATCTCTCACCCTCTTGGCAGCTTATGAATCTCCAACCTGACCGGCCCGCCCCTGTGAAAATCCATGCGTCCCGCCGGCCATGACGTGCTCTGATAACGTCCCTTTCCAGGTCGTGTTGCTTCGCCGCAACAGTGCATTGAAATCGCCTGAAGGCTCGGAAGGACAGATATTGCCGCTAAAACGTTGCTCCTATAGCCCCTGATGCGTAACACGGAGCCTGGCATGAAATCGATTCTGCTCGCGACCGCAACTCTCATTGCTTCTACTGGCGGCGCTTTCGCTGCTGGCGTTCTAGCCTCGGACCCGGTGGCGTCTACGTACAACTGGACGGGGCTCTACGTCGGGGCTCAAGCCGGTTACGAGTGGGCGAGGACCAGCTACAGTTTCAACGGCCCTCACGCCCCTTACCCAAGCGGGACTTTTACTCCAAGCGGCTTTGTTGGTGGCCTGTACGTTGGATACAATCACCAATTCGACTCGCCGCTTGTCGTTGGTGTGGAAGGCGATATCGAATACGCCAATGTCAAAGGCAGTTTTAACAAGCCAATTTTAAGTTTGGGTGCCGGTAGCGCCGATTTGCGCTGGCAAGGCTCCGCGCGCGTTAGGGTCGGATACGCCTTCGATCGCTTCCTGCCCTATGTTACCGGTGGCGTTGCCTTTGGCAATTTCCGCTTTGCCGGCGGCCCGGACCCGGCAACTTTGCAATCTTGGACGAAGACCAAAACCGGTTGGACCATCGGTGCCGGATTGGAGTACGCGTTCGCTGATAAATGGAGCGCGCGACTAGAGTATCGCTACACTGACTTCGGGACCGCAAGCGGAAATGAGGCCCCAGTCTTTCCGGATGTGATCGAAACTATGAAAATTCGAGACCACGCAGTTCGCGTTGGTGTGAGCTACAAGTTTTAATCTGCCCACTTGCCTCTGCCATTGCGACCGTCGCAAAGCTCACCAGCAAGCCAGAATGGACCCCTACCTTTACCCCACTTGCCATTCCCTAGGTCGAGCGCACCATTGATCGTTGAATTCGTTGTGAAGTTGTCGCAGATCGACCGCGCCAGCGCCTGTTTGAATATTTGCTGCTCTTCCGCCCAACCTCCCTCTCGCAACCAACAGAAGTTCGGCGAGCTATGGAATCGAAGAGTTTAAAAACCACTCCCTCCGCCACCTTGGATCGCGGTTCAAGCTTCGCAGGATCGGGGCGCGATCCTCGGTCGAGGTTGGTCGCCAGTCCCTCTACCAGTTCACCTTGAGACCGACATCGCCGCCATAGCTCTGCAAGCCGTCACCGAACTTGCCGTCGGAGGCGGCGAACATCGAGGTGTTTGAGTTCCAGTCCATCTTCAGCCCGGCATTGACCACAACCGTGTCCTCGGCGGCCGAGGCGCCCTCGATGACGAAGGAGGTGCCCGGAGCCGCCTGGAAGCTTGGCTTCACCGAGCGGTCCGGCTCGAACTCATGCACCCAGGCCGCGCGGCCCCAGGCCTGCAGCGACTGGCCGTCGCCGACGCCGATCGTGGTACCGAGCTGCAGGCCCAGCGAGACCGGCAGCGAGGTGACGACGCAGTGATCGAAGCTCAGCCCTAGCGCGCCGCCGTCAGACGAAGCGGCTTCCGGCACGCATTGTTGGAACGATCAACGGTTGGTAAAACACCGTTTATTTGATTTCTCGGACAAAATATGCTGCTTCTCGCGCCCATGAAAAAGCTCTGCCTGATGGTTCTGGCGTCGCTGACGCCGGTCTTGCCGGCCAAGGCGATGGACAATGCATTGCGCGCCGGCCTGATGAAACTCGATCCGCAGACTCGCCTCGAGCAGCGCTGTGACGCCGAGGTGCTCGACCGGATCAGCCACGACGATCGCAACTACAAAGCCGACCGCGTCGTGGCCTACGCCTTCGCCACACCGCAAATGAGCGCCGATGCCATCAAAAGCTCGGGCGCCGCCTTCCGCAGCAATGGCCAATGGTACCGGCTGAAGTTCAAATGCCAGACCGCGCCGGACCACATGCAAGTGCTGCAGTTCCGCTACAAGATCGGCGACGAAATCCCGGAATCCGACTGGGCCAAATATAATCTCTACGACTAGTTTTCGGCCTCGCCAGCTTGCCGGCGGCCACCCGAAATCCTTGAGGGCTTGCGCCGCCGGCGTTGTTTTCCGGCGATGTCCAAACCTGCGCCTTGACGCCGATGGACCATGCCTTTAGGGCCGTCTCGGTAAAGGCTACGCTGATTTCAGGCAAGGATTTCTAGTCGATGGAAATATTCACTGCCGCAGGCCTTTCGGCTCTCCTCCAGGTCGTCGCAATCGATCTCGCGCTCGCGGGCGACAACGCGATTGTGATCGGCTTGGCGGCGGCTGGCCTTCCCGCGGATCAGCGCAAGCGCGCCATCCTGGTCGGCATCGCGGCAGCCACTGTCCTGCGCATAGTCTTTGCCCTGATCACGCAATGGCTGCTGAGCATCGGCCCGATGCTGCTCATCGCTGGCGGGCTCCTGCTTCTGTGGGTGTGCTGGAAGATGTGGCGCGAGCTGCGCGTCAGCCACGAGGATGAGCGCGACGCGACGGAAGCACTGTCGAACGGCGATTATAACAAGGACGGCAAAATCGCTGGCAAGGGCCCGCGCAAGACATTCTCGCAGGCCGCTTGGCAGATCGTCATTGCCGACGTCTCGATGTCGCTCGACAACGTGCTCGCCGTTGCCGGCGCAGCCATGAAGCATCCCACGGTGCTGATCATCGGATTGGTCCTTTCGATCGCGCTGATGGGCTTTGCCGCATCCTTCGTCGCGCGCCTGCTGCACAAGTACCGCTGGATCGCCTATATCGGCCTGCTGATCATCCTCTATGTCGCGGTGAACATGCTTCTGGGAGGCGCCGTGCAGCAGTTTCCCGACCATTTTGCCTTCCTGGCGCCATGGTTCGGGCCGGACGGCCACTGACGCCCTTTCAGGCGAGCGTTTGCCGCATCGCCGTTTTCCTGGCCGGCTGGCAGGTTTGCATCTCTGCCGAAGCGTGCTATTGCGCCGCGCGAAATGGCTCAAAGCCGCGCGCGTAGATCGATCTCCGGAGCCTGAGGCTCAATCCTCGACCTCGCTCTCATCTCTTGGAAAAACAAAGTTCATGTCCGCCCCACGCGTCAGTTTCGTCAGTCTTGGATGCCCGAAGGCGCTCGTCGATTCCGAGCGCATCATCACGCGACTGCGCGCCGAGGGCTATGAGATCGCACGCAAGCATGACGGCGCCGACCTCGTCGTGGTCAACACCTGCGGCTTCCTCGATTCCGCGCGCGACGAGTCGCTCAACGCCATCGGCTCGGCGCTGTCGGAGAACGGCCGCGTCATCGTCACCGGCTGCCTCGGCGCCGAGCCGGAGGTTATCCGCGAAAAGCATCCCAATGTGCTGGCGATCACCGGCCCGCAGGCCTATGAGAGCGTGATGGCGGCGGTTCACGAGGCGGCCCCGCCCAGCCACGATCCCTATGTCGACCTGTTGCCGCCGCAGGGCGTGAAGCTGACGCCGCGCCACTACGCCTATCTGAAGATTTCCGAGGGCTGCAACAACCGCTGCACCTTCTGCATCATCCCGGCATTGCGCGGCGACCTCGTCTCGCGCCCGGCCGCGGATGTGCTGCGCGAAGCCGAAAAGCTCGCCAAGGCCGGCGTCAAGGAGATCCTCGTCATCTCGCAAGACACCAGCGCCTACGGCATCGACATCAAATACCAGACGTCGATGTTCGGCGATCGCGAGGTGCGGGCGAAATTCCTCGACCTCTCCGAGGAACTCGGCAAGCTCGGCGTCTGGATACGCATGCATTATGTGTACCCGTACCCGCATGTCGCCGACGTCATTCCGCTGATGGCCGAGGGAAAGATCCTCCCCTATCTCGACATTCCCTTCCAGCACGCCTCGCCACAGGTGCTGAAGAACATGCGGCGCCCCGCGCATGGCGAAAAGACGCTGGACCGCATCCGCGGCTGGCGCGAGGTCTGCCCGGACCTCGCCATCCGCTCGACCTTCATCGTCGGTTTCCCCGGCGAGACCGAAGACGATTTCCAGATGCTGCTCGACTGGCTGGACGAGGCGAAAATCGACCGCGCCGGCTGCTTCAAATACGAGCCGGTCAAGGGCGCGCGCTCCAACGACCTCGGGCTGGAACAGGTGCCGCAGGAGATCAAGGAAGCGCGCTGGCACCGTTTCATGCAGCGCCAGCAGAAAATCTCGGCAGCGCAGCTCGCCAGGAAGGTCGGCAAGCGCCTGCCGGTGCTGATCGACGAGGCGCATGGCACATCCGGCAAAGGCCGCACCAAATACGACGCGCCGGAGATCGACGGCTCGGTGCACATCCAGTCGCGGCGGCCGCTGCGCGCTGGCGAGATCGTCACAGTCAAGATCGACCGCGCCGACGCGTACGACCTTTATGGCTCGGCGGTCTGACAGCCCACGCGAACCCTCGCAAAAAGGGCGCCCTGCGGCGCCCTTTTCCGTTTCGGTTCCGCGACTTGCCGCTTACTGCGGCAGCTTGTCGTCGATGCCCTTGACGTAGAAATTCATGCCGAGCAGCGTGCCGTCGTCGGCGACTTCGCCGTCCTTCAGCCACGGCGAACCATCCTGCTTGGAGACAGGTCCGGTGAAGGGGTTCCAGCCGCCGGCGATCTTCTTCTCGGTCGCCTCCGCCATCGCCTTCACGTCGTCGGGCATGTTGGTGAAGGGAGCGAGCTTGACCGCGCCGTCCTTGATGCCCAGCCACACATTGTCAGGCTTCCAGGTGCCGTCGAGCGCCGCCTGCACGCGGCTGATATAGTACGGGCCCCATTCGTCGGTCAGCGAGGTCAGCTGCGCGTTCGGCGCGAACTTGATCATGTCGGACGACTGGCCGAAACCATGCAGCTTGCGCTCCTCGGCGACCTGCAGCGCGGCGGTCGAATCGGTGTGCTGGACGATGATGTCGGCGCCCTGGTCGAACAGCGCCTTGGCGGCGTCGGCTTCCTTGCCCGGATCGAACCAGGAGTTCACCCACACGATCTTCACCTTGAAGTCGGGATTGACCGATTGGGCGCCGAGGATGAAGGAGTTGATGCCCATCACCACTTCCGGGATCGGGAAGGAAACGATGTAGCCGGCGAGGCCCTTCTTCGATTCCTTGGCCGCGATCTGGCCGAGCACATAGCGGCCTTCATAGAAGCGCGCATTGTAGATGCCGAGATTGTCGCCGGTCTTGAAGCCGGTGGCATGCTCAAACATCACCTTGGGAAACTTCTTGGCGACCTTCACCTCGGCATCCATGAAGCCGAACGAAGTGCCGAAGATGATCTTGCAATTCTCGCGCGCCAGGCGCTCGAAAGCGCGGTCGGCGTCCGGGCCCTCCGAGACGTTTTCGAGATAGGCGGTCTCGACCTTGTCGCCGAGCGCCTTCTCGACTTCGAGCCGGCCCTGGTCGTGCTGGTAGGAGTAGCCGAAGTCGCCGATCGGACCCGTGTAGACCCAGCAGGCCTTGAGCTTGTCGGCGGCCTGGGCGGTTGCCGCCAGGGACAGGGCCGCGGCCGTGGTCATCAACGCAATAAGCAGTTTTTTCATTGTGTTACCTCTCTGAGTTAAGCCTTGGAGCTTCCCGTCTTTTTGTTGTTGTCAACGATCCGGAACAAATGGCTGCCCCAACGAAGCCGGCGTGTTCATCATCGTCAGCCGCTTGTTGCGCGAGATTAGAACGAGAACCACGACGGTTGCCAGATAGGGCAGCGAAGAAAGAAACTGCGAAGGCACCGGAATGCCAAAAGCCTGTGCATGAAGCTGGCCGATCCATACCGCGCCGAAGATATAGGCGCCCGCCAGCACCCGCCACGGGCGCCAGGAAGCGAACACCACCAGCGCCAGCGCGATCCAGCCACGGCCCGCGCTCATGTTCTCCACCCATTGCGGCGTGTAGACCAGCGACAGGTGCCCGCCGGCAAGGCCGGCGCAGGCGCCGCCGAAGATCACGGCGAGATAGCGGTAGCGGATGACCTTGATGCCGAGCGCGTGCGCCGACGTATGGCTGTCGCCGATCGAGCGCAGCGTAAGCCCTGTGCGCGTCTTGAACAGGAACCACATCACCGCCGCGGTCAGCGCGATCGAGATGTAGAAGACCGGATCCTGGCCGAAGATCAGCCTGCCGATGACCGGGATCGAGCTGATCCCCGGGATGTCGAGATTTGGCAATCTCACGCCCGGCTGGCCGACAAAGCTGGTGCCGATCATGCCGGAAAGGCCGAGACCGAGCAGCGTCAGCGACAGGCCGGTCGCCACCTGGTTGGTCGCGAGCGACAGCGTCATGACGGCGAACAGCAGCGAGAACAGCGCGCCGACGATGATAGCGGCAAGCAGGCCGATCCACGGCGACCCGGTGAGGTAGCCGGCACCGAAGCCGCCGACGGCGCCCATGATCATCATGCCCTCGACGCCGAGATTGAGCACACCTGAGCGCTCGACCACCAGCTCGCCGATCGCCGCGATCAAAAGCGGCGTCGCCGCGGTCGCAATGGTCAAAAGGATGTTGACGGCGATGTCCATCAGCGAGCCTCCTCGAGCTTGGGCGCCGCTTCGAGCTGCGCCGCGCCGTTCGGCTTCGTCAGTGCCATGCCGATCAGGCGAATGCGGTAATGGATGAGCGTGTCGCAGCCGAGTACGAAGAACAAAAGCATGCCCTGGAAGACGCGCGCCACCTTGTCGGAAATGCCGAGGGCGCTCTGAACCGCCTCGCCGCCCAGATAGGTCAGCGCCAGCACCAGGCCCGCGGCCACGATACCCAGCGGATTGAGCCGGCCGAGGAAGGCGACGATGATGGCGGTGAAGCCGTAGCCGGGCGATATCACCGGCTGCAACTGGCCGATGGCGCCGGAGACTTCCGAGATGCCTGCAAGGCCGGCCAGCGCGCCGGACAGAAGGAAGGTGAAAAACACCATCCGGTTGAAGCCGAAGCCGGCGAAGCGCCCTGCGCTTGGGCTGGAGCCCAGCACGCGCACCTCGAAACCCTTGAGCATGCGGCTCATCATCAGCCAGACCAGCACGGCGGCCACCAGGGCGAAGACGAAGCCCCAATTGGCGCGGCCGGCATCCGGCATCAGCTCGGGAAGCACAGCGGAATCGCCGAACTGGATCGTCTGCGGGAAGCCATGGCCTTGCGGATCGCGCCATGGACCGCGCACCAGCCAGTCGAGGAAGAGCTGCGCGACATAGACCAGCATCAGGCTGGTCAGGATCTCGTTGGTGCTGAAGCGGGTCTTCAACAACGCCGGGATGGAAGCGTAGAACGCGCCGCCGACCATACCGAGCAGAAGCATCAGCGGAATCACCAGCGGGCCTTCGAATTGCGGGAACAGCACCGGGATGATCGAGCCGAAGATCGCGCCGAAAATGAACTGGCCTTCGGCGCCGATGTTCCAGATGTTGGCCTTGTAGCAGACCGACAAGCCGACCGCGATCAGGATGAGCGGTGCTGCCTTGATCGCCAGCTCGTGCAGCTGCCAGACCTGGCTGATCGGCTCGACGAAATAGATTTGGAAGGCGTTGAGCGGATTGACGCCGAGCAAGGCGAACATGATGGCGCCGGCGATGATCGTCAGCGCGAAGGCGATGAAGGGCGACAGCATCGAGAACAGCGCCGAGCGCTGCGGGCGTTTGACGAGTTCGATGCGCATCATGCCACCTCCAGGCTGTGTTCGGCGTGGCCGGGCTCGGCGCCGCCCATCAACAGGCCGATCTTCTCGAACGTCGCCTCGGCGATCGGCAGCGGCACCGACAGTTCTCCGTTGTGCATGACGGCGATCGCATCCGACAGTTCGAACAACTCGTCGAGGTCCTGGCTGATGACGAGGACCGCCGATCCGCTGCGGGCAAGCTCGATCAGCGCTTGGCGGATGTGCGCCGCCGCACCCGCGTCGACGCCCCAGGTCGGCTGGTTGACGACCATCACGCTCGGCTTGCGGTCGAGCTCGCGGCCGACGATGAATTTCTGCAGATTGCCGCCCGACAGCGCAGCCGCCTCCGGATCAGGCGCGCTCTTGCGCACGTCCATGGCGGTGATGATGCGCTGCGCGGCGCTGTACACCGCGCCGTTCTTGACCATGCCGCCTGAGCCGACGAAAGCCTTGCCGTCGGTGGCGTGACGCGAGAGCAGCAGGTTCTCCGAAAGCTTCATGCGCGGTGCCGCGCCATGGCCGAGGCGCTCTTCCGGCACGAAGGCGGCGCCCATCAGGCGGCGGCCGGTGATCGATAGGCCTCCGGCGTCCTTGCCGCGAATGCGGACCGAGCCGGCATCCTGCTGCAGCACTTCGCCGGAGACGGATTCGAAGAACTCGCCCTGGCCGTTGCCGGCCACGCCCGCGATGCCGATCACTTCGCCGGCGCGCACGGTGAGGTTGATGTTCTTGAGCGGAATGGCGAAAGGGGTCGCCGGCCTGCGGGTAAGTCCGCGGATTTCCAGCAGCGCCGGCGCCGTCTCGATGCCTTCAGCCGGCGCGCGCACCACGGCCTTCACATCGCTGCCGACCATCATGCGGGCGAGCGACGCGGCGGTCTCCTGGCGCGGATTGCAATGGCCGACGACCTTGCCGTGGCGCAGCACCGTGGCGCGGTCGCAGATGCGTTTGACCTCTTCCAGCCGGTGCGAGATGTAGAGGATCGACTTGCCTTCCGAGCGCAGCCGCTCCAGCGTTTCGAACAGCTTGTCGGCTTCCTGCGGCGTCAGCACCGAGGTCGGCTCGTCGAGGATGATGAGCTGCGGCGTCTGCAACAGGCAGCGGATGATCTCGATGCGCTGGCGTTCGCCGACCGAGAGGTCTCCGACCAGCGAATCCGGATCGAGCGGCAGGCCGTAGCTGTAAGACAGCGCCCTCGCCTTCGCCGCGATGCTGCCGATCGGCGAACCGTCATTGAGCGAAAGCGCGATGTTCTCGGCCGCAGTAAGCGCTTCGAACAGCGAGAAATGCTGGAACACCATGCCGATGCCGAGCTTCTTGGCCACGCCCGGACTGGTGATCTTGACCGGCTTGCCGTCCCAGAAGATCTCGCCCGAGTTCGGCTCGAGCGATCCGAACAGCATCTTGACCAGCGTCGACTTGCCGGCGCCGTTCTCGCCGAGCAACGCGTGGATCTCGCCTTTTGCGATATTGAGATCGATGTGATCGCACGCCGTCAGCGTGCCGAAAATCTTGGTTAGACCACGAACCTCAAGCAGGTTCGCCCTGTCATGATTTGCACTCACAGTGCCTCCCATCTGGTTTCCCAGATATGTTCTGTGTTCCCGAAAGCATGGTATGCGCGGCCGGCTCCAGTCGGAAAGCAGCACCCGACTTGAAAGAGCTTCAAGAATTTCAGCGGAAACTCAAGGGCTAAGATAGACCCGTAGAGAACGACAGCAAATCAACAACGCTTTTCGAGCAAGGCCCTGCCTTCGGGGACGGCAAGTCGCCGAAAAACAGGGCAGCCGGCTAAGGCATGATGCCGAAGTGTAAAGCGCTCTAGGGAATGAGGACAGTCGTTCCCGTTGTCTTGCGCGCTTCGAGATCCGCTTGCGCCTTTGCCGCGTCCTTCAGCGCATAGCGCTGGTTGATCTTGATCTCGACGGCGCCGCTCTCGACCACGTCGAAAAGCGCTTCGGCCGACTTCACCAGATCCTCGCGCTTGGCGTTGTAGACAAACAGCGTCGGCCGGGTCGCATAGATCGAGCCCTTCTGCGCCAGGAGCGACATCGAGAAAGGCGGGATCGGCCCGGACGACTGGCCGAAGCTGACGAACATGCCAAGCGGCCGCAGGCAATCGAGCGATGCCGGAAAGGTGTCGGCGCCGACGGAATCGTAGACGACGTCGCATTTCTTCCCGCCCGTAAGCGCCGCGACGCCGGCGACGAAATCCTGATCCTTGTAGTTGATGACGTGGTCGAAGCCATGCGCCCGGGCGAGTTCGATCTTGTCGGCGGAACTCGCGGTGCCGATCACCGTCGCGCCGAGATGCTTTGCCCATTGGCCGAGGATCAGGCCGACGCCGCCGGCGGCGGCGTGATAGAGGATCGTGTCGCCGGCCTTGACGGGGAAGGTGCGGCGCAAGAGGTATTCGGCCGTCATGCCCTTCAGCATCATGGCCGCCGCCTGTTCGTCGCTGATGCCATCCGGCACCTTGACCACACGGTCGGCGGCGATCACCCGTTTCTCGCAATAGGCCCCGACATTGACCGCATAGGCAATGCGGTCGCCGGGCTTCAGCCAGTCGACGCCGGTACCGAGCGCCAGCACGACCCCTGCCGCCTCGCCGCCCGGGATCAGCGGAAAGCCGCCGGGTGGCGGGTAAAGCCCGGAGCGGTGGTAGACGTCGATGAAGTTGAGGCCGATCGCCGTGTGCCGGATCAGGATCTGGCCTTCTCCCGGCTGGCCCGGATCGGCATTTTCATAGGCCAGGACTTCGGGACCGCCATTGGCGTGGATGCGGATTGCCTTGGACATCGCTCAACTCTCTGAAGGATATGGGATATGGACAGGATCTGGAGCATGACCGCGCGCCTGTCGTCGGGGAAGACCATGCTCCAACAAAAGTTCAGGACGACAATTCAACAAATGTCATCCAGATCCAGGATCAGGACTTCTTGGTGCCCAGATTGGGAAACATCTGCATGACGCCTCCGATGCAGGCGAGATAGAGGCCGGTGATCGTGATGCCGATCTTGGTGAAGCTGTTGACCTGCTCTCCCAGCACGCCGATCTTGTCGTAGAAGGCGGCAAGTGCTGCCTGCGCCAGCGCCAGCGCGCCGAAGGCGCACCATAAAAGCGTCATGCCGAGATTGACCGGCCTCAGCCGCACGACGCGCACCGGATGGATGAAATTGATCGGCAGGAAGGTCAAAATGCCTGCGACCACCACAACGGCAAAAGACACCCATTGGCCCGGCTCTATGACGAAGAGCGTGAACACCACCATGTTCCAGACGACCGGGAACCCCTTGAAGAAGTTCTCCTTCGTCTTCATGCCGGTGTCGGCATAGTAGATCGCGCTGGAGACGACGATGATGGCCGCGGACAGGAAAGACAGGTTCTCGCCCATGAAGCCACGCTGATAGAGCGCGAAGGCCGGTATGAGCACGTAAGTGACATAGTCGATGATGTTGTCGAGGAGCTCGCCCGACCACGTCGGCAGGATCTCCTTGACCTCGAGCTTCCTGGCGATCGGGCCGTCGATGCCGTCGACGAAAAGCGCCAGCCCCAGCCACCAGAACATCGCCGTCCAGCGTTCCTCGCTCGCCGCCACCAGCGACAGGAAGGCAAGGAACGATCCTGACGCAGTGAGCAGATGAACGGAGAACGCGCGCGCCTGCGGCCACGTCACCTTCTTCTTCGGCAGCGGAAGCCGCTCTGCGATCTTCTTGGCTGCCTTCCTGGCCGCTGTGTTCTTGCTCACGGTCCCCGCCAGTCCAGCTTGCAGATTTCGGCCGAGCGGCCGGCGAAATTCCAGTTGCGGCCGAAGGCCCGCATCTTGCTCTTGTCGGACTTCGCCACGATGATTTCCGGCGCGATCCAATATTCCGAATTGGTGATCACCGTATCCTTCTCGCGATCCTTGCCGGCAATTGGCGTCACCGCACCGTCTATGATCTTCGGTATCTGGAAGACGCGCGTCTTGTCGCGCGTCTCGTAGGTGATCGGTACCTGCTCGACGCCGAGGAATTTCCCGACCAGGATCGACAGCAGCGATGTCGTGCCGCCGGCCTTGCCGGTGAAGATCTTCGTCAGCGCCTTCACCGCATAGACCGAGGCGCGCTTGTCGATGAACAGTCCGGCCGTCCAGTTGCCGCGGCTCATATAGCCGGGGATTTCCATGATCAGGCCAAGATTGAGGCCCGACAGGTCGACGTCGCCGAAATGGCCCGCGTCGATGCGGAAGCCGGCCCAGGTCTGGCAGTAACCCTCGGTCGGCGGATGGCTGCCGAGCGACAGCACGCAGGGACAGAAAACCGTGCAATTGCAGGAGAGTACCAACTCCCCTTTCATTGCCCAGCTTTGGTCGCTCATCGAATTCTCCCCCTCACGCCGAAACTAATAGCAGGGCAGCCGCCCACACAAGCAGTATCGCACCGGCAACCCGGCTGACCACCCTGCCGGTGATCTGTTTTTCGATCAGGGTGAACAGGCCGATCAACGCCATCCAGAAGACGTTCATCGCGCCGACGGCGAACATCACCAGCATCAGCGCCCAGCAGCAACCGAGGCACCAGGCGCCCTGCTCCAGCCCCAAACGGAAGATGCGGGCTGGTTTGGCGCTCCAGTTGGCGAACAGGATCGAGAACGGGTTGCGGCACTTTTCCAGGCATGCCTGTTTCAGGCCGCTGAACTGATAGAGGCCTGCGACAAGCAGAGCAGCGGCGCCGGCAATGCCGATGGCGGGATCGAGCATCCGGCCGGAACCGGCAAAGGCGTAGATCGCAAGCGTCAACAGCGTGAAGCCCACGGATGCGCCAAGCCATGTGGTAAGGTATCCGGCGACAAGCACCAGCGGATGAACGGCGGGTTCGCCCTTGATTCTCGCCGTGTCGGCGATTTCGCAATAGGTGCGGACCAAGGGCGCCGCCGAAGGCAGCATCGTCGCCACGGCCATCAGGAACCACATCAGCACCAGCGCCGACGCCTGCAGGCCGGCCGGGCCGGCAAGCGGCGCGGGCGCGAGGCAAAGAGCGAAGAAGCGGTCCAGAATACTCGGCAACGGCAGGCTCGGCAGATTCTTCAGCAGCATGTCGCCGGGGACGCCGACGGGGCTGCTTTCAGCGCCACGTATCGCCATCGCGCCGAGCAGGAGCCAGGCAAGAGCGACGCCCATACCGATCGTCAGCATGACAGCGCGGCGCGGGCTGCGCGCCACGCCTGCCGTCGCGCGGGCCGCCCGGGCGAGATGGCTGAAATCATGCTGCTCACCACTCATGACAATCGAATGGGCTGAATCGCCGCGTTGATCAAGCCGGCTGATCTGCCCTATATCCGTACAAAGGCCCGACGGGTCGCCTCGCATTGTGGAAGCCTGGCGTGGAGCACAACGACAAAGCCCGCATCCTGGTTGCCGGCAGCGGTCCGGCCGGCTTGATCGCGGCGCTCGGCTTTGCCGAGGCCGGTTTTGACGTGACGCTGGTCGGTCCCGAGGCCAACACCACCGACGGCCGCACCACCGCCCTGATGAATCCAGCGCTGAAGGTTCTCGACCGGCTGGGCATCCTTGCCGAACTGAAGCCGCAGGCCGCGCCGCTCAAGGTGATGCGCATCGTCGACGCAACCCGCCGGTTGATCCGAAGCCCGACCGTGACCTTTCGCGCCAGCGAGATCGGCGAGGAACAGTTCGGACTCAATTTGCCGAACAAGGTTCTGATCCCCATCCTCGCCAAGGCCGTTTCAGCCCATCGCGGCGTCGAATGGCTGAAATCCATTGTCGAGTCATGGCGCCTGGACGCCGATCAGGCCCGCGCCCGGCTGGCCGACGGCAGCGAAATCTCCGCGTCCCTGGCGGTCGCCGCCGACGGTCGCCTGTCCCCGGCGCGGGAAGCCGCCGGCATTCGCGCTTCTGCGCGGCCCTATCCGCAATCGGCGCTCGTGCTCAATTTCAGCCACCGCAGCGAGCACGGCTTCGTTTCGACCGAGTTCCACACCGAAACAGGGCCGTTCACGCAGGTCCCGCTGCCCGGCAGGCGCTCGAGCCTTGTTTGGGTGGTGAAGCCGGAGATGGCGCAGGAGCTTGCCGCGCTCGACGATACAACCTTGTCGGGGCGTGTCGAGGAACAGATGCAATCGATGCTTGGCCGGGTCTCGGTCGAGGCGGGCCGCCAAGTCTATCCTTTGTCGGCGGCCTCGTCCGGTCGCTTCGCGCAAAACCGCGTGGCGCTGGTCGGCGAGGCAGCGCATGTGTTTCCACCGATCGGCGCCCAAGGCCTCAACCTCGGCATCAGGGATATCGACGATCTAGTTGGAATCGCGAGTGAAAACAGCAGCGATCCCGGATCGCGCCGAAGCCTAGCCTCCTATGACACGAGGCGCCGGCCCGACATATGGGCGCGCAGCGGCGCGGTGAACCTGCTCAACATGTCGCTCTTGTCCGACATGCTGCCGGCGCAGCTGGCGCGCAGCGCCGGCCTCAACGCGCTGGGCGGCTTCGCGCCGCTGCGCGCCTTCTTCATGCGCGAGGGACTGCGGCCCGGCAGCGGTTTTCGCGCGATTGCCGGCGGCTTAAGGAAAGAGGTCGGCCGGTAGGATTCCGTGCCGGATCGCGTAGAGCAGCGCGGTCACCGTCACCACCGAAAGGCATGTCGTGATCAGCACGCTGGCCGAAGCCCGCTGCACCCACACGTCGTATTGCTGCGCGATCACGAAGACGTTGGTCGCCGTCGGCAGCGCCGCCAGCAGCATGGCGGAAAAGACCCAGCTCGGCGAGAAATTGCCGATCCAGCTCAGCACGACATAGCAAAGCAGCGGGTGGACGACCAGCTTCAGCCCGGCGATCAATGCAAGCTCGTGCGGCACGCGGTTGAGCGGCCTGAGCGCCAGCGTCACCCCCATCGCAAACAAGGCGCAAGGCGCGGCCGCGCGGGCGAGATAGTCGAGGAAGCGATCGACAGGCAGCGGCGGGCGGAATTCCACATAGGCGGCGGCGATGCCAAGGGCCGTCGCGATGATGAAGGGATGCAGCGCGATCTTCTTCACGACGCCGAACGCCAGCTGGAGCGGCGGCGCTTTCTCCTTGCCCGACAGCGCCATCATCATCGGCGCGACGGTGAAATGCACGATGTTCTCGAAGCAGAGGATCAGCGCCACCGGCACCGCCGCCTGCTCGCCGAACGCCAGCAAAGCAAGGCCCGGTCCCATATAGCCGATATTGCCGTAAGCGGCTGCAAGGGCGGTGATCGTCGCCGGCGCGATACCGCCACGGGAAACGAAGACCGACCAGGCGAACATCAGCGTGAAGATCGCATAGGTGGCGATCAGCGAGCCGAGGATGAAGCTCCACTCCGTCAACTGCTCGAACGGCGTCTTGGCGAGCAACTGGAAGAACAAAGCCGGCAGCGCGACATAGACGATGAAAATGTTCATCCAGCCGAGCGCCTCCAGCGGCTGCCTGGTGATGCGCGCCACCAGGAAACCGACAAAGATCATGCCGAAGAATGGAAGAACGAGACCGATGATGTCAGACATTTTCGCTCGGGCGGGAAAACTCCCGTGCGGGGCTAACCCGTTGCTTCGGCTAAGGTCAAGGAGTTCGGCTATTGAATTGCCGCAGCGTCTGCGCCAAATAGGCACCAAGCCGAAAGTCGGGGTCGATTTTTGGCCGGGTGACGTGTAAATTCAAGGTCTTAGGCGCCTTGCGCGCAGCCACGACAGGCGCCTCGGAACCTAAGTGGTGAACGTGATGAAAACGGCCAAATTCTCGATCGGGCAAGTGGTTCGCCATAGGCTGTTTCCGTTCCGCGGCGTGATCTTCGACGTCGATCCCGAATTCGCCAACACCGAGGAATGGTACGAGGCCATTCCCGCCGACGCGCGTCCGCGCAAGGACCAGCCTTTCTACCATCTTCTGGCGGAAAATTCGGAGACCGAATACATCGCCTATGTGTCCGAGCAGAACCTGCTCGAGGACCGGTCGGGCGAGCCGGTGCGGCATCCGCAGATCGGCGAGATGTTCGACAAGCTGCCGGACGGCCGCTACGAGCCAAAGCGCCAGTCGAGGCACTGAAGCCAACGAATGTTGCTCAACGCGCCGCGCGGCGACAACAAAAAAGCGGGGCATTTGCCCCGCTCAGACTGCTGACAAACCTCTGGCATTTGCCGGGGGTTTTTGATTCACTGGGTCATGTTGAAGCGACCCGCCCCCGAA
>NZ_VFTJ01000022.1:0-103861 GCF_006439595.1 Mesorhizobium sp. B3-1-9
CGCAAACCCGGCTTCCGAAAGTCGACATTCGGTCAAGGCCAAGGATCAAACATCAAGACGCCGGCGGGACCGCGCCCCCCTCTGGCCTGCCGGCCATCTCCCCCACAAGGGGGGAGATCACGCTCTCTGCCCGCCGCTTCTCCGTTCACTCGGCCCCCGCCCCGTGCTAACCCACCCGCATGGCACAGAAGAAAGGATACGAGGTCGATTCGTGGCTGGCGAGGCCGGATCCGGCCATGGGAATCGTCCTGCTTTACGGCCCCGACCGCGGCCTCGTCGCCGAGCGGGCGAAGACCTTCGCCGCGAAAACCGGCCTGCCGCTCGACGATCCATTCTCCGTGGTCAGGCTGGACGGCGCGGAGGTCGACCGCGACGAGGGGCGGCTGCTCGACGAAGCCCGCACCGTGCCGATGTTTTCCGACCGGCGGCTGCTTTGGGTGCGCAATGCCAGTGGCCAGAAGGCGCTTGCCGACGACATCAAGGCGCTGACCGCCGAGCCCGCGCGCGACGCCATCATCCTCATCGAAGCCGGCGACCTGAAGAAAGGCACCGGTCTCAGGGCCATCGTCGAGGCCGCCGGCAACGCCATCGCACTGCCCTGCTATGCCGACGAGGCCCGCGACCTCGATACGGTGATCGACGACGAACTGCGCAAGGCCGGCATGTCGATGACGCTCGACGCCCGCCAGGCGCTGCGCCGTAATCTCGGCGGCGATCGCCTCGCCTCGCGCGGCGAGATCGAGAAACTGGTGCTTTATGCGCACGGCCAAAAGGAGATCGACGTCGGCGACGTCAACGCCCTGTCCGGCGATGTCTCCGGCGCGTCTTTCGACGCCGCGGTCGATGCCATGCTGGGCGGCAAGGTCGGCGACTTCGACATCGCCTTCAACCGCCATTGCCAGTCGGGCGGCCATCCCTTCCTGGTCCTGTCCTCGGCGATGCGGCAATTGCAGGCGATCCAGGCTATGCGCGGCCAGATGGAGACCGGCGGCCGCAACGCCGCCTCGGTCGTCGCCGGCGCCCGTCCGCCCGTCTTCTTCTCGCGCCGCAAGCTGGTGGAAAAGACGCTGGAGCGCTGGACTGTCGAGGCGCTCGGTCGCGCGCTCGGCCGGCTGCAGACGGCGGTGCTGCAGACACGCAAGCGGGCGGATCTGTCGGAAGCGCTGGCGCGCCAGGCGCTGCTCGGGATCGCGATCGAGAGTGCGAGGCTGGGGCAAAGGTAAATGCCGGCGATTGGCGACGGCCGGGCGACAGCTAACTCCCTCCTTGTAGCGGAGATGGCCGGCCCGCGAAGGACGGGCAGGCCAAATGAGTGCTGTCCCACCAGCGTATTCTTCGTCATTCTAGGGCGGAGCAAGGAGCGAAGCGACGCGCGCAGACCCTAGAATCCATGCCGTGACATTGGCCGTAGACTGCTGCCGTCCAGAATAGCCGTTGCCGACAGCGCCAGGTAAGATCGCCACATGACAGGCTACGTCTACATGACCGCGAACCAGAAAGGCGGCACGATCTATATCGGCGTCACCAACGACCTTGCTCGTCGGATGCCCGAGCACAAGACCGGCCAAGGCTCCAGCTTCACCAGCCGTTACGGTGTGCAGCGTCTGGTCTGACACGAGGAGTATTTCGACATCACCGACGCCATCCAGCGTGAGACATCATTGAAGCGCTGGCCGCGCCAATGGAAGGTCGAATTGATCGAGAAGACCAATCCTGAATGGTTCGAGCTGTTTCGCGGAATTGGCTGGACCGTGGCGGCGCTCAACCGTCACGGCATGGATTCTAGGGTCTGCGCGCGTCGCTTCGCTCCTTGCTTCGCCCTAGAATGACGAAGGATACGTCCTGCCCTGTCGTTGCTCAATTCTCAATTCATCATCATCGCGTCCATCGGCTGGAAGGTCGGCAGCGCCTGTGGAAAGACCAGCACCGCCGCGCCGTAAAGGAGCAGCGCGATTCCCGACACCTTGGCTATCCGCTCGCCCGACGGGAGGGTCTTTTCCGCAAAGATCAGCAAGGTGACCACGGCCATTGCGGCGACATTCATGATCCCGAGCGGAAAGAGGGCGAGAAACAGGAGCCAGCAGCAGCCAAGACAAAACGCCCCATGCTCGATGCCCATGCGTGCCGCGCCCCAACGACCGTCGCGCCATGAGGTCAGGATAAAACCGATGGGCGTGCGGCATTTGGCCAGGCAAATATCCTTCAATGGGGAGAGCTGATAGGCACCCGCAACGATCAGCAGCACGCCGCCGATGCGCGCGGCCGTCGCGGCGGACATTCCCATCTGCCCGCCAAGCATCTCCGCGCCGGCCGCACCGGCAAAGGCGAGAACGCCAATCGCGCTCCAAACCAGCATGTAGCCGGCCAGGAACACCCAGGTGGAGACGAAGGTCTCGCCGCGCCCCCGCTTGGCCGCTTGAACCTGGTGAAACGTCAGGATCATCGGGGCGGCCGTCGGAAACATCATGGCAATCATCATGACGATCCAGACGGCAAGAAAGAGCGGCGCCGTCATGCCCATGGTGGGCGAGTAGATTTCCATGCGCATGTCCGCGTCCATGCCGATCTGCTGTCGGATGAGCACAGTCCACGACGCCGCGGCGCTCGCAATCAGCAGCGCGAGAACGATGTTTCGCTGCAGTGTCAGCGTCATGGGCGAGCCCGTCCGGCCATGCGGTCAAGGACTATTGCTGGCCGGACCAATTGATCGGAGCGTAGTGCGCGTTTCGGCGCGAATTATCCCAACTCATGCCATGGTCTCTGAACGTATTGCCTTCCGCGCCCATCGCCAGGCCGAGCCAGTCTGGATTGACGGGATGGCCGGTGGCCGCCCACATCTCGCCGCCCTCGCGCATTGTCGGCAACGGTTCGACCGCCAGTTGCATCACGCCGGCAACCTCCACCGACCGCTTCTTGCCGTCGACCTGGTATTTGATCGGCGCCTTCTTCGCTCCGAGATTGGTGCTGATCATCGGCGCGAAGGCAGCCATCGGCCCACCCGCGGCGCCGGTGAAGATGGCGCCTAGCGCCTCTGTTTGCCGGTCATCCGCCCGTTCGTCGATATAGGCCGCCGCCGTCCAATTGCCGTCCGCCATCGGACCTGGCGTGTGAGCAACCATCGCGACATTGAGCCCGTCCAATCGAACGTCGCCGAAACTGCCCTTGTCGATATGAAAGACCAGGGCAACGTCGCAAACGCCTTTCGTCGGCTTCGACGTCAGCTGCGCCTGGGTGGACAGCAGACAGGGACATACGACATCGCAGCTGCAGTTCTCGAAGTAACTTCCAGACAATTGCCAACTGACCGCCATTTGCACCTCCCATTTGCGTCAGGCGCGTCGGGCATATCGCTTTGGCGAGGCGGTGCCGTTTCACGAACACGATCGGAACGGCAGAGAGCCCTCATCGCGACTGATCGGCACGCCGGGGCATAACTTAAGTTCGAGCTAATAGAAGGTACGCCGTTGCCCCGGACTGTCAAGCGGAGGGCGCCGGCGCTGGAACGTCGGGTCGCTCGGCCGCGTGCGGCTGCAGACAGCGGTGCTGCCGACGCGCAAACGGCAGAACTTGTCCGAAGCACTGGCGCGGCAGGCTGTGCTTCGCGATTGTGCTGCAAAACGCTTGTGATTGGCGAAAACCGACGCGCCGGCTGATCTCCCCGTGGGCCTTTGTGGGGGAGGTCCAGGAGGACAGAGGGGCGCGAAGGAACGCCGACCATCTCCGTCGTCATTCCAGGGCGGAGCAAGGAGCGGAGCGACGCGCGCAGACCCTGGAATCCATTCCGTGACGCTAAGGCATTGCAACGTTTACAGAATTTTGTACCGCTGAGCCCTTCGGGGTCGGTCACGGAATGGGATCCTCGGGTCAAGCCCGAGGATGACGACGTCGGTTGCGGCTAGAGAAGCGCTGGTACGCTAGCCGGACAGCGCCTCCTATCCTGCCGGGCAACTCCCACCGCCTTCGCCAATGAGTGGCGCGCAACGGGCCCGGCATATCGCCCAAGCCCCCCTTCTGTCTATCACCGATATATCAGGCATATCCAGCCTTAAGCCAAAACCTCAGGTTCCGGCAAATACCGTTACGCCGCAGCCGCCTACCGCTCGTCCTTCAGCCGCCGGCACAACTCGTCGAGCTGGTCCAGCGAGCGATAGTTGACCCTGAGCGTGCCGCCCTTGCCCTTGTGCTCGATGCTCACGATCATGCCGATCGTATCGGTCATCAGCTTCTCGAGCGCCAGCGTGTCGGGGTCCTTGTCCGACGCGCTTGCCGCGGGCTTGGTCTTGGCCGGTGTCGGGCCGGCGGGCATCTGCGCCAGCGCTTCCGCCTGGCGCACCGAAAGCCCTTCCTTGACGATGCGCTTGGCGAGCCCGGCCGGGTCCGCCGCGGTTACCAGCGTGCGGGCATGACCGGCCGAGAGATCGCCGTCGACCAGCATGCTATGGATGACGGGGGGCAGCTTCAGAAGCCGCAGCGTGTTGGCGACATGGCTGCGGCTCTTGCCGATCACCTGGCCGAGATCGGCTTGGGTGTAGCCGTGCTCGTCGATCAGTTGCTGATAGCCTTGCGCCTCCTCGACCGGATTGAGGTCGGCGCGCTGCACGTTCTCGATGATCGCCAGCTCCAGCGCGGTGCGGTCGTTGACGTCGCGCACGATCAGCGGGATCTCGGTCAGGCCGGCGCGCTGCGCCGCCCGCCAGCGCCGCTCGCCAGCGATGATCTCGTAGCGGCCGGGCTGCGAAGGCGAGGGACGCGCCACCACCGGCTGCACCACACCATGTTCGCGGATCGATTGCGCGAGGTCGGTGAGCTCGGCATCGCCGAAATGCCGGCGCGGATTCTTCGGGTTCGGGCTGACGAATTCGATCGGCACCTTGCCGTCCGCCGCGACCGCCGCGCTTGGCTTTTCCGGCGCCGCCGGACGGTCGATTTCGCCGATCAGCGCCGCGAGGCCACGGCCCAGTCTTTTTCTTGATTGGTCTTCGCTCATTGGTTTGTCCAGATCGTTTCGGAATCGAATTGGCTAATTAACCAAAGCTGCTGTCGCGCCTACGGCTCAGGCGGCGCGCAGCTTGCGCTCGCGGCGGATCACCTCGGAGGCGAGCTGCAGATAGGCTTGGCTGCCCGAGCACTTCAGGTCATAGAGGATCGCTGGCTTGCCATAGGACGGCGCTTCGGAAACGCGAACATTGCGCGGAATGATCGTCTCATAGACCTTGTCGCCCATATGGGTGCGCACATCCTGCACCACCTGGTTGGCGAGGTTGTTGCGCCCGTCATACATGGTGAGCACGATGCCCTGGATGGTGAGATCCGGGTTGATGCTTTTGCGCACCTGCTCGACCGTCTCCAGCAACTGGCTGAGACCCTCGAGCGCGAAGAACTCGCATTGCAGCGGCACGAGAACGGAATCGGCCGCAGCCATTGAATTCAAAGTCAAAAGATTGAGCGAGGGCGGGCAGTCGATCAGCACATAGCCGAACGGCGCCGACCGCTCGGCGGCGGCGCGCAGCGCATTGCGCAGCCTGAGCACGCGGTCGGGCGCCGAGGCGATCTCCATCTCGATGCCGAGCAGGTCGAGCGTCGAGGGCACGATGGACAGACCCGGCACCGCCGTCGGCACCGCAGCCGCTTCCAGATCGAGTTCGCCGGTTAGCACGTCATAGGACGAGACGGTGCGGTCCTTGCGGTCGATGCCGAGGCCGGTGCTGGCATTGCCCTGCGGGTCAAGATCGACGATCAGCACGCGCTCGCCGATCGCGGCCAGCGCCGTGGCCAGATTGATGGCCGTCGTCGTCTTGCCGACGCCGCCTTTCTGGTTGGCAACAGTGATGATACGCGGTGCTGTGCTCATGGGCCTATGCCAGTAATTCATTGCTGTTTCGCCGGGCGCAATTCGGTGATTTCAAGGATGACGCCGTGTGGGTCGGTCATGCTCGAATGTTCTACCAGATCGAAGCCCCAGCGGTGAGTGCTTTCTTCCACCTCGGCACGGTAATCCCGGCCTTTATGGAAAAGCGCGCGTGACCCTTTGGTCAGCCATGGCGCAGCCAGGTCCAGCAGATCCGGAAGGGCGGCCAGCGCTCTGGCGGTTACGATTTCCGGTGCGGAAACAAGCGCATAGCTGTCATCGATGCGCTTGGCCAGGACCCGTGCCGGCAAATTGAACTGACCGATGACTGATTGCAGAAACGAAGCCTTCTTGCGGTTGCTCTCGACCAGGTCGATCGATGCGCCGGCATGCTCGGCCAGCAGAAAGCCGAGCACCAATCCCGGAAACCCGCCGCCCGAACCAAGGTCGACCCAGCGCGTGGCAGTGGGTGCGATTCGCGCGAGTTGGGCGCTATCCAGGATGTGGCGGCGCCAGACATCGTCCAGTGTCGATGGCGCCGCCAGATTGATGCTGCGGTTCCATTTCAGGAACAGCTCCTCGAAGGCCCGAAGCCGCTCGAATGTTTCACGTGAAACCGGACCCGCCGCCTTTTGCAGATCGTCCCAGGCGCTCACGCCACGTCCCTTCGCGCGGCGAGCTCGGCGTTGCGGACATGAGCCACGATGATGGCTAGCGCAGCGGGCGTCATGCCTTCCATCCGCTGAGCATCGGCGATCGAACGCGGCTGGCGCGTCTTCATCTTCTGCTTCAACTCGTTTGAAAGTCCGGGAACATCAGAGAAATCGATCGCCTCGGGGATGAGCCGCGATTCCTCATGCCTGATCTGGGCGACATCGGCCTGCTGCCGATCAAGGTAAACCGAGTATTTCGCTTCCGTTTCGAGTCGCTCCGCCGTCTTGGCGTCAAGCGCGGCAAAGCGCGGCTCGACGCCACCCAGCCACGCCAAGTCGACGCCCGGATGCGCCAAAAGCTCATAGGCCGAGCGGCGTACGCCGTCCTTGTTGATCTCCAGCCCATGCCGCGCCGCTTCGTTCGGCGTCAGTGTCACCGACTTTGCCAGCGCGCGGGCCCGATCGAGCTTCAGCGCGATCTCGCCGAACCGCTGCATCCGCGGCGAGGCCACGATCTCGAGCTTGTCGGCCAGCGGCGTCAGCCGCTCATCGGCATTGTCGGCGCGCAGCGACAGCCGGAACTCCGCCCGCGAGGTGAACATCCGGTAAGGCTCGGCGATGCCGCGGCTGGTCAGGTCATCGACCATCACGCCGATATAGGCCTCGGTGCGGCTGAGCACGACCGGCTCGCTTGCCGAAGCCTTGCGCGCCGCGTTGATGCCGGCGAGCAGACCTTGCGCGCCGGCCTCTTCGTAACCCGTCGTGCCGTTGATCTGCCCGGCCAGGAACAGGCCGGCCACGCGCTTCGTCTCCAGCGTCGTCTTCAGTTCGCGCGGATCGACATGGTCGTATTCGATGGCATAGCCCGGCTGCAGCATCGTCGCCTTTTCCAACCCGGGAATGGTCTTCAGGATGTCGAGCTGCACATCCTCCGGCAGCGAGGTCGAGATCCCGTTCGGATAGACGGTGTCGTCGTCGAGGCCTTCCGGCTCGAGGAAGATCTGATGGCCCTCGCGGTCGCCGAACTTGACGATTTTGTCCTCGATCGAGGGACAGTAGCGCGGCCCGACGCCTTCGATCGAGCCGGAGTACATCGCCGAGCGGCCGAGATTGGCCCGGATCAGGTCATGCGTCGCCGGCATGGTCCGCGTGATGCCGCAATGGATCTGCGGATTGACGATTGCGTCCGTCATCAGCGAGAACGGCACCGGATCTTCGTCCGCCGCCTGGCTTTGCAGCGACGCCCAATCGATGGTGCGGCCGTCGAGGCGAGGGGGCGTGCCGGTCTTCAGGCGCCCGAGCTTGAAGCCCGCACGCGCCATGGTGGACGAAAGCCCATGGCTTGCCTGTTCGTTCATGCGGCCGGCGACGATCTTCCGCTCGCCGATATGGATCAGCCCGCGCAGGAACGTGCCGGTGGTCAGCACGACCGCGCCGCAGGCCAAGCGCCGATCGCCCGAAACCAGCACGGCCGCCACGTGCCCGTCTTCGATTGCGAGATCGAGAACCTCGCCCTCGACCACGTCGAGATTGGTCTGTTCGCCGATCGCGGCCTGCATGGCAAGCCGATAGAGCTTGCGGTCGGCCTGGGTGCGCGGACCGCGCACGGCCGGCCCCTTGCGGCGGTTGAGCAGGCGGAACTGGATGCCGGCGGCATCCGCGATGCGGCCCATCAGCCCGTCCATGGCGTCGATCTCGCGCACGAGATGGCCCTTGCCGAGGCCGCCGATCGCCGGATTGCAGGACATGACGCCGATCGTATCGAAGCGCAGCGTCACCAGCGCGGTCCTGGCGCCGGCGCGCGCGGCAGCGCTCGCCGCCTCGCAGCCGGCATGGCCGCCGCCCACCACCACCACATCATAGTGATCGGTCATTTTTCCAAGAATCCGCTTTCAGAGATTGCCCGACACATGTCCCCGTCATCACGCGCTGTCAAGGACGAAGGCCCGACTCGTTTCACGTGAAACACATATCCGAAGCCGGAATGTTTCACGTGAGTCATCGCCGCACGGGTCCCGCGTCATGTTTCACGTGAATCATTTACCGATGCAGAACTGCGAAAAGATGACGTCGAGCAGATCCTCGACATCGACCGCGCCGATGATCCGGCCGAGCCGATCGGCCGCCAGCCGCAACTCCTCGGCCCGCAATTCCTGGCTGTGTCCGGCCAACGCCGCTCGCAAGAAGCCCGTCGTCTCCTTGAGCAGCTCGACATGCCGCAGCCTCGACGGGAGGACTTCACTCGCGTCCCCGGCTGCCTTGGCGGCACGGGCTCCGATCTCGTCGAGAAGAGCGCCGAGCCCTGTGCCGTCCCTGGAAGAGATCGCCAGATCATATGCGCCAGCGCCGGCACCGGCGATATCGGACTTCGTCCCGACACGCAGCAGTGGAGCCCCGCTCGCAACGTCGCCGACGGAAACAGGGTCAGCCATGTCCTCCAACAGCAGGATCAGGTCTGTCTCCCCGGCCCTGGCCCTGGCACGCTCGATGCCGATTGATTCGACCTTGCCCGCGGCGTCCCGCAGGCCGGCCGTGTCGACAATCCGCACCTTCAGCCCGTTGAGGTCCATGGCGACCTCGAGCAAATCGCGAGTCGTGCCCGGTTCGTCGGTGACGATCGCTGCGTCGCGCCTGGCCAGCGCGTTGAACAGGCTGGACTTGCCGGCATTCGGCGCACCGAGGATCACAACCTCGAACCCGTCGCGGATGATCTCGGCTGCCTTGAAGCCTTCAACATGCCGATCGATCTCACCGATCATTGCCGACACGTCGGACCAGACCGCATCCGAAACGGAACCCGGCACGTCTTCTTCGTCGGCGAAGTCTATTTCCGCCTCGATCATGGCGCGCGCATGGATCAGCCGGCGGCGCCAGCTCGAATAGAGCTCGCTCTGCGTGCCTTCCGCGTTGCGCAAGGCGAAGCGGCGCTGCGCTTCCGTCTCGGCGTTGACCAGATCGGCGAGCGCCTCGGTCTCGACAAGGTCGAACTTGCCGTTGAGAAGAGCGCGCCGGGTGAATTCGCCAGGCTCGGCATGCCTCACGCCTTCGAAGCCCGTGATCGTCTCCAGCATCTTGGCCGCGACGGCGCGGCTGCCATGGACCTGGAATTCGGCAACATCCTCTCCGGTGAAGCTGCCGGGAGCTGGAAAGAACAGGACGAGCCCGTGATCGATGACCGAGCCGTCCGCGGCCTTGAGCTTGCGCAACGTGGTAAACCGGTCCTTAACGGCGCCCGCAATCGTTTCGACCACGAATCGAGTCTTCGGGCCGGAAATACGGATGACGGCAAGCCCGGCGGGCAGGCGGCCGCTGGACAGCGCTACGATCGAATCCTTCGAAGCCATTGGGGAAACCATTTGCCGGACCTGCCGAACCGCCTAGATTAAAGGTAGAGCATGTCGGCCGAAGACCGCCTCATGGTTTTCGGCATCATGCTTTGCCGCATCAAACCCAAATGCCGAGCCCGCCCATCGTGACCCTGCCCGCGCGAAACCTGCTTGCCGAAGAGGCCAGCCCCTATCTGAAGCAGCACAGCGACAATCCCGTGCATTGGCGCGGCTGGTCGCCCGCTGCCCTTGCCGAAGCCAAGGAACTCGGGCGGCCGATCCTGCTCTCCATCGGCTACGCCGCCTGCCACTGGTGCCATGTCATGGCGCATGAAAGCTTCGAGAACGACGCCGTGGCGGCCGTCATGAACCGGCTCTACGTGAATATCAAGGTCGATCGCGAGGAACGGCCGGACATCGACCAGATCTATATGGCCGCCCTCCATGCCATGGGCGAGCAGGGCGGCTGGCCGCTGACCATGTTCCTGACGCCCGATGGCAAGCCTTTCTGGGGCGGCACCTATTTCCCGCGCGAGGCGCGTTACGGAAGGCCAGGCTTCATCCAGGTGCTGGAAGCGGTCGACAAGGCCTGGCGCGAAAAACGGCAGAGCCTCGCCGAAAGCGCGGACGGGCTGACCGCCCATGTCGAGCAGCGGCTTGCCGGCGCGACGGGCAAGGCCGTGCTCGACCGCGATGCGCTGGCCGACCTCGCCGGCCGCATCGACGGCATGATCGACCGCGAACTCGGCGGCTTGAAGGGCGCGCCAAAGTTCCCCAACGCGCCGTTCATGCACGCGCTTTGGCTGTCCTGGCTGCGGGACGGCCAGGCGGAACATCGCGATGCCGTGCAGCTGAGCCTCGAAAAAATGCTCGCCGGCGGCATCTACGATCATGTCGGCGGCGGCCTCAGCCGTTATTCGACCGACGCCGAATGGTTGGTGCCGCATTTCGAGAAGATGCTTTACGACAACGCCCAGCTCATTCACCTGTGCAACTGGGCCCATGCCGCCACCGGGAACGACTTGTTCCGCGTACGAATCGAAGAAACCGTCAGCTGGCTGCTGCGCGAGATGCTGGTCGAAGGCGGTGCCTTCGCCGCCAGCCTCGATGCCGACAGCGACGGCGAGGAGGGGCTTTTTTACACATGGAACCGCGAGGAGGTCGAAGCCGCGCTCGGCGACGATGCGTCGACCTTCTTGCGGTATTTCGAGCTGGCCGCCCCGCATGGCTGGGAAGGCAAGCCGATCATTCGCCAGACCGAAACACAGCAAAGTCAGGGCATCGCCGACTACGCTCAACTTACTCCTCTGAAAGCGAAGCTGCTGGCTGTCCGCGAACAGCGGATCAGGCCTGGCCGAGACGGCAAGGCGCTCACCGACTGGAACGGGCTGATGATCGCGGCCCTCGCCGAGGCGGGCCGCTCACTTGGGCGCCGTGAGTGGATCGATGCCGCAGCCAAGGCTTTCGCCCATATCGTCGGGGCCAGCCAGGATGGCCGCCTGCCGCATTCCATGCTCGGCGCAAAGAGACTGTTCCCGGCGCTATCCAGCGACTATGCCGCCATGACCAACGCGGCGATCGCGCTGTTCGAGGCGACCGGCGATCTGACCTATTCCGATCGCGCCAGGCAGTTCATCGGCGAGCTCGACCGCTGGCACCTGGACGACGACAAGACCGGCTACTGGCTGACGGCGTCGGACAGCGGCGACGTTCCGATCCGCATCCGCGGCGATGTCGACGAGGCGATACCTTCCGCCACCAGCCAGATCGTCGAGGCGCTGGTGCGGCTGTCGTCGCTCACCGGCGACCTCGATCTCTGGGAAAAGGCCTGGATGATCGCCGAGCACGCCATGGGCCGCGCGTCCCAGCAGGCCTATGGCCAAGCCGGCATCGTCAACGCCTGCGCGCTGGCGCTCGAGCCATTGAAGCTCGTGATCATAGATAGGCCAGATACCGCAAGCCTCGTTCCGGTTGCGAATCGGAATCCCGATCCGCGCCGGGTGGACATCGTCGTGCCGATCGGTACGGAAGCGAATCAACCGCTATTGCCGGGCGGCGTGCTGCCGCCGACGGACAAGGCAGGCGCCTGGTTCTGCAGCGGACAGGTGTGTCTGCCGGTGGTCACGGATGCGGGTGAGTTGGAGAAGTTGCTGCGGCGAAGCTGAGAGACTCGCGAGGCCGAGACCGGTTTCTTCGTCATCCTCGGGCTTGACCCGAGGATCCATGCCGTGACGCTCGCCGAAGAACGCAGCGGCGCAGAATTCTGCACCGCTGCAAAGCTCAAAAGGAACGGCATGGATTCTAGGGTCTGCGCGCGTCGCTTCGCTCCTTGCTCCGCCCTAGAATGACGAAGCCTAGACCGGCTCGGTATCCCGACTACGTATTCATCGAATCGAAGAAGTCGGCGTTGGTCTTGGTCTGCTTGAGCTTGTCGATGAGGAACTCGATCGCGTCGGTCGTGCCCATCGGCGCGAGGATGCGGCGCAGCACGAAGATCTTCTGCAGGTCCGCGCGCGGCACCAGCAGGTCCTCCTTGCGGGTGCCCGACTTGAGGATGTCCATCGCCGGATAGATGCGCTTGTCGGCCACCTTGCGGTCGAGCTGGATTTCGCAGTTGCCGGTGCCCTTGAACTCTTCGAAGATGACTTCGTCCATGCGGCTGCCCGTATCGATCAGCGCGGTGGCGATGATGGTCAGCGAGCCGCCTTCCTCGATGTTACGGGCGGCGCCGAAGAAGCGCTTGGGGCGCTGCAGCGCGTTGGCGTCGACACCGCCGGTCAGCACCTTGCCGGATGACGGCACGACGGTGTTGTAGGCGCGGCCGAGACGCGTGATCGAATCCAGCAGAATGACCACGTCGCGGCCATGCTCGACCAGGCGCTTGGCCTTCTCGATCACCATTTCGGCGACCTGCACGTGGCGCGCCGCCGGCTCGTCGAAGGTCGAGGAGATGACCTCGCCCTTCACCGAGCGCTGCATGTCAGTCACTTCCTCCGGACGCTCGTCGATCAAAAGCACGATCAGATAGCATTCCGGATGGTTGGCGGTGATCGAATGGGCGATGTTCTGCATCAGCACCGTCTTGCCGGTGCGCGGCTGCGCGTTGATCAGCGCGCGCTGGCCCTTGCCGATCGGCGCGACCAGGTCGATCACGCGCGGCGAGATGTCCTTGGAGGTCGAATTGTCGATCTCCATCTTCAGCCGCTTGGTCGGATAGAGCGGCGTCAGATTGTCGAAGTGGATCTTGTGACGGATCTTTTCGGGATCGTCGAAATTGATGGTGTTGACCTTGAGCAGCGCGAAATAGCGCTCGCCCTCTTTCGGGCTGCGGATCGGTCCCTCGACCGTATCGCCGGTCTTGAGCGAAAAGCGCCTGATCTGCGACGGCGAGATGTAGATGTCGTCGGGACCCGGCAGGTAGTTTGCGTTGGCGGAGCGCAGGAAGCCGAAACCGTCCTGCAGCACCTCGACCACGCCGTCGCCGATGATCTCGATGTCCTGGGCGGCGAGCTTCTTCAGGATCGCGAACATCAGCTCCTGCTTGCGCATGACGCTGGCGTTCTCCACCTCGAGCGATTCGGCATAGGCGATCAGCTCTGGCGGCTTCTTGTTCTTGAACTCTGCGAGTTTCATTTCTTGCATCAGATAGACTCTGGGTAGGCTTTGGGGAGAAAAATCGGCTGAATACGACAAATGCCGGGCGCGGCCGAAAGCGAGTGAAAGGGGCGGCGCATGACGGGAAGGAAGACCCGTCTTTTATCGTCGGTCGCCTGAAAGAGCAAGCCGCCTTTTGCTGGGCTTCTGCTGGATTGAAGGAAGCCTGGAGCATGATGCCGAAAAGTGGAAAACCGGTTTTCGGAAAGATCATGCTCCTGATCTAAAACGGCTTCACGATGACCAGGATGACGATGACGATCATCAGCAATGTGGGGATCTCGTTGACGATCCGCCAGTGCCGCGCCGATTTTTCGTTCTTGTCCTCGGCGAATCTCCTGACCGCCGCGGCGAGATAGCCATGTAGCCCCGACAAGGCGAGCACCAGCGCGATCTTGGCGTGCAGCCAACCGCCCTGGAAGCCAAAGCCCTTCCAGGCCAGCCAAAGCCCGAACACCCAGGTCACGATCATCGCCGGGTTGATGATTCCCCGCAGCAGCCGGCGTTCCATCACCTTGAAGGTCTCGGACTGCACCGAGCCTTTCTCGGCATCGACGTGATAGACGAAGAGCCGCGGCAGATAGAGCATGCCGGCCATCCAGGCGATGACGGCAATCACATGGATCGCCTTTGCCCAGGGGTAGAAGCCGTCGCCCGCCACGAAATAGAGCAGCGCGCTCAGCACGACGAGCACGGCAAAGCCGATCGCCATGCGCTTCATCGCCTGGCCAGTGCTGTTCCCACTGCTCGCGCTGTCCTCATTGCTCATCGGCGGCTCCTCACCATTTTCACCATCGCCTCGACATGCGCCACCGGCGTCTCCGGCGTGATGCCGTGGCCGAGATTGAAGATCAGCGGTCCACCACCCAACGTTCTTAGAATCGCATCGACGCCGTCGGCCAGCGCCTTGCCGCCGGCGACCAGGCGCAGCGGATCGAGATTGCCTTGCACCGCTCCGTCGCGCTGCAAGTCCTTCGCCATCGACAGCGGCACGGTCCAGTCGAGGCCGAGACCGGTGATGCCGGTCTTCCTCCTGTAGTCGCGATAGCGCTCGCCGGCGCCCTTCGGAAAACCGATCACCGGCACGTTCGGGTGAGCCGCCTTCACCTGCCGGACGATCTCGGCCACCGGCTCGACGCAGAAGGCCTCGAAGGATGGTTCGTCCAGCACGCCCGACCACGAATCGAAAATCTGCACCGCATCGGCGCCGGCTTCGATCTGGCGAATGAGATAGGCGGCCGAGTGGTCGGCCAGAATCTTCAGAAGCCGTGCGAAGGCCTCGGGCTCGCGATAGGCGAAAAGCCGGGCAGGGCCCTGGTCGGGCGTGCCGTGCCCGGCAATCATATAGGTCGCCACCGTCCAGGGCGCTCCGCAGAAGCCGAGCAGCGTCGTCTCGTCGGGCAGTTTTGCGCGCAACCGGCGCACCGTCTCGTAGACCGGTTCGAGATTCACGTGAAACATACCGCCGTTCAGCGCGGGAATCTCCGATGCCGAGATCGGCTTCAGGATCGGGCCGCGGCCCTCTTCGAAGCGGACATCCCGCCCCAAGGCGTTGGGCACGACGAGAATGTCGGAGAACAGGATCGAGGCGTCGAAGCCGAAGCGTTCGATCGGCTGCAGCGTCACCTCGACGGCAAGGTCCGGGTCGTAGCAGAGATCGAGGAAGGATCCCGCCCGCTTCCTGGTCTCCCGGTATTCGGGAAGATAGCGGCCCGCCTGACGCATCATCCAGAGCGGCGGCGGTGCAACCGTCTCGCCCTTGAGGACGTCCAGCATGATCCGTTTCGCAGCCATTTGGCGCTGTCCCCTCCGGGTGTCTCTTAAATCAAATATCTATTTTAAAAGAGTCTTCTGATTCTAAGAGTCTGTTGGTTGTGATGATTGCGACCAGTCCAGCCTGCGGCTCGAAAAGGCCAGTCAGCATATTGTCGCGTACTCGCTTTCGCAATTTGGAGGGATCTGGGGACGAAGCGGATTCAGGCTTTCGAGTCAAAAGCTTGGCCTTTCGGGTCTGGACTTCCCGCTGTGGACGAAATCGGCCAAGAAAAATTGATCCCCAGTTTTGTCCCCAGCGCCGCGACAAAGCCTACAGCGGGTCGAATTGTGGACAAGCGGCCATCTGATACAGTCGCTTCCCGACCCGAGGCCCGCCCATCCAGCCTTGTCCACAATTGCCCACAGCCTGGACCCATCCCCTGTGAACAAACCTCAGAGCTTCTTCCACCTGCATCTGATCTCCGACGCCACCGGCGAGACGCTGCTGGCAGCCGGCCGCGCGGCGTCGGCGCAATACAAGGACGCGCGCGCCATCGAGCACATCTATCCGCTGATCCGCACGGAAAAGCAGATCGCCAAGGTCTTCGAGGATATCGAGGAGGAGCCCGGCATCATTCTCTATACGGTGGTCGACCAGAAGCTGGCGCGCTCGATCGACGAGCGCTGCGCGGCGATGGGCCTGCCTTGCGTATCGGTGCTGGAGCCGGTGCTGACGGTCTTCCAGTCCTATCTCGGCACGCCGGCCGGCCGCCGCGTCGGCGCCCAGCACGTGCTCGACGCCGAATATTTCCGCCGCATCGATGCCTTGAACTTCACCCTGGAGCATGATGACGGCCAGCTGCCGGCCAATATGGACGATGCCGATATCGTGCTGATCGGCATATCGCGGACCTCGAAGACCCCGACCAGCATCTATCTCGCCAATCGCGGGATCAAGACCGCCAACATCCCGATCGTGCTCGGCGTGCCGCTTCCCGAAAGCCTGATCGCCGCCAGGACGCCCTTGGTCGTCGGCCTGATCGCCACGGCCGAACGCATCTCGCATGTGAGGCAAAACCGCATCCTCGGCAACAGCGCCGCCTTCGTGTCGACCGACTATGTCGACCGCGCCGCCATCAACGAGGAGCTCGCCTACGCCCGCCAGCTCTGCACGCGGCATGGCTGGCCGATGATCGATGTCAGCCGCCGCTCCATCGAGGAAACCGCGGCCGCCATCGTTGCCCTGCGGGGAAAGACGCGCTAACTGGGATTTGCCGAGACGCCGGCCGCTTCGTCATCCTAGGGCGGAGCAAGGAGCGAAGCGACGCGGCGTAGACCCTAGGATTCATGCCGTGACGTCGAAGTGTTGCGACGGTGTAGAATTCTGCTCCGCTGCGCCCCTCGGCTGAGGTTATGGCATGGATCCTAGGGTCTTCGCGACGGAGCTTCGCTCCCGCTTCGCCCTAGGATGACGAAGTTCGTAAGGCTTTGGCCATTCTCCAAAGTTTGTGCTGGACCCCCAGACAAACGATGGGTCAACAGCGTCAGGGAGCTAGTTGGGCGAAACATCATGGTCGAGAAAATCATCCTCGCTTCGGGCAGCCCCTACCGTAAGGCGATGCTCGTCAGTGCCGGCCTCGACATCGAGGCGGTGCCGGCAAATGTCGACGAGCGCGCGCTCGAGGCTCCGCTGAAGGACAGCGGCGCTTCACCCGAGGATGTCGCGTCGATCCTGGCCGAGGCCAAGGCGACCGAGGTCAGCGAGCGCAAGCCGGGCGCCCTGGTGCTCGGCTGCGACCAGACGCTGTCGCTGGGCGACGAGATCTTTCACAAGCCCGCCGACATGGAAAGCGCGCGGAGACATCTGCTCGCTTTGTCCGGCAAGACGCATCAATTGAACAGCGCCGCCGTGCTTTGCCGCGACGGCGAGGTGCTGTGGCGCCATGTCGGCGTCGCCAGCCTCACCATGCGCAAGCTCGATCCCGCCTTTATCGGCCGGCATCTGGCGCGTGTCGGCGCCAAGGCGCTGTCCAGCGTCGGCGCCTACCAGATCGAGGGCGAGGGCATCCAGCTGTTCGAGAAGATCGAGGGCGATTATTTCACCATCGTCGGCCTGCCGCTTTTGCCGGTGCTGAAGGAGCTGCGCGAACTGGGGGCCATCGATGGTTGAGAAAAAGGCCTTCGTCACGGGACATCCGATCGCGCATTCGCGCTCGCCGAAAATCCACGGCTATTGGCTCGAGCAATACGGCATCGACGGAAGCTACCAGGCGATCGATGTCGCGCCGGCGGATTTCGCGTCCTTCCTGAAGGCGCTTGCCGACAATGGTTTTCGCGGCGGCAATGTCACCATCCCGCACAAGGAGGCGGCCTTCGCCGGCGTCGCCCGCCGCGATCACGCGGCCGACGCGATCGGCGCGGTCAACACACTATGGTTCGAGGATGGCATTCTGTGTGGCGGCAACACCGACGGCTACGGCTTTGCCGCCAACCTCGACCAGTATGCGCCCGGCTGGGCGGCCAATGGCCCGGCCGTGGTGCTCGGCGCCGGCGGGGCTTCGCGCGCGGTCATCCATGCGCTGAAGGAGCGCGCCGTGAAGGATATCCGCATCGTCAACCGGACGCTCGCGAGAGCCGAGGAACTCGGGCGCCATTTTGGCGCCGGCATCTCGGCGCATGGCGCCGATGCGCTCGGCGAGCTGCTTGCCGATGCCGGCCTGCTCATCAACACCACATCGCTCGGCATGCATGGCAATGAAACCTTGGCCGCCGATCCGGGCGCGTTGCCGGACCATGCCATCGTCACCGACATTGTCTATGTGCCGCTGGAGACGCCTTTGCTCGCCGCCGCCAGGGCGCGTGGCCTGAAGACCGTCGATGGTCTCGGCATGCTTCTGCATCAGGCGGTGCCCGGTTTCGAACGCTGGTTCGGCCGGAAACCCGACGTTACGTCCGAGCTGCGAAGCATGATCGTCGCCGACATCGAGGGCCATTGAAACCCATGATCGTGCTCGGCCTCACCGGATCGATCGGCATGGGAAAGTCGGCGACGGCGAAAATGTTCGCCGAGGCCGGCGTGCCGGTGCATGATTCCGACGAGACCGTGCATCGCCTCTATTCCGGCAAGGCCGCCCCCCTGGTCGAGGCGGCCTTCCCGGGCACGGCGCAGGCAGGCGTGGTCGATCGCGTCAAGCTCGCCGGAAAAGTGCTCGCCGATCCCTCCGCGCTGAAGAAGCTCGAGGCAATCGTCCATCCGCTGGTGCGCGCCGATGCCGACGCGTTCCTGGCCAAACACCGCGCCGCCGGCGCGCCGCTCGCCGTCCTCGACATCCCGCTTTTGTTCGAGACCGGCGGCCGCGGCCGCGTCGACAAGGTCGTGGTCGTCACCGCCTCGCCCGAAATCCAGCGTGAACGCGTGCTCGCCAGGCCGGGCATGAGCGAGGAGAAGTTTTCGTCGATCCTCGCCAAGCAGGTGCCCGACGCCGAAAAGCGCCGCCAGGCCGATTTCATCATCGACACCGGAAATGGCTTCGATGCCGCTCGAAAGGCGGTCGAGGCGATCGTCGCCGAACTGGCAGGGGATAAGAAGGAGACACCACCCTCCTGACTCTTGCTGTCAGCAGCCGCCATTGCCATTTTTCGCCGAAGCACGATGCTGCCCGTGCCAAGGACAACTGATTCGAATGCGTGAGATCATCTTCGATACGGAAACCACCGGCCTCGATTTGCGCGACGACCGCATCATCGAGCTCGGCGGCGTCGAGCTGGTCAACCGTTTCCCGACCGGCCGCACCTTCCACAAATTCATCAATCCGCAAGGGCGCGCCATCCACGCCGAGGCGCAGGCCGTGCATGGCATCAGCGCCGCCGACCTTGTCGGCAAGCCGACCTTCGCCGAAATCGCGCAGGAATGGCTGGACTTCACCGACGGCGCCAAGCTGATCGCGCACAACGCCACCTTCGATATCGGCTTCCTCAATATCGAGTTCAGCCGGCTCGACCAGGCGGCCATCGATCCCGGCCGCATCGTCGACACGCTGGCGCTGGCGCGCCGCAAGCATCCGATGGGGCCGAACTCGCTCGATGCGCTTTGCCGTCGTTACGGCATCGACAACACCCGCCGCACCAAGCACGGCGCGCTGCTCGACTCCGAACTGCTGGCCGAGGTCTATATCGAGCTGATCGGCGGCAAGCAGGCGGCGCTGGTGCTTGAGGCCGTGGCGGTGCGGATGAACGGCGCCGGCGAGGTGGCCGACATCGACATCTCGATCGGCGCCCGGCCAATCGCCCTGCCGTCGCGGTTGAGCGAAACGGATCGCGCGGCGCATGCCGGGCTGGTTTCGACGCTGGGTGAAAAGGCGCTGTGGCTGAAAGTGGCGACAGCGGGCTGAGCGGGCGCGCTGGCGCCGACGTTGGAGATTGGCCGAAACCCCCGTGACGTCGTCATACTCGGGCTTGACCCGAGTATCCATGCCGTGACCTCGGCCGTAGGGTGCGACGGTGCAGAATTCTGTAACCGCCGTAACGCCTTGACGTCACGGCATGGATTCCAGGGTCTGCGCGCGTCGCTCCGCTCCTTGCTCCGCCCTGGAATGACGAACGGGAAGGCGGCCACGGCCAATCGCGAAGGTTGGCAACTGCTCGCTGGGCCCTGATCAAACAAAAAAGCCCGGCGCGAAGCCGGGCTCTCGATACGGTGTGGCGCCGATTCGCCTCAGCTCACCTGGATCTTGCTCGCCGCCGCCTGGTCCTCGGCGATGCGCTGCTGGAACATCTGCGCGAAATCGATCGGGTCGAGCATCAGCGGCGGGAAGCCGCCATTGCGGGTGGCGTCGGCGATGATCTGGCGGGCGAACGGGAACAAAAGCCGCGGGCATTCGATGAACAGCAGCGGCAGCATATGCTCCTGCGGGAAACCGTTTATGGCGAAGACGCCGCCATAGACCAGCTCGACATTGAACAGCACTTCCTGGTCGAAGGAGGCCTTGGCGTTCAGCGTCAAATTGACGTCGAACTGCTTGTCCGAGAGCGGATTGGCGTTGACGTTGACATTGATGGCGATACCCGGAGCCTTGTCGCGGCCGCGCAGCGAATTCGGCGCGCCAGGGCTCTCGAAGGACAGGTCCTTCACATATTGCGCAAGCACATTGAGCGAGGGCTGGTTCTGGGTGCCGTTGCCGTTGGCGGCGCCGGTCGCCGCGTCATCGTTGCTGGCCATTAGCCTTTAAGTCCTTTTGCCTGGGCAGCATTGCTGACCGGATTGAAATCGCGGGTTCGCTACCATGGTCGGCCGGACAAAACAAGTTTTGCCGCCCTTATCGGCAGGAGGAACAGGACAGCGCAAACGCTGGGGATTGGCTGAAGCTCCTCAACCTCGTCATTCCAGGGTCTGCGCGGGTCGCTTCACTCCTGCTTCGCCCTGGAATGACGATCGCGATGGGCGTTTCGGCCAATCTCCAAGGCATGCCATCTGCCAGACCCAGCCGGTCAAAGTCCCTGTCGAGGACTAGTCGTTCTTCAGCCGCCGCCAGGGCGAATTGTGGTCCGGCCGGTTCGGATAGTCGTCGCGCGAATAGTCTGTGTCGTCGAGGTCGATGACATTGTCGCGCCGGCGGGCCGAAAAGCCGCTGCTGAAGCTGGTCGCCATGACGATGCGGTTCTTGAGCGCGCGCCAGGCGAAGTCGCGCACCGGCGGCAGCAACAGAAGAATGGCGAAGATGTCGGTGATGAAGCCCGGTATGATCAGCAGGATCGCCGCCAGCACGATCATAGCGCCATGCGCGAGCTGGCGGCTGGGGTCGCGCCCGGCATCCATCTCCGTCCGCACCCGCGCCATGACGCCAAAACCCTGATGCCGGAGCAGCAGGCTGCCCGCGACGGTGGACAGGATGACCAGCCCGACCGTCGCCAAAGCGCCGATCTCACGGCCGACAACGACGAAGCCGGCGATCTCCAGCAGCGGCAGCAGGAGCAGGAACAGCGGGATGAACGAAATGCGCAAGTCTCGACCGATCGCTTTCTTCTTTTGCGGCGCTGGCGGACAATCGCCGCTAGCCTTGGCGCCCTTAGATAGGTATGGCTGCCTTTGATTTGAATGATTGCGCCTGCCGTTCTATATGCTTTGAGTGTTGAACGCTATGCGACCGCGGTCCCCCAGGGGTTACGCCGGTCCGGCACGGACAGGGATCGGTTGGCGGAAAATATGGGTTTCTTCGACTTCGGCACGATTTTCTTCCTGATTGCGGCGGTTGTGATCTTTTTCCAGCTGCGCAACGTGCTTGGACGTCGCACCGGAAACGAGCGTCCGCCCTTCGATCCCTATTCGGCGAGCCGCACGCGCGAGGCCGATGCGGCGCAGAAGCCTGAAAATGTGGTGTCGCTGCCGCGCAAGCGCGCGCCGGGCGAAACCGCGCCCGAGACCTATGCCGATATCGACGCCTTCGCCAAACCCGACACCGATCTCAACAAGGGCCTGCGCTCCATCAAGGACAATGATGCGTCCTTCGAGCCGAAGGGCTTCGTCGACGGCGCCAAGATGGCCTACGAGATGATCGTCATGGCCTATGCCGATGGCGACCGTAAGACGCTGAAGAACCTGTTGTCACGCGAAGTCTATGACGGTTTCGTCGCCGCGATCGGCGAGCGCGAGGCCAAATCCGAGAAGATCCAGTCCTCCTTCGTCGGCATCGACAAGGCCGACATCGTCGCCGCCGAGATGAAGGGTTCGGAAGCGCATATCACGCTGCGCATCGTCTCCGAGCTGATCTCGGCGACCCGCGACAAGGCCGGCGCCGTCATCGACGGCGACCCGGAAACGGTGGCCGAGGTCAAGGATGTCTGGACCTTCGCCCGCGACACCCGCTCGCGCGACCCGAACTGGAAGCTCGTCGCCACCGAAGAAGAAGATTGAGATCAAGCGGCGGGGCCCCAGTCGTGCCGCTCTCTCCCGCATTCAGCGAAAAATCCTTTACCGACCTTCCGGGCTGGGGCGAAGACGACCACGCTGCGGCATTGGCCGCGTTCCGCCGCTCGGCCTTCCACGCCCCGATAAAACCTTACCGCACCGGATCGCTCGGCGTCGATTTCAATGCTTTTGCCGAGGCCTATGCCGAGGCGCGCGCCGTTTCGGCGCCGAGCAGGTCCGAGGCGCGGTCGTTCTTCGAACGGCATTTCGTTCCCGCTCTGGTCGTACCCGACAATGGCGGCGCCGGCCTTGTCACCGGTTTTTACGAACCCGAGGTCGAGGCCTCGCCGGTCAGGACCGAGCGGTTCACCGTGCCGCTGCTGTCCCGCCCCGCCGACCTGATCGACATCGACGACGGCAACCGGCCGGCCGGCATGGATGCCTATCTTGCCTTCGCCCGGCGGACGGATGCTGCTCCGGTCGAATATTTCGACCGCGGCGAAATCGAGCGCGGCGCGCTCTCCGGCCAGAACCTCGAGATCGCCTGGCTCGCCGAAAAGGTCGATGCCTTCTTCATCCATGTGCAAGGGGCGGCGCGGTTGAAGATGACCGACGGCAGGCTCGCCCGCGTCACTTACGCCGCCAAGTCCGGCCAGCGCTTTTCCGGCCCCGGCAAAACCTTGAGCGATCTCGGCGAGATCCCGCTGGAAAAAGTGACGATGCAGTCGATCCGAGCCTGGTTCAAGGCGCATCCCGACCGCGTCGACGAGATCCTGTGGCGGAACCGCTCCTACATCTTCTTCCGCGAAGCCGAAGTCGACGATGCCGCGCTTGGGCCCATCGCCGCCGCCAAGGTGCCGCTGACGCCTGGGCGTTCGGTCGCGGTCGACCGCCTGCTGCACACATTCGGCACGCCCTTCTATATCGACGCGCCGACGCTCACCGCCTTCGACCAAAAACCGTTCCGGCGGCTGATGATCGCGCAGGACACCGGCTCGGCCATCACCGGCCCGGCCCGCGGCGATCTCTTCGCCGGCTCGGGCGATGCCGCCGGCGAAATCGCCGGCGTGGTGCGCAACGCGGCCGACTTCTATGCGCTGGTGCCCCGCGGCCTGTTCGATGGAGCGCGCCGGTGAGCCGCCGCGACGATCATCTCAGCGACGACGACCGCATCCTGTGGAACCTGGTGGCGCGTTCGGCCCGGCCGCTGAAAGGCAAGACCGCCGTCGAGATCCCCGACATCGTCGAGCCGAAACCGGCGCCGGCCGCCGCTCCGGTCAACGGCGTTCCGGCCGCTGCCGCAAAACCCAAGCCGCAGCATGTCTCGCACGCGCTCGACGACCAGACGCTGCACAAGCTGAAAAAAGGCCGGCTGCCGATCGAAGGCCGCGTCGACCTGCACGGCATGACGCAGGACGAGGCCTATTCGCTGCTGCTCACCTTCCTCAACCGGGCGCATGCCGGCGGCATCCGTTACGTGCTGATCATCACCGGCAAGGGCTCGTCCTCCGGCGGCGACGGCATCCTGCGCCGCGCCGTTCCGGCCTGGCTGTCGACGCCGGCCTTCCGGCATCTTGTGTCCAGCCACGATCACGCCGCCCGCAACCATGGCGGCTCGGGCGCGCTCTATGTGCGGCTGCGGCGAATACGCGCATGAGCGGGCCAACATGACCCCGTTCGGCGAGAAGCTCAGGGCGCTGCGCGCCGAACGCGGCGTCAGCCAGAAGGCGATGGCCGAAGCCATCGGCGTCAGCGCCGCCTATCTGTCGGCGCTCGAGCACGGCCGCCGCGGCGCGCCGACCTGGACGCTGATCCAGAAGATCATCGGCTATTTCAACATCATCTGGGACGACGCCGAGGAACTTGCCCGCCTCGCCGAAAGCTCGCACCCAAGGGTCAGGATCGACACGTCCGGCCTGTCGCCGGCGGCCACCGAGTTGGCCAACCTTTTGGCCGAGAGCATCGAGAGGCTCGATGAAGCGGAACTGAGGAAGATCACGGCATTGGTCCGAGCTGCGCTGAGGGGATAGTTTGCCCGCATAAAACGGGATGCCGCTAGCCGAAGCCGCCCGAACTTCGTCATCCACGGGCGGAGCGGGAGCGAAGCGGACGCGGAGACCCGAGATCCATTCCGTGACCTCGCGCGAAGGGTAAAGGCGGTGCAGAACAGAGGTTTTTCTGCACCGCCGCGACGGATTCTATGGTCTGCGCTGCGTCGCTTCGCTCCTTGCTCCGCCATAGAATGACGAAGGCGCGAAGCCAAGGCTTCCATGTGCGACGCTGTGGAAAGCCCTCACCTCTAAATCAGAGCTTACCTGCGCCGTTGGCGCTGCCGCCATTGGTGCTGCCCCGGCCGCCGTTGCCTTGATGGCCCTGATGGTCGCGGCCATTGCCGCCGCCCGGGCAGTTCGCGGAACCGACGCTGCAGCAGCGACCGCTCCACAAATCATTGAAGTTGGTCTTGGCGCAACTTTTGGTGGTCTCGTCCGCCAGAGCCGATCCGGTCAGGGCCGATACCGCGACGGCGGCAAGCAGGGTGTTCCGCAGAAAAGCAGTCATTTGAATTCTCCATGGTTTGGTTTCCGTCCACGGCCGTGTGTCACCGTCCGGGAGGAAATGGTTCATGGAGCTGTGAGACTTCGTCATCCACGGCCGGAGCGGGAGCGAAGCGACGCGGCGCAGACCATAGAATGGTTTGAGGAGGATAGGGTAGTTTGGCGGCCGGAACTGCGGCGCATCGCTGCGCTCTGGCTTCGCCCTACAATATGACGAAACCGAAGTTGGCGCCTACTGCACCGAGCCGACCAGCACCGCCTGGCCGTCGCGGATCGAGACCCAGCGTCCGGTGTTGTCGATCGCCTGGCGCTTGAGGAAGCGGTAGCCGGTCGCGTCCCAGGCTTTGACCTTGTCGGTCAGGTTGTCGAGCACGTAGTCGCCCTTGTCGGTGCGCACCGTCAGCACCGAATGGCCTTCCCCGTCCTGCTTGCGTACGACGGTGATCAAAAGATCGGCGAGCGACATGCCCATGCGGTAGAGCTGGCGACGCTTTTCCAGCACATAGTCCTCGCAGTCGCCATAGCCGTCGTCCGGATAGGCCCAGACTTCGTCCTTGCCGTAGTGATCGAGATCGCTCAACGGCTTGACGGCGGCGTTGACCTTGGCGCTCACGCTGGTCAGCCGGCGCCACAGACCGTCGGTCATCCTGGCCGGATCGAGATTGGCCGGGCGGATGTTGCACTCGTTCGGATGCGATTTGCAGAAATCATAGTGGCCGATCGGCTGCGAGGTCAGCCCGCCCGTGGCCATCGCGCCCGCCGCCCAGGCAGGCACGGCCCAATGCGCAGAGATCGTCAGCCCTGCGACCGCACACAAACGCAGAATCCGCGTCATCGCTGAGGAAGTCATTGTCCCCGCCGCCCTGTTCTTTATTAACGAAACGTTAAAGGCGATTTACAGTCCGTGTCAATTGGAGACGGCGGCCAGTTTGACGGCATGGTTACCTGGACGATCCCGTAGCGGCACTTTCGCAACAGAGGCGTGGGCGCAACACGGCCGGCCGCCGGGCGGCGGCAGGGCTGATCCGGGCTCCGGCGTTCAGCTTTTGGCCGAACGGACCAGCTTCGGCCTCACCGCCACCCGCTGCTGGCGGCCATAGCTGGAGATGAAGTCGGCGATGCGCGGCACGATCTCGGAGCGGAAGCGCGAGCCGTTGAAGACGCCGTAATGGCCGACGGCCGGCTGCATGTAATGGACATGCTTGTCGGCGGGGATGTTGACACACAGATCATGCGCGGCCTGGGTCTGGCCGAGCCCTGAAATGTCGTCGTTCTCGCCCTCGATGGTGAGCAGCGCCACGTTGCGGATCGCCGCGCAGTCGACCGTCTCGCCGCGATGCTTCATCTCGCCTTTCGGCAGAGCATGGCGCACGAACACGGTGTCGACCGTCTGCAGGTAGAATTCCGCCGTCAGGTCCATCACCGCCAGATATTCGTCATAGAAGTCGCGGTGCTTTTCGGCGCTGTCGCCGTCATGCTTCACAAGGTGCATGAAGAAGTCCTTGTGGGCAATGATGTGGCGGTCGAGATTCATGCTCATGAAGCCCGAAAGCTGCAGGAAGCCCGGATAGACCATGCGGCCGAAGCCCGGCACCGGCCAGGGCGCCTGCATCACGACATTGTCGCGGAACCAGTCGATGCCCTTTTCCTTGGCCAGAAGATTGACCGCGGTCGGGTTGCGGCGCGTGTCGACCGGGCCGCCCATCAACGTCATGGTGGCGGGCACGAAGGGATCGCCGCGCTTTTCCATCAGCGCCACAGCCGCCAGCACCGGCACCGAAGGCTGGCACACGGCCATCACATGCGTGTCGGGGCCGAGCGCGTGGAACATCTCGATGACATAGTCGATGTAGTCGTCGAGATCGAAGCTGCCTTGCGCCGCCGGTACCATTCGGGCATCGACCCAGTCGGTGATGTGCACGTCGGCATAGGGCAGCATCGCCTCGACCGTGCCGCGCAGCAGCGTCGCGTAATGGCCAGACATCGGCGCCACGATCAAAAGCTTGGGGTCCGGCTTGCGGCCGGCGGGCAGCGCGCGCTCGAAACGGATCAGGTTGCAGAACGGCTTCGACCAGACCGTCTTTTCCGCGACGGCGACGCTTTTCCAGTCGACCACGGTCTTGTCCAGGCCGAATTGCTGCTTGCCGTAGCGGCGGGTGGTCCGCTCGAAGAGCTCCGCGGTCGCCGCGACCGAGCGGCCGAAGGGGGTGTGGGAAATCGGATTGAGCGGGTTGGAGTAGAAGAGCCGTACCGCGTCGGCATAGAGCCGAGCCGGCTGCAGCGCCGCATGATTCATTTCATAGAGCTGGTAGAACATCGCGAACCCCGCTGCCGTCCAACGACCAAAAGGACGACGGACAGCGCCGAGCCTTGAATGTCTGCTGGCGAGGCTAACAAGATATTTTTGCGATGCAATACGTCATTTTGTCTGACGAATGCTTCTTTGGTTCAACCTGTTGAAAATCGGGCTTGAGCGGGCGAGCCGGCTCAATGTGCGCTGCGGAAATGTGAAGGATATGTGTCCGGCCCTCATGCCGGACATCGGCCATGATCCCGAACCACTTGGTCCGCATTGGATCATGGTCCGACGGACAATGCATGTCGCCCTAAAAGTGTGCAGCGGTTTTGGGGCAACGACATGCATCAAAACAAAGCTCAGACGCGCGCCATGCAGACGGCGGTATGGCCCGAACCGATGAAGCCCAGCTGGCCGGCGGCGCCGCGGGAGAGATCGAGCATGCGTCCCTTCACGAACGGACCGCGATCGTTGATGCGCACGACGACGCTGCGGCCGTTGTTCTTGTTGGTGACCCTGAGCTTGGTGCCGAAGGGCAAGGAGCGATGGGCGGCAGTCAGTGCCGAGGGGTTCATGCGTTCCCCCGAGGCGGTTCTGGAATGCAGCGCATACCAGGAAGCGCGGCCGCACTGCGCGGCGGCGGAGGAGGCGGAAGAGGCGCCGGCCATCAGGCCAGCCGCGATCGTTACCGCGACAAGCGCGGTCTGGTTGGTTTTCTTCATGCTTTGGGGGTGGCTCCGTTAGAGGTAGGCCCCGCCGATATGTGCCGAATGAGGCAGGAAATGCGGCATTGATCTGGCGGTTCCATGGCGATGGCACACGTTTGGAGTCGCCGCGAAACAGTTTGTCATGATATTTCCGGCACCGGGAAGGCGTATTCTCAATGAATATCGGACCGATATCCGGATCGTTCCGGCCAACATCGGTCGTCAGGATTCAAGTACAGAGGAACGGAACTGCTTCGGTTCCTCCGCGTCTTTTGTTGCGTCCTCATTGCCGTTCAGGATCGACTTCCGGAGAGGGTCAAGCCGATGCGATTGATCAGGTTTGTGCTGGCGCTGATTGTGCTGGGGTTGGGTGCGCTGTGGTCGCTGCAAGGTCTCGGCCTCGTCAAGGGCAGCTTCATGACCGGCCAGACGCAATGGCTCTATATCGGCCTCGTCACCATGCTGGTCGGCGTGGTCGGGCTGCGCTGGGCGAACCGCTCGCGCATCTGACCTTGCCGGCCGCGCGGAGACGGCTGGCGACAAGGTTAGTCTGCGACCCGATCCTTGCGACCAGTACTGCCAGGCCCGGCAGAGGCTCTCGTCGCGCGGCGGCAAGCGGGCGCGTTCGCCGGCAAGCAGCACCCTTGCGCGTTGGCTGACCGTCTCTTGTGTCGTCATTCTGAGGACTACGCTCCGCTCCCGCGTCGCTCCGCCCTGGAATGACGAAGGCGCGCAAGGTGCCGGACGCCGATCGAACGAAAATCCTCCTGTCACGCCATTCGGGCAAATTCATGCTTCAAATGGCGCGGCAATTGGAACTCTGGTTTCGTGCCCGGCTCGGTTAGTATAGTAATCTTATCAACATTGGGAGTGAGAGAACGATGCGCGACCTTCAAAAGCCCGTTCCGGCGATCGTTCGTGCCTTGCGGCCAAGGCCGCTCGCGGCGCTCGCCGCGCGCTGATCGCTCCGTTTCGGCTAGCAGTCATGGTTGGACGCGCCAATTCCATCATCATTGTCGGCGGCGGCGCCAGCGGTGTCGTGCTGGCCGCGCATCTGTTGAAATCGCCCAATCCGGACCTGCGCGTCACGCTGATCGAGAAGCGGCCGCATTTCGGCCAGGGTATGGCCTATTCGACGCTGCTTTCGGCGCATGTGCTCAATGTCAACGCCTCCGGCATGAGCGGCTATGCCGACGACCCGACGCATTTCGCGCGCTGGGTGCTGGATCGCGGCCTCGCCAGGCCGGACCAGGGGCCGTTCTATGCGCCGCGCAGCCTCTATGCCCGCTATCTGCAGGAATTGCTCGACGGCCTCGTGGAGCGCGAGCGCGACACCGGCCGGCTCAGGCTGATCCGCGAGGAGAGCCTGTCGATCGCGCCGACGCCCGCCGGCGTCGAAGTCGCGCTTGCCAACGGCACCAGCGTCGTCGCGCATCTTGCCGTCCTGGCCACCGGTCACGACGAGCAGCCCGGCGCCTTCCAGGGCCACGCCGTCCGGATGGGGACGGAGGCCGACACCACGCTCGATCCGCAAGCCCAGGTGCTGCTGCTCGGCACCGGCCTGAGCATGGTCGACGCGTTTCTCTCGCTGGAACAGCGCGGCCATCGCGGCGCCATCGTCGCGGTGTCGCGGCGCGGGCTGCTGCCGTCGCCGCACCGCAAGGGCAATCCGATCAAGCTCGATATCGCCGACATTCCGCTCGGCACGGAGCTTTCCTATTTCGTCGGCTGGTTCCGCAATCTGATCCGCGAGATCCAGAAGGCCGGCGGCGACTGGCGCGACGTCGTCGATGGCCTGAGACCCTTCAACCAGACGATCTGGCAGAACTGGCCGTCCTCGGCCAAGCGCCGCTTCGTCGAGCACACCAAGGCCTGGTGGGATATCCACCGCCACCGCATGGCGCCGGAAGTCTACGCGCGCGTCACCGAGGCGGTCCGGTCGGGCCGCATCCGCCTCGTCGCCGGAAGGGTCGTGAACGTCGAGGCGAACGGTGGCTTCGCCGTGAAAATCCAGCCGCGCGGCACGCAGGATGTCGAGACCCTGGACGTCGCCCGCATCTATGATTGCATGGGCATCGCCTGCGATATTTCGAGAACGTCGAACGGCGTCGTGCGCTCGCTGGTCGAGCGCGGCGTGGCGCGGCCCGATCCGCTGCGCCTCGGCCTCGATGTCACCGCCAAATGCGAGCTGATCGCGGCCGACGGCACGGTGTCGTCGAAGCTGCTCGCCGTCGGGCCGCTGACACGCGGCACCTTCTTCGAGATCGACGCCATTCCCGACATCCGCGTGCAATGCGCGAAGCTGAGCAAGCAATTGCTGGGGTGATTTTTCGTCGAGGTTGGCGCTCCACGGCGCCCCCCTCTGGCCTGCCGGCCATCTCCCCCACAAGTGGGGAGATTGGCTGTCGCCTCGGCTTTCGCCAATCGCCGACATTGCAGAAGAAGACGCTGCGGGCGGAGCTGCTGATCTCCCCCCAAGTGGGGGAGATGTCCGGCAGGACAGAGGGGGGCGCTGTCCCGCCAAGTTCAACAGGAGAGGCGATAGAGCGCGCACCCCGTGAAATTCCATTCCCCCACTCGCCGCCGGATTGGCACGATCTATCTTCTTTCCAGACGAAAAGGGCTTGAAAAGACGGTTCGCGCGATCCGCGAAACCGGAATGGATTCCGGCGGCTAGAGCATGATCCCAAAAAGTGGGAACCGGTTTTTGGAAAAGATCATGATCCAACAAGGATGCGCGCGAGATTGCGACACCCGCATCGAACTGCTTCCATGGAGCATCTGAGATGAGCGAGCAGAGACAACCGGCGCCCGGCGGCGTGGACGCCAATCTGTCGAGATTGCGTCCGCCTTACGCCTCGGTGCTCGACCTGATCGGCCAGACGCCGGTCGTCGAGCTGACCAAATTCGACACCGGCAAGTGCCGGCTGTTCATCAAGCTCGAAAGCCAGAATCCCGGCGGCTCGATCAAGGACCGCATCGCGCTGTCGATGATCGCGGCGGCCGAGAAATCGGGCGCGCTGAAGCGGGGCGGCACGATCGTCGAGGCGACCGCCGGCAACACCGGCCTCGGCCTGGCCCAGGTCGGCATCCCGAAAGGCTACCGCATCATCCTCGTCGTGCCCGACAAGATGTCGCGCGAAAAAATCCAGCATTTGCGCGCGCTCGGCGCCGAGGTGCGCATGACCCGCTCCGACGTCGGCAAGGGCCATCCCGAATATTACCAGGACATGGCCGAGAAGATCGCCGCCGAACTGCCCGGCGCCTTCTATGCCAACCAGTTCGCCAATCCCGCCAATCCGCTGGCGCATGAGACGACGACCGGACCGGAAATCTTTTCGCAGCTCGAAGGCGATGTCGACGCGGTGGTCGTCGGCGTCGGCTCCGGCGGCACGCTGACCGGCCTCGGCCGCTATTTTGCGAAACACTCGCCGAAGACCGAGATGGTGCTCGCCGATCCGGTTGGATCGGTGCTGGCGCCGCTGATCAAGACCGGCAAGATGGAAGAGGCCGGAAGCTGGACGGTCGAAGGCATCGGTGAGGATTTCGTGCCGCCCAATGCCGATCTGTCGCTGGTGAAAAAGGCCTATTCCATTCCCGACAAGCAGAGCATGCTGGCGGTGCGCGATCTGCTGTCGCGCGAAGGCATCCTGGCCGGCTCGTCCTCCGGCACGCTGTTGTCGGCGGCACTTCGCTATTGCCGCGAGCAGACGGTGCCGAAGCGCGTCGTCACCTTGGTCTGCGACAGCGGCAACAAATACCTGTCGAAAGTCTTCGACGACATCTGGCTGGCCGAGCAGGGCCTGGCCGACCAGGAACAGCATGGCGACTTGCGCGACCTGGTCATGCGCTCGCCGCGCACCGGCGACATTGTGACCGTTGGCCCGGAAGAAACCCTGCTCAACGCTTATGGCCGCATGCGCCGCTCCGACGTCTCGCAGCTGCCGGTGCTGGACGAAGGCAGGCTGGTCGGCATCGTCGACGAGAGCGATATTTTAGCCAAGGTCGACGGCCCCTATGACGGTCGCTGGGACCGCTTCAACGGCCCGGTGCGATCGGCCATGACCTCCAACCTGCACACGCTGCAGGCCAGCCAAACGCTCGACACGCTGCTGCCGGTCTTCGACCGCAACGAGGTCGCCATCGTCTTCGATGGCGAAGAGTTCATCGGCCTGATAACCCGTATCGACCTGATCAACCATCTGAGGCGCCGCGCAAAATGACCTCGACCGGCAAGAACCGCCTGGCCTTTTCCACCCGCGCCATTCATGGCGGCCAGAGCCATGATCCGCTGACCGGCGCTGTGATGGTGCCGATCTATGCCACCTCCACCTACGGCCAGCAGTCGCCCGGGGTGCACAAGGGTTTTGAGTACGCCCGCAGCCAGAACCCGACGCGCTTCGCCTTCGAGCGCGCGGTCGCCGACCTCGAGAGCGGCAGCAAGGCCTTCGCCTTCGCCTCCGGCCTGGCCGCGATCGGCACCGTGCTGGAGCTCCTCGATTCCGGCGCCCATATCGTCGCCACCGACGACATCTATGGCGGCTCGTTCCGCTTGATGGAGCGGGTGCGCAAGCGCTCCGCCGGCCTTGAGGTGAGCTTCGCCGATTTTACCAACCTTGCCGCGGTCGAGGCGGCGATCCGCCCGGACACCAAGCTGCTCTGGGTCGAGACGCCGACCAACCCGCTGCTGCGCATCGTCGACCTCGAAGCGGTGGCGGCGCTGGCGAAGCGCAAAGGCCTGCTCACCGTCGCCGACAACACCTTCTGCAGCCCCTATATCCAGCGCCCGCTGGAGCTCGGCATCGACATCGTCGTGCATTCGACGACGAAATATCTCAACGGCCATTCCGACATGGTCGGCGGCGTGGCGGTGGTCGGCGACAACAAGGATCTCGCCGACCAGCTGAAATTCCTGCAGAACGCCATCGGCGCCATCTCCGGGCCGTTCGACAGCTTTCTCGCTTTGCGCGGCATCAAGACCCTGGCGCTGAGGATGGAGCGTCACTCGGCCAACGGCCTGAAAATAGCGCAATGGCTGGAAACGCGAAAAGATATCCGCCGGGTTATCTATCCCGGCCTCGCCAGCCACCCGCAGCATTCAATCGCCGTCCAGCAGATGCACGCCTTCGGCGGCATGATCTCGGTCGACCTCGACCGCGACCTGGCCGGCACCAAACGTTTCCTCGAACGCACGCAGCTCTTCACGCTCGCCGAAAGCCTGGGCGGCGTCGAAAGCCTGATCGAGCATCCGGCGCTGATGACGCACGGCTCGATCCCGGCGGAAAAGCGCGGCGCCATCGGGATATCGGATTCGCTGGTGCGGCTGTCCTGCGGGATCGAGGACGGCGATGATCTGATCGCGGACCTGGAGCAGGCGCTGGCTGGCTAAACGGCTTCGCCGAGATCCTTCGCGCCCCCGCTGTCCTGCCGACCTGTCCTTCGTCATTCTAGGGCGGAGCAAGGAGCGAAGCGACGCGCGCAGACCCTAGAATCCATGCCGTGACGGTTGAGCGCCGCCACGGTCCAGAACACTCACCAGCCAATTCCGCGAAACAACTCGAACCATTCAGGATTGCTCTTCTCGATCAATTCGACCTTCCATTGGCGCGGCCAGCGCTTCAATGATGTCTCACGCTGGATGGCGTCGGTGATGTCGAGGTATTCCTCGTACCAGACCAGACGCTGCACACCGTAACGGCTGGTGAAGCTGGAGCCTTGGCCGGTCTTGTGCTCTGGCATGCGACGAGCAAGGTCGTTGGTGACGCCGATATAGATCGTGCCGCCCTTCTGGCTCGCGGTCATGTAAACGCAGCCTGTCATGTTGCGATCTTAGCTGGCGCTGTCGGCAACGGCTATTCTGGACGGCAGCAGTCTACGGCCAATGTCACGGCATGGATTCTAGGGTTTGCGCGCGTCGCTTCGCTCCTTGCTCCGCCCTAGAATGACGAAGCGCCATTTGCGATCGTCCTGCCACGAAAGGGGCGCTGTCCCGCCGACATCTCCGTATGTGTGCCATTGCAGACTGCAGCTTACACCTTACAGTGAGCCCACTTTGCGATCTCCGGGAGGCGCTATGCGCGTGGTCGTGTTGGGTGGGGGCGTTGTCGGCGTCACCACCGCCTATCAGCTGCAGAAGGACGGGCACGAGGTCGTCATCCTCGAGCGCCAGCCGCAGGTCGCCGCCGAGACGAGCTGGGGCAATGCCGGCATGATCGCGCCGGGGCACTCCTTCGTCTGGTCGTCGCCCAAGGCGCCGTTGATCCTGTTGAAATCGCTGGTGCTGAAGGACCAGGCGCTGCGCTTCAGGCTTTCGGCTGATCCCCGGCTCTACAGCTGGTCGTGGTTGTTCCTGATGGAATGCACGGCGGAAAAGGCCAAGCGCAACACGCTGCTCAAGCATCGGCTCGCTGTCTATTCGCAATCGGTCCTGCAAGAGGTCGTCGCCGACGAGGCGATCGAATACGACCGCAACGATCGCGGCATCCTCTATTTCTATCGCAGCCAGCAGGCGCTCGACAAAGGCGTCGAGCATATGCGGCTGCTGGAATCCGACGGCCAGCTGATCAAGGTGCTTGACCGCGACGCCATCGTCGCGCTCGATCCGTCGCTGGCTTCGGCCAGGGAAAAAATCGCCGGCGGCATCCATTGCCCGACCGACGAGACCGGCGACCCGGCGAAGTTCACCCGCGCGCTTGCCGCCAAGGTGGTCGAGCGCGGCGGCGAGATCCGCACCGGCACGACCATCACCGGCATCGAGGCATCCGGCGACGGCGTCGCGCAGGTGATGACGGACAAGGGCGCGGTCAAAGGCGACGCCTATGTGCTGGCACTCGGCTCCTACAGTCCGCTGATCGCCAGCACGGTAGGCATCAGCCTGCCGATCTACCCGATCAAGGGCTATTCGCTGACCATTCCGGTCGGCAACCGGCCGGCGCCGCCGACCATCGCCGCGATCGACGAGCACAACCTTGTCGCCGTGTCGCGCTTCGGCGACCGGCTGCGCGTCACCGCCACGGCGGAGTTCGCCGGCTACGACACCAGCCACAAGCCGGGCGATTTCGCCTTCATGAAAGGTGTGACCGAGGAGCTTTATCCGGAAGGCGCCGACTATGACCGCGCCGAGATGTGGGCGGGCCTGCGGCCCATGACCCCCAACAATTTGCCCGAATTCGGCCAGCGGCGCCTGCGCAACCTCTATCTCAACACCGGGCACGGCCATATCGGCTGGACCATGTCGCATGGCTCGGCCCGCATCACCGCCGACCTGATCGCCGGCCGCAAGCCGGCCATTTCGATGGATGGACTTTTGAACTGAGACCGGGATCGATCCCGCTCCGACAAGAAAGGGAACGCCATGTCCGCCAATCTCGCCGCCGCGCCGCTTGCCGCTTCAGGGCCTGTCGGTCCCATGCCAGTCGATTTGGGCGTCCTGCCGTCGGAGATCGACGGCGGCCTCGCCTCGCGCGCGGCGATCGGGCTGGCGATCCTCGCCACCGATCAGACGCTGGAGCATGAGTTTCGCGCGCTGGTGCGCATTCCGGGCGTCGCCTTCTACGAGGCGCGTCTGTTCAACGACAACGACATCACGCCGGAAACGCTGCGCGCCATGGGCCCGCGCATCGCGCCCACCGTCGACCTCATCCTGCCCAGCATCCCGCTCGACGTCGTCGGCTTCGGCTGCACCTCGGCCACGATGACGCTCGGCGAGGAAGCCGTCTTCGCCGAGATCAGGAAGGCGCGGCCGGGCGTCGCCTGCACCACGCCGGTCACCGGCGCTCTGGCCGCCTTCAAGGCATTGGGTGCCAAGGGCATCGGCCTGCTGACGCCCTATGCGCCCGAGATCAACCAGGGCCTCGTCCGCTATTTCACCGGACGCGGCCTCGACATCGCGGCCGTCGCCACCTTCGATCGCCGCGACGACCGCGAGGCGGCCCGCATCTCGCTCGCCTCGATCGAGGCGGCGGCCGAACGCATGGCGCAAGTGCCGGGCGTCGAAGCGATCTTCATCTCCTGCACCAGCCTGCGCGTCGCCGAGGCGGTCGCCGATCTGGAGCGCCGCATCGGCATTCCCGTCACGTCCTCCAATCACGCCATGGCCTGGCATTGCCTGCGCCTCGCCGGCATCGACGACGTCGTGCCGGCCGGCGGCCGGTTGTTTGCGCTGAAAGCCAGTTGAGCGTTGGTTTGCTCGACAGGAATTTTGAAAAGTCGCCGTTTGCCGAAGGGCTTTCACCGTGTGAAATTGGTGCAAACACTGGGCATTAGCCGAAGCCCCTCAGCCTCGTCATTCCAGGGCGGAGCAGCCGCGAAGCGGCGTCGCGCAGACCCTGGAATCCATTCCGTGACCTGAGCCGTGGACTGCAGCGGAGCAGAAGTCTGCACCGCGGCGGCGCTCGGAAGTCACGGAATGGATCCTCGGGTCCGCGCGTCCGCTTCGCTCCCGCTCCGCCCGTGGATGACGATTGCGATGGGCGTTTCGGCCAATCTCCAACGCATGCCGAAGCCGCGACCCTTCGCAAGCTTGGGCCCCTCGCCCCCGCCAAAGGCGGGGGAGAGGTGGATCGGCGAAGCCGAGACGGAGCGGCGGCGCCGCCCTTCGCGATCCCAGCAGATTGTAGCCCGTTAACCGAATCGGAAGGAGATGTTTAACGCTTCGTCTCTATGTCCCCTCGCCGGGAGGCACCACAGAGCGAGCATGATGAACGACGAAAAGCGAAATGAATGGCGCGCCATCTTTTACGTGCAGGCGCGCGTCGCCATCCTGTTTGTGCCGGTCGTGCTCAGCCTGCTCCTCATCGGCATCTTCGCCGGCAACGATCGCAAATCCGTGCCCGACGCCATCGATCAGACCGTGACGGGTTCGGTGCGCTGAAAGCGTACCCTCAAACAAACTTCGGGATCGGCCCATTCTGCGGCGTCGTATCGCCCTCGAGGTCGACAAAAACCTCGTCGACGAAGCACCAGCCCCAGCCTTCCGGCGGGTCGTAGCCTTCGATGATCGGATGCTGCGTGGCATGGAAATGCTTTGTCGCGTGGCGGTTGGGCGAGTCGTCGCAGCAGCCGACATGACCGCAGGTCCGGCAGAGCCTCAGATGCACCCACCAGGAGCCGCTTTTCAGGCATTCCTCGCAGCCCAGCGCGCTCGGCGTGACCTTTTTGATGTCCTTCGTATGCCGGCATTCATCCATCACGCTCTCCTCGCCAATTCGCCGTTCCGCGCCAGATAGGCATGCAATGCCGCCACCACCTGCGCGCCTTCGCCGACGGCGGCGGCGACCCGCTTGGTCGAGCCGCAGCGCACGTCGCCGATGGCGAACACGCCGCCTCGGCTGGTCTCCATCAGCCCATGCCCGGGTGTCGTCTCCGGCCCGGTGCGCACGAAACCCTTGGCATCCAGCGCCACGTTGCAATTCGCCAGCCAGTCGGTGTTCGGGTCGGCGCCGATGAACAGGAAGAAGGTGGTGGATGGCGCGCGTCGTCTCTTCGCCGCTCGCCCGGTTGCGCCAGCGCAGCGCTTCGAGATTGCCGTCATGGCCCTCCAGCCCCGTAATCTCGGTCTCGGGCAGCACCTCGATGTTGGGCTGCGCCGCGATGCGTTCGACCAGATAGCGCGACATGGTTGCGTCGAGGCCGTCGCGGCGCGCCAAGAGCGTCACCTTGCGCACCTGGCTCGCCAGATAGACGGCAGCCTGTCCTGCCGAGTTGCCGGCGCCGACCAGCGCTACCTCCTGGTTTTGACAAAGCCTGGCCTCGATCGGCGAGGCCCAGTAATGCACCGAGGTGCCCTCGAACTGCGCCAGATTGGCGATATCGAGGCGGCGGTAGCGCGCGCCGCTGGCGATCACCACGGCGCGTGAGCGCACGCTCTCGCCATCGCCGATGGCAAGCCTGTAGCGGGCGCCGTCGCTGGCGTCGTCGAGCAGCTTCGCCTCGTCGGGGATCACCATCTCGACGCCGAATTTCTGCGCCTGGTTATAGGCGCGCGCCATCAGCGCCATGCCGGTGATCCCGGTCGGGAAGCCGAGATAGTTTTCGATGCGCGCCGAAGCGCCCGCCTGTCCGCCGAAGGCGCGGCAATCGAGCACGATGGTCGACAGCCCTTCCGACGCGGCATAGACCGCCGCCGCCAGCCCCGCCGGCCCGGCGCCGACGATCGCCACGTCATAGACCTTCTCGGCATCGATCGGCCGCAGCAGGCCGACGCAGCGGGCGAGCTCGGTCTCGCCCGGATTGTGCATCAGCTTGCCGTTCGGGCAGAGCACGATCGGCAGATGGTGCGGATCGACATGGAACCGCTCGATCAGCGTTTTCGCGCAAGGGTCGGTGTCGGAATCGAGAGCGCGATGGGGAAGTCCGCTGCGCCGCAGGAAACCTTGCAGCCGCAGCACGTCGCCATTGCCGGGCGGGCCGATGACGACCGGCCCGCTGGCGCCGCTTTCGAGCAGGCCGACGCGGCGCAGGATTAGCGCCCGCATGACCCGCTCGCCGAGATTGGCCTCCTGCACCATCAGGTCGCGCAGCCGCTGCGAGGGGATGACGATGGCCTCTACCGGTCCCTTCGCTTTGGCGTTGACCAGCGACGGCCGGTTCGACAACTGCGCCAGCTCGCCGACGAAGCTGCCGGGGCCGTAGGTGATGATCGGCTCGCGCGGGCCAAGCCCGCCGGCCTGGGTGATGTCGACCTTGCCCGAAAGGATGAGGATCAACCCGGGCGAGACCGTGCCGGCCGTCACGATGTGATCGCCGGCGGCATAGGCCGTGGCCTCGCCGAAGCGGCGCATGCGCTCGATATCCGCATCGGTGAGCACGGGAAACATCTGGTCGCGGCGCGCGGCAATGGTCGGGCTGACGGAAGGGGCCATGGAGCGGACCGTAGCGCCCGGGGCGACGGGTTTGAAGCGGTTTGTTGGGGGACTGGCCGGAAGCGGAGGTTGGGCCAACGGTCACATGTCGTCATTCTCGGGCTTGACCCGAGAACCCATGCCGTGACGCGGGTCATATAGTGCAACGGAGCGGAATTCTGTAACCGCTGCAACGCCTCGACGTCACGGCATGGATTCCAGGGTCTGCGCGCGTCGCTTCGCTCCTTGCTCCGCCCTGGAATGACGAAGTTCGGAAGCTTACGGCTGATCGCGAACGTTGAGACTTGCAGCCCGTTGGCAGTCGGGAATCAAATGGCGACCCCTTCGCTCTCGGAGCTCCGGGATGGCCTGCCATCCGAAGCTCGAAGAGCGAAGGATCGGCTTCATGGCTCTTCATGCGTATAGCGTCGGCAGGCCAGCTTAAAACCAAACCGGTCGCCGGGTTTGGAGCGGCTTGTTCGGAGACGGACCGGAAGGGGAGATTGGGCCAACGGCCACATGTCGTCATTCTCGGGCTTGACCCGAGAATCCATGCCGTGACGCGGGTCATATAGTGCAACGGAGCGGAATTCTGTAACCGCTGCAACGCCTCGACGTCACGGCATGGATTCCAGGGTCTGCGCGCGTCGCTTCGCTCCTTGCTCCGCCCTGGAATGACGAAGATCGGAAGCTTACGGCTGATCGCGAATGTTGAGACTTGCACCCCGTTGGCAGTCGGGATGAATGGCGACCCCTTCGCTCTTGGAACTCCGGGATGGCCTGCCATCCGAAGCTCGAAGAGCGAAGAATGGTGCCCAGAAGAGGACTCGAACCTCCACTCCTTGCGGAACACGGACCTGAACCGTGCGCGTCTACCAATTCCGCCATCTGGGCTGGTGGGCGCTGATGTAAGCGGGCAAACGATATGTGTCAACGCGCTTTTTTCGTTGCATGTCGCCCAAAGTGCCCAGCGGTTTTGGGATATCGACATGCAACAAAACAAAAATAGACCGCATTGCCTGGGCCGGCTTGCCTCACCCCTCCAGCACGTCCTTCTTCGCCACGGTGGAATCGGCGTTGAGCTTGTAGATGATCGGCACACCGGTGCCGAGCTCGAGCTTGACGATCTCCTCGCCTGACTTGCCGTCCAGCGCCATGATCAGCGCGCGCAGCGAATTGCCGTGCGCGGCGACCAGCACCGTCTCGCCGCGCAGCACATGCGGCTGCACTTCGTGCAGGTAATAGGGCCACACACGCGCGCCGGTGTCCTTCAGGCTTTCGCCGCCGGGCGGCGCGATATCGTAGGAACGGCGCCAGATATGCACCTGCTCCTCACCCCACTTCTTGCGTGCGTCGTCCTTGTTGAGGCCGGAGAGATCGCCATAGTCGCGCTCGTTGAGCGCCTGGTCGCGGATCGTCTTCAGGTCGCTCTGGCCGACGATGTCGAGGATGTGCTGGCAGGTCACCTGCGCCCGCTTCAAGGCAGAGGTGTAGGCGATGTCGAATTTCAGGCCGCGCGCCTTGAGCTTCTCGCCTGCGGCAAGCGCCTCGGCTGTGCCCTGCTCGGTCAGCCCGACGTCGCGCCAGCCGGTGAACAGGTTCTTCAGGTTCCATTCGCTCTGGCCGTGGCGCACGAGCACGAGAGTTCCCGACATGTCAGCTCCTATAGAATGTTTGGATAGGGATCAGCTCAGGCCGAGCACGTCCCGCATGGAATAAAGCCCCGGCTTCTTCGCGCGGGCCCAAAGCGCGGCTTTCACCGCGCCGCGGGCGAAGATCGCCCGATCCTCGGCATGGTGGGAAAGCGTGATGCGCTCGCCGGTGCCGGCAAGGATCACGCTGTGGTCGCCGACGACCGAGCCGCCGCGCAGCGTGGCAAAGCCGATCGAGCCCGTCTTGCGCACCCCGGTATGGCCGTCGCGCACCCGCACGCTGTTGTCGGAAAGATCGATGCCGCGCCCTTTCGCCGCCGCTTCGCCGAGCAGCAGCGCCGTGCCGGACGGCGCGTCGACCTTGTGCCGGTGGTGCATTTCCAGGACCTCGATGTCGAAATCGTCGGCGTCGAGCGCCTTCGCGGCCTGCTCGACCAGCACCGCCAGAAGATTGACGCCGAGGCTCATATTGCCGGATTTGACGATCGTGGCATGGCGCGCGGCGGCGGCGATCCTGGCATTGTCGTCGGCCGAGCAGCCGGTGGTGCCGATGACATGGACGATGCGCGCCTGCGCGGCGTAGCCGGCGAATTCGACGCTCGCGCTTGGAGCCGTGAAATCGAGCACGCCATCGGCCTTGGCGAAGGCCGGCAGCGGATCGTCGGCGATCGGCACGTTGATGATGCCGATGCCGGCGAGCTCGCCGGCATCCTTGCCGAGATGCGCCGAGTCCGGCCGCTCGATCGCGGCGGCGACGCGCGCGCCGGGCATGGTGTGGATGGCGCGGATCAGCGTCTGGCCCATGCGGCCGGCGGCGCCCACCACAACCAGGCCCATATCGCCGGCTTCGCTCATGCGCTTCTCCTGACGGTCTTCTTGGCGCGGCTGCGCGGCGCCGGAGTTTGGCCCGAAGTCTGGCTTGCCTTGACGTCGTCGACAAGCCCCAGCCCCTTCTTGCCCTGGATCCGGTGGAAACGGGCATAGATGCTGTGCGGGTCGGCCATCAGCGTCGCATGCGTGCCTTCCTCGACCAGCCGGCCCTCTTCCAGCACGATGATGTGGTCGGCATTGACCACGGTCGACAGCCGGTGCGCGATCACGATCGTCGTGCGCCCTTCCATGACATGGGTCAGCGCTTCCTGCACGCGCGCCTCCGCCTCGTTGTCGAGCGCCGAGGTCGCCTCGTCGAGCAGGAGGATCGGCGCCTGGCGAACGATCGCGCGCGCGATCGAGACGCGCTGGCGCTGGCCGCCGGAAAGGGTCGAGCCGCCTTCGCCGACCGGCGTGTCGTAGCGCTCCGGCTGCTGGCGGATGAACTCGTCGGCCGCCGCTTGTTTCGCCGCCTGCTCGATCTCGGCGTCGGTGGCCGAGAGCCGGCCGTAGCGGATGTTGTCGCGGATCGTGCCTTCGAAGAGATAAGGCGCCTGCGCCACATAGGCGATCGATTGGCGCAGCGAATGCTTGGTCACCTTGGCAATATCCTGGCCGTCGACCTCGATCGAGCCCTCGTCGACGTCGTAGAATCGCTGCAGCAGCGCCACCATCGTCGACTTGCCGGCGCCCGATGCGCCGACGACGGCCGTCACCTTGCCGGCCGCGGCGGTAAAGCTCAAATCCCTGAGCACCGGCATGTCGGCGTTGTAGCCGAATGTCACATGGTTGAAGCGCACCTCGCCGGTAGTGACCTTCGCCTCGACCGCGTCGGGCGCGTCACCCTGCTTCGGCTCGAGGTCGAGCAGTTCGTAGATCATGCGCGCGTTGACCAGGGCACGTTCCATGCCGACCTGTGTCCGGGCCAGGCGTCTTGCCGGGTCATAGGCCAGGATCAGCGCGGTGATGAAGGAAAACACGGCGCCCGGCGGCTGTCCGAGCACCAGCGCCCGATAGCCGGAATAGGCAAGCACGGCGGTAATGGCGAGGCCGCCCAGGATTTCGGAAATCGGCGACAGCCGCTCCGCGACGCGGGCGATCTTGTTGTTACGCTGCTCGGCCGTGTCGGCCATGATGCCGATGCGGCGCGCCAGCTCGTCCTCCAGGGTGAAGGCCTTGACGATGGCGATGCCTTGGGTGGCCTCCTGCACCGATCCGTTCAGCCGCGAGTTGATCAGCACGGATTCCCGGTTGATCTTGCGCAGGCGGCGGGTGATGTAGACGACGGCCCAGATCAACGGCGGCCCGATCAGCAGCGAGCTGAGCGACAGCACCGGATCCTGGTAGATCATCACGCCGAGAAGGGCGACGAGCGAGACCGCGTCGCGGCTGATGGAAGTTAGCGTCAGCGACAGCAGGTCTCGGATGCCGCCGACATTCTCGTTGACCTGTGCCGCCAGCCGGCCGGAACGGGTCTCGTTGAAGAAGTTGACGCCGAGCTTCATCAGATGGTCGAAGCTGCGCTTCTGGTAGCGGGCGACCAGATTGTTGCCGATCGTCGCCAGCGCCACTGCCTGGCCATAGCCGGCGAAGCCGCGCAGCAGGGAGGCGCCCATGAAACCGGCGCAGATCCAGACGATCATGTCGCTGCGCCGTTCGTAGAAGATCTGGTTGATCATCGGGGCCATGATCCACGCCGTGAAGGCGGTGGTGCCGGAAACGATCAGCAGGCAGGCGACGGCGACGACATAGGTCCAGCGATATTCCTTGCCGTTTTCGGCCAGGATGCGGCGCAGCACCGCGCTGACCTCGGTGGGCTGGATTTTCAGTTTGAGGGAAGTTTGAACAGTCAAATCAGGGCGCTTCGTGGTTTTCCGCGTGTCGGATGGGCCGCATTTCCGCACCCTCTTAGCGTCCCGGCTGCGGCTTGCCTATGGCGAAACTTCGTCGCGCCGGCCGATCGCCAGCCTGAACGCTGGCGCGATCAAGCCCGCCAGTGCCGGCCCGCCGTCTGCACGCCGAACAGCGAAGGCGTCCTGGCATAGGCGGCGAGTCCGAGCAGCGCCGCCAGCGGGTGGGTGATCACATAGACCGGCATTTCGCACATCAGCGCGCTGTGCGGCGCCTTGTCCTCGAAGGCGGCGCGGAAATTGCCGGCTTTCAGCGCCGGCACGATCTTCTGCGCAATGCCGCCGGTCAGGAACACGCCGCCGCGGCCCATGAACACCAGCGCGAGATCCCCCGCGGTGCGGCCGAGGCAGGTGACGAACAGCGCCAGCGCCTCCTCGGCCACCGGATCGGATTTGGCGAGCGCGGCCGCCGTGACCTCGGCCGGCGTCGTGAAAGGCGTCGGCTTGCCGTCCGTCCTGGCGACGGCGCGGTAAACGTTGACCAGCCCGCGTCCGCATAGGATCTGCTCGCCGGAGATGCGGCCCTCGAGCTTGTCGATATGCGGGAACACCTCGAAGTCGCGCGGCGTGCGCGGGCCGATATCCATATGCCCGCCCTCGCCCGGTACCGGGATCCAGTGGTTGAGCGCATGGATCAGCCCGGCGACGCCAAGGCCGGTGCCGGGGCCAAGCACGACCCGGCTCGCATTGGGTTCCGGCGTGCCGCCGCCGATCTTTTCCATATGCTCTTCGCCGAGCGCCACCACGGCCAGCGCCTGCGCCTCGAAATCGTTGAGCACGACGACCTCGCTCAGGCCCAGATTGGCGAACATCTGCCGGGGCTTCACCACCCAGGGGCAGTTGGTGAGCGGGATCTCGTCGCCGTCGACTGGCCCGGCGATCGCCAGCACCGCCGAGTTCGGCTGGATGGACGAGCGGTCGAGCACCGCCGCCTGGATCGCCTCGTCGATGGTCTTGAAATTGGCGGTCTGGACGATCTGCGGCTCGGTCGCTTCCGAATTGGCGTCGAGCACGATCGAGAAGCGCGCATTGGTGCCGCCAATATCGCCGATCAGGACCGGAAACCGCAGCCCTGTCTCGTTCTCGCCTGCCATGCTCTTGATCGTCCTCGTTGCGGCGCCGCTGTGCCGTTTCCATCGCCCATTTCAATCGATTGACTAGCGCATGAGCCCGCAAAGGGGAAGCCCGCTTGCGCTTGGAGCAATTCCAAGAAAAGTGTGAGTGGTTAAGCTCGGCGCCTTCGCCGTAACCTTCCGTCCGGAATTGCGTCAAAGCAAAGAGATAGGGCGTTTCGCCGCTTCCGTGAACGGTGAAACGCGCTAGTTCCCCGACACAGGGATTTTGAAAGGTTGCCGTTTGTCTTGGTGCAGGATTTTCCGTTCATTTCCGTGAATCAGCGCAAACGCCGGGGATTGGTTGAAGCCACCCCAACGTCGTCATTCTATGGTCTTCGCGACGGAGCTTCGCTCCTGCTCCGCCCTAGAATGACGATCGCGATGGGCGTTTAGGCCAATCTCCAACGCATGCCACCTGCCAACGCAAACAGAGCCGACCGGTCAAAATCCCTGTGCAGTGCCACTAGTTCCCCGGCCGTGGGCGCGGCAACGGGATGCCGATCTTGGGCGTCGGCGCGAAGGCGCTTGCCGCCGACGGAACCGAGGCGTCGCCGCTGGAGATCATCTCCGCCGGCTCGGTCGGCTGCGGCTCGGCCACGGCGACCGCGGCGCCGACGCCATGATAGGTCACCGCCTCCAGCGAAGGCGCGTCCGGCGCATTGACCACGTCCTGGCATTGCTTCGGCAGATTGGCCATCGTCATCACGTCGCGCGCCTTGGGCGCGTCCGGGTTTTTGTTCGGCCGCCACGGCTCCTCGGTGAACCACCAGGCCAGCGCCTTGCCGCAGCCATCGTCCTCCAGCGTCGTCTCCTGCGCCTTGCAGAAAGGCGAGCCCGGCTGGCAGCCGATGCGCATGTGAAAATGATAGTCATGGCCCCAGAATGGCCGGATCTTGCGCAGCCAGGAGCGGTCGCCGGTGACGGTGTCGCAGAGCTTCTTCTTGATGCCGGGATTGACCAGGATGCGCTCGACCTCCGGATAGCTCGCCGCGCGCTTCAAAAGCCGCGTATGCGCCGGCGTCCACAGCGCGTCCTTCACCAGATGAGTCTTGTCGTCGACCATCAGCGTCGCGCTCATCGATTCGCGCTGCGCGATGGTCAGCGGCCGCGTTGGCATCGGCGTCAGCCATATGTCGGCGTCGAGACCGATCTGGTGCGAGGCATGGCCGGTCATCATCGGTCCGCCGCGCGGTTGCGAGACGTCGCCGACCAGAAGCCCCGGCCAGCCATCGGCTACCGCGTCGCGCGAAAGCTTCTCGATCAGCGCGATCATCGCCGGATGGCCCCAGCGGCGGTTGCGCGACGGGCGCATCACTTCCCAGGTCGGCCCGTCCATCGGCAGCGCCACGCCGCCGGTGAAGCAGCCCTTGGAGTAGAAGCCGAAGGATTGCGCGGGTGCCACGGCCGGCAGTTTCCGGGCGCCGAACAGGTCCTTCGCGCGGGGTTCGGCTGAAATGGCGGCAGCCGCCAGCGCGGCCAGCGTCACCAGCGCCAGCGCCGCGGTCAGGAACGGCTTGCGGTCAGGCAGCGATCGCAAATTCATCAGGCTGGGTCCCTCTCCAGTCTATCGATTTGCCACCCGGTCAGGCGAACCCGATCAGGAACGAATCGTACCACGTCGCGCGTCCCGCATCGATCATGCGGCTCTGAATCAAAGAACGATGATGTCGTCCGAAAACCCGTTTCACACTTTCGGCATCCTCACAATCAGGATGACGTTCGTCGAATCGTCATCCTGATCTAACTCTTGTTGGAGCATGATCTTTTGCGAAAACCGGTTCCCACTTTTCGGGATCATGCTCTGATCGGGCTGCGCGGCGCTCCGTCCCGCCAGTTGCCCTCGGCCCACATCCGCTCCAGCGCCACCCGATAGTTCGGAAACCGGAAGCGATAGCCAGCCGCCTTGATCGCCTGATTCGCGACGCGCTTGTTCTCGCCATAGAAAGACCGCGCCATGGGCGAAAGTTGGGCGGTCTCGAAGGGAATTTCCGGCGGCGGCGTGACGCCCATCAGCCTGGCGGCATAGGCGACGACATCCTGCGGCGGCGCCGGCTCGTCATCGGTGACGTTGAAGATGCCGCCGAGATTGTTTTCAGCCAGAAGCCAAAGCGCGCCGGCGATGTCGTCGCAATGGATGCGGTTGAACACCTGGTCCGGCTTGACCAGCCGCCGCGCCGTGCCGTCCTCGAGATTGGCCAGCGCGTTGCGGCCCGGTCCGTAGATGCCGGAAAGCCGCAGGATCGCCACCGGTTTGCCGATCTCCCGGCCAAGCCTCAGCCATTCCTGTTCGGCCGCCACCCGCATCACCGAGCGCCTCGACACCGGGCGGCACGCGCTGGTCTCGTCGACCCAGGCGCCGCCATGGTCACCATAGACGCCGACGGTCGAGAGATAGCCGATCCATTCGAGCGCCGGCATCTTTGCCCGGATCGTCTCGCCGGTGGCGTTGAGCACCGGGTCGCCGGCGTCGTCGGGGCCGACCGAGACGATGAGATGCGTGGTCTGTGCAAGCGCATCGCCAAGCTCGGGCGACAGCGCGCCGTCGAACCGCAGCGGCTCGATGCCGGCCGACCGCAGCGCCTCGAACTTTTCCGGCGCCCGGGTCGTGCCAAAGACCGGCGCGCGGTACGCGTTGGCCCGCGCGAAAGCCTTGGCCGAATAGCCGGCGCCGAAGATGAAGAAGCGTCTTTCGCTCATCGATGAACCCCCTTCAATCGGCCTTCGCCGGATTCGCTGGCGCCGCCAGCCATTCCTCGCGGACCGTCGCCTCCGTTTCGGTCTTCGAAGCCGTGGCGGCAAGGTCGCCAAATTCGCGATCCGACAGCAATCGCGACAGGGCCCAGATTGCCGCACCCCGCACCAGCGGCGAGGCATCGTCGAGCAGGCGGCGCACAATGGGCGTTAGCGATGCATCGCCCGAATTGCCGGCGGCGGTCAGCACGTTGCGGATAAAACGGTCACGGCCGATGCGCTTGACCGGCGAGCCCGAGAAAAATGACCGGAAGCCCGCGTCGTCGAGAAGCAACAGCTCCGACAGCTTCGGCTCGCGCAGATCGGCGCGCGCGGCAAGCTTGGCCTCCGAAGCGGCGCTGGCGAATTTGTTCCACGGACAGGCGGCCAGGCAGTCGTCGCAGCCATAGATGCGGTTGCCGATCTTGTCGCGGAACTCGCGCGGGATCGGCCCCTTGTTCTCGATGGTCAGGTAGGAGATGCAGCGCCGCGCATCGAGCCGGTAAGGCGCCGGGAACGCGTCGGTCGGGCAGGCATCGAGGCAGGCGCGGCAGGAGCCGCAATGGTCGATCTCGGCCTGGTCCGGTTCAAGCTCCGCGGTGGTGAAGATGGTGCCGAGGAACAGCCACGAGCCATGCGCGCGGCTGACCAGATTGGTGTGCTTGCCCTGCCAGCCGAGCCCGGCGGCTTCCGCCAGCGGTTTTTCCATGACAGGCGCGGTATCGACGAACACTTTTACGTCGCCGCCGGCGCGCGCGACGATCTTGCCGGCGATCTCCTTCAGCCGGCCCTTCATCACGTCGTGATAGTCGCGGTTTTGCGCATAGACCGAGATCGCGCCGCGGTCGGACTTCGCGAGGATATCGCGCGGATCGCGGTCCGGGCCGTAATTCATCGCCAGCACGATGATCGAGCGCACCTCCGGCCACAGCGTCGAGGGCTCGGCCCGCCGCTGAACGGTCTCGGCGATCCACTCCATCGAGCCGTGGAAACCGTCGGATACGAATTCGGCGAGTCTCGCCGGCGCCAGCGGGATCGCGTCCGGCCGGGTCACGGCGACCGCCTCGAAGCCGGCGCGGCGCGCCTCGGCGTCGATCAGCGCGCGCAGGCTCTCAGAAATCGAGGTCCGCATAATGCGACACCGGCGACAGGCCGCGCACCCGGTCGGAAAGCAGCGGCCGGAACGACGGCCGCGATTTCACCCGCGTGTACCATTCGCGCGCGGCGGCATGCTCGCGCCAGTCGATCTCACCGAGATAATCGAGCACCGAAAGCGTCGCCGCCGCCGCGAGGTCGGCATAGGTCACCTTGTTGCCGGCCAGCCAATGGCGCGTGCCCGCCAGCCAGTTGGTGTATTTCATGTGCTGGCGGATGTTGGCGCGCGCGGCGCGGATCGCCGCCGAGTCCGGGGAGCCGCCGCCGGCGGTCTCCGGCATGACCGGCTTCAGCACCCGCTCGCGCACCAGATGCCGCGTCACTTCGCTTTCGGCTTTGCTCAGATACCAATCGGTCAGCCGGCGGATCTCGGCGCGCTGCATCGGGTCCTCGGCGAACAGCCGCTTGTCGCGCTTCAGTACCCCTCGCGTCTCGTCGAGATATTCGGCGATCACCATGGCGCCGACGATCGGCACGTCGCCTTCGGCAAGCAGGATCGGCAGCGTGCCGGCCGGGTTCAGCGCCAAAAACTCCTTGCGCCGCGTCCACGGCTTTTCCTCGATCAGCGCCAGTTCCTCGCCATACTCGCCGAAGGCGAGGCGCGCGAAGCGGCAGGTGGCGAACATGGGATGATGGAAAAGCGTCAGCATGGTTCCGCGATGAAAAGGCGCACTGGCAATTGGCCGGCCGCGCCGGTAAGTCTTGGCCGCCCGATTCCTGGGGCTGTCATGGGTGTTGCGACCTATAGGGACACTTCCGCCCCATGACAAGCAAGCCCTTCCCTTGGAGCATCATGTCGTCCGAAAACCGCTTCACACTTTTAGGCGTCGTGCTCTAGCCGTCATCCAAGATCAGAGGTTGCCATGGAAAGCCAGACCATCGTCGAAGCGCTGCTGCTCGGGCTTTTGGAGGGCCTGACCGAGTTCATTCCGGTGTCGTCGACCGGCCACATCCTGCTTGCCGGCCATTTCCTCGGCTTCCACTCCACCGGCAAGGCCTTCGAGATCCTGATCCAGCTCGGCGCGATCCTGGCGATCCTCAGCGTCTATTTCAGCAAGCTCTGGCAGATGCTGATCAAGCTGCCCAGCGATCCGCAGACCCGGCATTTCGTCATCGGCATCCTGATCGCCTTCCTGCCGGCGGCGGTCATCGGCGCGCTGGCGCATGATTTCATCAAGACCATATTGTTCGAATCACCGCAGCTGATCTGCATCATGCTGATCATCGGCGGCGTCGTGCTGCTCGTCGTCGACCGCATCAACTTCAAGCCGGTCCATCACGACGTCGAGCTCTTTCCGACCAGCCTTTATCTGAAGATCGGCCTGTTCCAGTGCCTGTCGCTGATCCCCGGCACCTCGCGCTCCGGCTCGACCATCGTCGGCGCGCTGCTGATGGGCGTCGACAAGCGGGCGGCGGCCGAATTCTCCTTCTTCCTCGCCATGCCCACCATGGTCGGCGCCTTCGCCTTCGACCTTTTCAAGAACCGCAATGTGCTGACCTCGGCCGACCTGCCGATCATCGCCGTCGGCTTCATCGCCGCCTTCGTCACCGCGCTGATCGTGGTGCGCTTCCTGCTCGATTACGTCTCGCGCAACGGCTATTCGCTGTTCGGCTGGTGGCGGCTGGTGGTGGGCGGGCTCGGCCTGGTGGCCCTGATGGTCTGGGGATGATTACACTAAGGCGGCGCACCAAACGCCTTCGTCATCCACGGGCGGAGCAAGGAGCGAAGCGACGCGCGCAGACCCGAGGATCCATGCCGTGACGCGGACCGTAGAACGCGGCGGTCGCGAATAGCTTTCGTTAGACGCGACGCTCTTTGATCCAGATTCTGCACGGTGGCAGCGCGTCTAGGTCACGGCATGGATCCTAGGGTTTCCGCGACGTCGCTTCGCGACTGCTCCACCCTAGGATGACGAACGAAGGGGATCAATTCCTCCCATAAAACGCGTTCTCGACATGCACCGGCCAGCGCCAGGGCAGCACCGCCACCATGTCGAAACGCATCGAAAGCCTTCCGTAGTCCGGCTGGCGCGACAGCCAAAGATCGGCGGCGCCTTCGATCCGGCGCTCCGATTCATGGCCGATCGCTTCCATCGCCTCGATCAGCGTGCGGCGCGCCTTGACCTCGACGAACAACACGAGGTCGCCGCGCCTGGCGATCAGGTCGATCTCGCCGAGCCTGGTGCGGTGGCGGCGGGCAAGGATGCGGTAGCCTTTCAGCATCAGCGCCAGCGCCGCCAGCCATTCGCCGCGATGCCCGCGCCGATAGGCTTTTCGGCGATGACCGGCCGTGCGCTCAGCCACCATCGCCTTCCCGGAGTTCCAGCAGCCGCCGGTAAAGCGCCTGCTTCTGCCCGCCGGTCATTTTCGCCGCTTCGGCCGCGGCCTTCGAGGCCGGCATTTCGGCGGCAAGCGAGAGCAGGAGCCGGTCGATGTCGGCCGGCTGATCCACCGCCGCCTCCGGCGGGCCGACGCAGATGACGATCTCGCCCTTCGGCGTGTCGGCCGCGGCATAATGGTCGGCCAGCTCGGCAAGCGTGCCGGTGCGCATCTCCTCGAACGTCTTGGTCAGCTCGCGGCCGATGGCGGCTTTGCGGTCGCCGCCGAGCGCCTCCACCATGGCGCCAAGCGTCTCCGCCAGCCGCCGCGGCGATTCGAAGAAGATCAGCGTCGCCGGCACCGCCTTGAACGTTTCGAGCTTGGTCAGCCGCTGCCCGGTCTTCACCGGCAGGAACCCGGCGAACAGGAAGGCGTCGGACGGCAGGCCGGAAGCGGTCAGCGCGGCGAGCGCCGCCGAAGGCCCGGGGATCGGCACCACACGAATACCTTGTTCCAGCGCCTCGCCGACCAGCCGGTAGCCCGGATCGGAGACCAGCGGCGTGCCGGCGTCCGAAATCAGCGCCACACTCTGCCCGGCCGCCAGCGCCTCGATGAGCTTCGGCCCGGCCTCGGCGGCATTGTGCTCGTGATAGGCGGTGGTGCGGCGGCGTATGCCGTAACGTTCGAGCAGCACGCGCGAGACGCGCGTGTCCTCGCAGGCGACGATATCGGCAGCCGCCAGCGTCTCCAGCGCGCGCAGCGTGATGTCGGCCAGGTTGCCGATCGGCGTCGCCACCAGATAGAGCGCCGGCTGAAGCGGCCGCGCCGCGATCTCGCTTTGCCCGATCAGATAGCTGCGTTTGTCGCCGGTCACCGAATGCCCCTCTTGACCCGCCCTGTTTGGCATGGCTGACGTCCCGTTGCAAAACGTGAGGTCGAGTCAAGGAAATCGCCTTGCCTTTGCCACAGTGCGGAACGAAACCCACATCGGCGAATTTAACCCCTGATTCCCCGGGAGGAGGCAGGACCGAACGATGCCCAATCGCTTCGATATTTTTATCAGCCGACTTGAAAGCAAGACCGCCCGCGAGGGCATCCCTCCACACCCCATCGCCGCCGAGTCCGGCGCGCGCCGCGACAAGGCCGACCAGAAGCCTGTCCGTCACGGCGAGGCGCATGGCGAGAAGCACCGCGGCAAGCACCGCCAGAAGCACGACGCTTGAACTAACGGCAACCTTTGCGACCTCGCGCCTCGTCATTCCAGGGCGGAGCAAGGAGCGAAGCGACGCGTGCAGACCCTGGACTCCATGCCGTTACATCGACGTTCTGCCAGCGGTGCGGAATTCTGCACCGCTGTGCCCTTCGCACCGGTCACGGCATGGATTCTCGGGTCAAGCCCGAGAATGACGAACGCGCGGGAAGCGCCACATCTTCAGAGGTATCTGCTGACCCTCTCTTCCAGCAGCCGCACCAGTTCCGGATCCATGAACGCGTAGTTGTCCGGGATATCGAGGCAGATCACCCTGGTGCCTCTAAGGCTTGACCGGAACTTCTTCTGCAGCTTGGCCCGATGCGCTTTCTCCATCACGAAGATGATGTCGGCCCAGGCGACCAGCTCATGCGTCAGCGGATTGTCGGCGTCGTGATTGGTGCCGGCCGATTCGACCTCGATGCCGCGGCGTTTGGAAAACACCTGCTCGGCCGTCGGACTGCGCAGCCGGTTCTGGCTGCAGACGAAGAGGATTTTCTTCAAGAAGCTACCGTGCCAGATCCGCCACCACCGCATCCAGCACGATCATGCCGGCGGTCGTGGCGCGCAGGCGAGCGTTGCCGACCGGCGCCACCAGTCCCTCCTCCTGCAGCACCGAGAGCCGCGCGCTCGAAAGACCGCGCCCGGCGAGCGCCTCGTATCGCTGCAGGTCGATGCCTTCGGCGAGCCTTAGGCCCATCAGCAGGAACTCGTCCGCCTCTTCGGAACGCGTCAAAATCTCGCCGCCGGTGACGCCGTGCCCTCTGGCCTCGACCAGATTGGCCCAGGTCTCCGGCATTCTTTCCGCTATCGTCACCGTGCGGCGGCCGTTCTCGACGAAGCGGCCATGCGCGCCCGGCCCGACGCCGACATATTCGCCGTAGCGCCAGTAGGTGAGGTTATGCCGGCTCTCGGCGCCGGGTTGGGCGTGGTTGGAAATCTCGTAGGCCGGCAGGCCATGCGCCGCCGTCACCTCCTGCGTCAGCGCGTAGAGGTCGGCGGCGTGATCGTTGTCGGGCAGCGTGAATTTCCGCGCCGCGTAAAGCGCGTGGAAGGGCGTGCCCTCCTCGATGGTCAGCTGATAGAGCGAAAGATGATCGACGGCATAGCCGATCGCCTGCTCCAGCTCCGCCTCCCACGCCTCCGGCGTCTGGCCGGGCCGCGCGTAGATCAGGTCGAAGGACAGACGCGGAAAGATCTCGCGCGCCAAGCCGATGGCGTGCAGCGCCTCCTCGACATTGTGCAGCCGGCCGAGGAAGCGCAGATCCTTGTCGTTCAGCGCCTGCACGCCCAGCGAGACGCGGTTGACGCCGGCGGCGCGGTAGCCGCGGAAGCGCTCGGCCTCGACCGAGGATGGGTTGGCTTCCAGCGTCACCTCGATGCCGGCCGGCACCGTCCAGTACCTCGCCACGGCCTCCAGGACGGCAGCCACCGTTTCCGGCTTCATCAGCGACGGCGTGCCGCCGCCGAGGAAGATGCTGGTCACCTCGCGCGGGCCGGTGCGGTCGCGCATGGTCGCAAGCTCCGTCTCGAAGGCGCGGGCAAAACGCTCCTGGTCGACCGGCTGGTGGCGGACATGGCTGTTGAAGTCGCAATAAGGGCACTTGGCCGCGCAGAACGGCCAGTGGATGTAGACGCCGAAGCCGGGGGTCCGGTCGAGCGGTATGGTGACCGCGCTCATGCCGATCCTGGTCGCGCCAGATCCAGGCGTGCCAAATCCAGGCGTGCCAGATCCAGGCGTGCTTGCGCGAATTTCTGGAAGGCGCGGGCGCGGTGCGACAGCGCCGTGGCCTGGCCGGGCTTCCAGCCATGCTTTTCTTCCGCGCTCATCTCGCCGAAAGTCTTGTCGAAACCGTTGGGCAGGAACACCGGATCGTAGCCGAAGCCGAGCGTGCCGCGCGGCGGCCAAACAAGCGTGCCTTCCGCTTCGCCGCGATAATATTCGGCTTCGCCGTCCGGAAATGCCAGGCAGATGACGGCGACGAAGCGGCCGGTGCGCTTCGAGGGCTCGGTCGCGCGAGCTTCCTGCAGTGCCGTTTCCGTCTTTTGCATGGCCATGCCGAAATCCCTGCTGCCATCGGGCTTCTCGGCCCAGTTGGCGGTGTAGACCCCCGGCGCGCCGTCGAGCGCGTCGACGCAGAGGCCTGAATCGTCCGACAGCGCCGGCAGGCCGGTGGCCTTGGCGGCTGCGTATGCCTTGATATAGGCGTTCTCCTCGAAGGTGGTGCCGGTCTCGTCGGGTTCGGGCAGGCCGTATTCCTTGGCCGATTTCGCCTCGAAGCCGAACGGCGCCATCAGGTCGGCGAATTCGCGCAGCTTGCCTTCATTGTGGCTGGCGACGACGATCTTCTGTCCATTCAGGGAATGCATCAAAAACCCCAGATCCTTGGCTCGGCGAACTCGATCGAATTGCCCGACGGGTCGCGGAAATAGATCGAATGCCCGCCCTGCGGCCACTCGAAATCGCTTTCGATGGCGATGTTCCTGGCCGCGAGATGCTTGCGCCATGCGGCGATCTCATCGGCGGTCGCGGCGAAGCAGAGGTGCCCTTCGCCGGCCGTGCCGTGCGGCGGCACCTTCAGCCTGGCGTCGGGCGCCGGCGGGATTTTCGTCGCCTCCGCGTTGAAGAGAAGCAATACGCCGTTGCCGCAGCGGAAAAAGACGTGGCGCCCTTCGATCCTGCCCAAGGCTTCGAGGCCGATGATGTCGCGGTAGAAGGCTTCGGCGGCGTGCAGGTCTGTGACATAGAGAGCGGATTCCAGGATAGCGGAGGGTATCACGAGGCCCCCCTCTCTGCCCTGCCGGGCATCTCCCCCTCAAGGGGGGAGATTGGCAGCTTCGGCGAAGGCGCCATTCTTGCAACGCTGGCGATTGGCGAAAGCGGTCGCGACATCTGATCTCCCCCCTTGAGGGGGAGATGGCCGGCAGGCCAGAGAGGGGGGCCCAGGCTCGGCATTGGAAATCCTACGCCACCGCCATCTGCTGCAAGCTCACCAACCGCGAGATACCCTTCTTCGCCAGCCCCATCAGCGCCGCGAACTGCTCCTCGGAAAAGGGCTCGCCTTCCGCCGTACCCTGGATCTCGACGATGCCGCCCTTGCCCGTCATGACGAAATTGGCGTCGGTGCCAGCCGAGGAATCCTCGATATAGTCGAGATCGATGACCGGCTGGCCGTCATGGATGCCGCAGGAAATCGCCGCGACATGGTCCTTCAGCACCTTGGAAACGCTCACCATCTGGCGCGCTTCCATCCAGCGCAGGCAATCATAGAGCGCCACCCAGCCGCCGGTGATCGAGGCGGTGCGGGTGCCGCCATCGGCCTGGATGACGTCGCAATCGACGGTGATCTGCTGCTCGCCCAGGGCCTGCAGGTCGACCACGGCGCGCAAGCTCCGGCCGATCAGCCGCTGGATCTCCAGCGTGCGGCCGCTCTGCTTGCCGGCGGAGGCCTCGCGCCGCATGCGCTCGCCGGTCGAGCGCGGCAGCATGCCGTATTCCGCCGTCACCCAGCCCTTGCCGGAATTGCGCATCCAGGACGGCACTTTTTCCTCCAGGCTCGCCGTGCACAAGACATGCGTGTCGCCGAACTTCACCAGGCACGAGCCTTCGGCATGCTTGGAGACGCCACGCTCGAAGGAGATGGCGCGCATTTCGTCGGCTTGGCGTTTGGAGGGGCGCATTCGGCCTTCTTTCTTGTCGTTTCCGGAATCGTGGCCGGCTTGTAGACGCATGCGGGGCAAGTCGCAAAGGAAAAGGACGCCGCGCGGGAAAACGGGCCGCGCGACTGCGAACGCGCCACCGGTGACCGCAAACGCGGCACCGTGTGACCGCGAGCGCGGCACCGGGTTGCGCCGCCGTAGCTTAAGTCTATATCTTTCGGAAGGAGGTTTCTCGCCGGAATGAACAAACCAGTCGATCCGACGTCGCAGTCGCCGGTACTTCAGTCACTCGACATGCGCTCGCGCGATATCTTCCGGCGGATTGTCGATTCCTATCTGCGCGACGGCGAGCCGGTCGGCTCGCGCAGCCTGTCGCGCATCCTGCCCTCCTCGCTGTCGCCCGCCACCATCCGCAATGTGATGAGCGACCTCGAGCATCTGGGGCTGATCTACGCGCCGCATGTTTCCGCCGGGCGGCTGCCGACCCAGACCGGGCTGCGCTTTTTCGTCGACGCCTTCATGGAGCTGGGCGACCTTTCCGACGACGAGCGCCGCGTCATCGAGGCGCAGGTGCGCGCCTCCGGCTCGGGCGCGACGCTGGAGCATATGCTGACCGAGGCCAGCCAGATGCTGTCGGGCATGTCGCGCGGCGCCGGCCTCGTGCTCGCCTCCAAGCACGAGGTGGCGCTGAAGCACATCGAATTTATCCAGCTCGAGCCCGCAAAGGCACTCGCCGTGCTGGTGTCGCAGAACGGCGATGTCGAGAACCGCGTTGTCGATCTGCCGGCCGGCATCACCGTGTCGCAGCTGCACGAGGCCTCGAACTTCCTCAACGCCCATATCAGGGGGCGCACGCTTGCCGAGGCGCGCATCGAGATCGCCCGCATCAAGGACGAGACCAGAACGGCGCTCGACACGCTGTCGCAGGATCTGGTCGAGAAGGGGCTGGCGGTCTGGGCCGGCGCCGAGAGCGGCCTGCCGGCGCGCCTCATCGTGCGCGGCCGCGCCAACCTCCTGGAAAACGTCACCGCCCAGGCCGATCTTGAGCTCCTGCGTCATCTGTTCGAGGATCTGGAGACGCAGGACGGGCTGCTGCAGCTGCTCGACCTCGCCGAGGAAGGACCTGGCGTGCGCATCTTCATCGGCTCGGAGAACAAGCTGTTTTCGCTGTCCGGCTCGTCGCTGGTCGTCGCCCCCTATCGCGACAAGGACGCCCGCGTCATCGGCGCGCTTGGCGTCATCGGCCCGACCCGCCTGAACTACGCCCGCATCGTGCCGATGGTCGATTACACCGCGCAGCTGATTTCACGAATGCTGCGCTAGGTGTATCGCTATACAGGTGATGTCGGCCCGACCTGAATCTCGACACAGCTGAGGGTGCAAAGGAGAAAAACATGGCGCTGGAATCGCTCAAGGCCCAGATCAGCCTGCTGCTTGAGGAGATGGTGAACCAGCCCGAGGACGAGCACGAGATCCAGGAGCAGCTGCGCGAGAAATTGCGGGAGATGCGCGCAATGGGTCTGCCCTTGCCGGCGGACCTCGTCGAGTTGGAAAAGCGCCTCGACGACGATCTGGATGCCGAAGAGGCCTGAGCCCGAGGCCCGTCAAATCCGCGTGCGCAAGCTTCTCTTTTCGATCGTTTGCCCAATATGTCCTGGCTCTGGGCGCCTGATCGATTGAGGCGCGCTGGCAGACGACGGAGGACAGCCATGATGCGGATCGCCGGCCTTGCGGGCCTCGCGCTGGTCTTTGCCACCGGCGCCTTTGCGCAGCAGGCCGATCAACCCCTGCTCAGCGGTGAAAAGGCCTTCGGCGATTGGAAGGCCGACCGCCCGGGCGTGCGCCGGCTGCTGAAACCTGAGGATTTGCCGAAACCCGATGTGACGGAGTCCGCCTCGAACGGCGGCGGCGTCACCGATCGCCCCGAAGGTGCCAAGCCGAAACTTCCGCCCGGCTTCTCCGCCGAGCTGGTCGCTTCCGGTATCGACAGTCCGCGCGTCGTGCGCGTGGCGCCGAACGGCGACCTCTTCGTCGCCGACAGTCGGGCGAACCAGGTCCGCGTCTATCGCCTTGCGGAAGGCGGCGCGAAGCCCGCGCAGAAGTCGGTCTTCGCCAAGGGCCTAACTCGGCCCTACGGCATCGCCTTCTATCCGCCGGGCGACAAGCCGCAATGGGTCTATGTCGCCAACAGCAACAGCGTCGTCCGCTTTGCCTATCGCGACGGCGACCTGGAAGCGTCGGGCAAGCCGGAAACCATCGTCGCCAAAGTCCCCGCCAGCCATCACTGGACGCGCGACATCGCCTTCTCGCCCGACGGCAAGACGCTCTATCTGTCGGTTGGTTCGGGCTCCAACATCGCCGAGGACATGGGCGCAAAGCCGAAGGGCGGTGTCGAGGCGTGGGCGAGATCGCAGCCGCTGGGCGAGGCCTGGGGTCCTGAACAGGGCCGCGCCGACGTGCTGGCCTTCGATCCCGACGGCAACAACCGCAGGACCGTCGCCACCGGCCTGCGCAACTGCTCCGGCATGACCGTGCAGCCGGCGACGGGCGCGCTCTGGTGCGTCGTCAACGAAAGCGACGAGCTTGGCGACAACATCCCCTTCGAATACGCGACCGCCGTGAAGGACGGGGCCTTCTATGGCTGGCCCTGGTATTACATCGGTGACAACGAGGACCCGCGCCACAAGGGCGCGCGCCCCGACCTCGCCGGCAAGGTCACGGTTCCGGATGTGCTGATGCAGGCGCATTCGGCGCCGCTCAACATCGCCTTCTACGACGGCGGCAATTTCCCGGCTGACTACAAGGGCGATGCCTTCGTCGCGCTGCACGGTTCGTGGAACCGCAACGTCCGCACTGGCTACAAGGTGGTGCGGCTGAGATTCAAGGACGGCAAGCCGACCGGCGAATACGAGGATTTCGCCACCGGCTTCGTCATTTCCGACGACGCGGTCTGGGGGCGGCCGGTCGGCGTCGCCGTAGCCAGGGATGGCGCGCTGATCCTCACCGAGGACGGCAACGGGACCATCTGGCGCATTACGCATGGCGGGTAGGTCCCCCACCTCGTCATTCCAGGGTCTGCGCGCGTCGCTCCGCTCCTTGCTCCGCCCTGGAATGACGACAGGACTGATCGTTTCGGCCAATCTCCAAGGTATGCGGCGTCCCACAAAGGAACCAGCTCCCGGTCGAACTGGCGCAACGAATCCCATTGTGAGGGAATTACCGTCGAACTGGCATCATGATAAAAGCCCGGCTCTCGACAGCGGTCCCCGCAGGACTATACGCCAGGCCAGAACCATGACACTCACCGGATTCCTCGCTTACAGCGCCGCCCTCGGCGTCGCCGCCGCCATTCCCGGCCCGGGCGTCACGGCGCTTGTCGCCCGCGCACTCGGCTCCGGCTTCCGTTCGTCGCTCGCCATGTCGTTCGGCCTGATGCTCGGCGACCTCACCTATCTCACCGCCGTGGTGCTCGGGCTTGCTTTCGTCGCCCAGACCTTCGGCATGGTCTTCCTCGCCATCAAATGGGCCGGCGTCGCCTATCTCGCCTTCCTCGCCTGGCGCTTCTGGACCAGCGGCATCACGCCCGAGACCGTCGAGGCGCGGAAGGCCAAGGGCGGTCTCGTGTCGAGCTTCATCGCCGGGCTGACGGTGACGCTCGGCAATCCCAAGACGATGATCTTCTATCTCGCCATCACGCCGACCATCGTCGACCTGAAGACGATCACGCTCGCCGACTACGCCATCCTTGCGATGCTCACCGTGGCGGTGCTGTTCGTGGTGCTGGTGCCTTACCTGGCGTTGGCCGCCAAGGCGCGCTGGTTCCTGAAATCGCCGCGCGCGCTGAAGGTTCTGAACCGCACCGCCGCCGGCTTCATGATGGGCGCGGCCGCGGCTATCGCGGCGAGGCAGTAGGCTCCAATCTCAACCCGTCCCGGATTCAGCCAAACCATTCCTGAAACCCGCCGCGGCGGAAAATGCTTTTCCGGTCGTGGGCGCTTTTGAGCAACCGCCCCACTCGGATATTTTCGGTCGCCGGCCTATCTTGCGCGGCTGAAAGCCCTATTCTGTTTTTGCCTGTGCCATTGCCTTGGGAGCGAACCAATGAACAAGCCCATCACCTCCGCGCGCGTGCCCGGCCGCGGCCGCGTCTTCAATTCGATCACGGAGACGATTGGCGACACGCCGCTGGTCAGGCTGGACAAGTTCGCCAGGGAGAAGGGCATCGTCGCCAATCTCATGGCCAAGCTCGAATTCTTCAACCCGATCGCTTCGGTCAAGGACCGCATCGGCGTCGCCATGATCGAGGCGCTGGAGGAGGCTGGCAAGATCGCGCCCGGCAAGACCACCCTGATCGAGCCGACCTCCGGCAACACCGGCATCGCGCTCGCCTTCGCCGCCGCCGCCAAGGGCTACAAGCTGATCCTGACCATGCCGGAGACCATGTCGGTCGAGCGCCGCAAGATGCTGGCGCTGCTCGGCGCGGAGCTGGTGCTGACCGAAGGCCCGAAAGGCATGAAGGGCGCCATCGCCAAGGCCGACGAGCTCGCCGCCACACTGCCCAACGCCATCATCCCGCAGCAATTCGAGAATCCGGCCAATCCTGAAATCCACCGCCGCACCACGGCCGAGGAAATCTGGAACGACACCAATGGCGAAGTCGACATTTTCGTTTCCGCCATCGGCACCGGCGGCACCATCACCGGTGTCGGCCAGGTGCTGAAGAAGCGCAAGCCTTCGCTGCAGGTCGTGGCGGTCGAGCCGGAGGCCTCGCCGGTGCTGTCGGGCGGCCAGCCCGGTCCGCACAAGATCCAGGGCATCGGCGCCGGCTTCGCCCCGAAAATCCTCGACACCTCGATCTATGACGAGGTCGTCAGGGTTTCGAACGAGGATTCGGTCGCCAATGCCCGTCTCGTCGCCCGCCTCGAAGGCGTGCCGGTCGGCATCTCGTCGGGCGCAGCACTCCAGGCGGCCATCGTCGTCGGTTCGCGGCCGGAGAACAAGGGCAAGAACCTCGTCGTCGTCATCCCCTCCTTCGCCGAGCGCTATCTCTCGACCATCCTGTTCGACGGGCTGGGGGCTTAGGGCGCGCAAAAGCCCCAGCGCCGAGATCCTTCGCGCCCCCCTCTGCCCTGCCGGGCATCTCCCCCACATGGGGGGAGATTAGCAGCTTCGGCGCCTGGTTCGATTTTACAACGTCGGAGATTGGCGAAAGCCGGCGTGGCGGCCAATCTCCCCCCTCGTGGGGGAGATGTCCGGCAGGACAGAGGGGGGCGCTGTCCCTCCGGCCTCAACAGATTGCCTAACCCCCAACAAGCTTCGCCTTCTCGCCCTGCAGGAAACGCCGCAGCGCCGGGTCGCGCTCGAGGCCGATCGCCCGGTCGTAGGACTGGGCCGCCTGCTTGATGTTGCCGAGCCTGGCCAACAGCCCGGCGCGAGCGGCCCAATAGGGCTGGTAGTCCTGCAGCCGCTTGTCCTCGCCAAGCACGTAAAGCGCCGCCAATCCAGCCGTCGCACCCTCGGTTTCGGCGATCGCCACCGCGCGGTTGATCGCCACCACCGGCGAGCCGGCCACGGCCTGCAGCGCTTCGTAAAGCTGGCGGATCGCCGTCCAGTCCGTGCCGCCGCCGCGCCGGCGCGCCGTATGGGCGGACTGCACGGCGGCCTCGAGCTGGTAGCGGCCGATTATGCTCCTTTGCGCGGCGCGCACCAGCAAGGCTTCCGCCTCGTCGATCAGGCCGTCGTCCCAGAGCGCGATATCCTGCTCGGCCAAAGGCACGAAATCGCCTTCCGGGCCGCGCCTCGCCGAGCGGCGCGCCTCGGCGAACAGCATCAGCGCCAGCAGCCCGAGCGCTTCCGGCTCGTCCGGCATCAGCGAGGCGACCAGCCGACCGAGCCAGATGCCTTCGGTGGCGAGGTTGCGCCGCCGGCTATCGGTGCCGGTCGGGTCCGACCAGCCTTCGGCGAAAGTGGCGTAGATCGCCTCCAGCACAGCGCCCAGCCGCTCGCCCAGCTCCGCCTGCTCCGGCACGCGAAACGGAATCCCGGTTTCGCGGATGCGCACCTTGGCCCGCACCAGCCGCTGTCCCATCGTCGCCGGCGAAACCAGGAAGGCCGAGGCGATCGTCGCGGCGTCGAAACCGAGGATCGTCTGCAGGATCAGCGGCGCGCGCACGCTGGCCTCGATCGCCGGATGGGCGCAGGCAAACATCAGCCGCAGCCGGTCGTCGGGCAGCTCCTCGCCGCGCATGCGCGCCTCCATTTCCTCGGCCATCAGCTGCAGATGATCGCGGGCCGCCTCGCCGGTCAGCCGCCGCCGCACCGCGTCCACGTCGCGCCGGCGCGCCACCGCGAGCAGCCAGGCTTCCGGCTGGGCCGGGACGCCGGTTCGCGGCCAGCGTTCGAGCGCGGCCGCGAAGGCGTCGGCCAGCGCGTCCTCGGCGCCGGCGACGTCGCGCGTGCGGGCCGCGAGCCAGGCCACCAGCTTGCCGTAGCTGCGCCGGGCGGCCGCCTCGGCCGCCGCCCGCGCGATCTCGGAGCGATCATCCATCACAGGGTTCGCTATGCGGCGGCTATGTACTCGGCCATTTCCCAGATCGGCCGCACCTCGACCGTGCCGCTGCTGGACGCGGGGCAACGCGCGCCCCACTCGATGGCCGTGTCGATGTCGGCCGCCTCGATCATGTAGAAACCCGCCAACTGCTCCTTGGTGTCGGCATAGGGGCCGTCGAGCACGTTGGTCTTGCCGTTCGCCAGCCGCACCGCGGTGGCCGCCTGGGTCGGGCGCAGCCGCTCGCCGGCGATATAAGCGCCGGATTTCTTCAGCGCCTCGGTATAGGCGCCGTAGGCGGCGAGGGTCTGCTGGGTCTGCTCTTTTGGCGCATTCGCCATCGCGGCTTCGTCATTGTAGATCAAAAGCATGTATCGCATGGTCTTCTCCGGTTTTGTTGAAGGCCGCATCGTCGCGTGCCGACCTATGTCGTGCGGCCGCGGCCGATTTCGACAGGCGCCTCGAAAATCTTTTCGTCCCCAAAGCAGGCGAGCGCAAGCCGGCGCTTTTCGCCGCCACTCAACCATTCGTCTAGACCATGATCCCGAAAAGTGGATTCCGGTTTTTGGAAAAGATCATGGTCAAGCAGAAAGGTCTGCAATTGCGGGTTGGCATTTGGCTCCTCCCGTTTAAACTCACGAGCTTCGCGCCGGGGAGGCGACGCGGCCGTTTCAGGAGGAGGAAACCATATGCTCGATTTCAGGACGAAATTTGTTGCCGCCGGCGCGCTGGCGCTGTCGCTTGGTCTCGGTGTCGCGACGGCCGGGGCGCAGGAATTCATCAATGTGCTCACCGGCGGAACGTCGGGCGTCTACTATCCGCTCGGGGTTGCCCTGTCGGAGATTTACGGCAAGGGCATAGAGGGCGCGCGCACCCAGGTTCAGGCGACAAAGGCATCGGTCGAGAATCTCAACCTGCTGCAGCAGGGCAAGGGCGAGATCGCCTTTGCGCTCGGCGATTCCGTCAAGATGGCCGCCGAGGGCAACACGGAGGCCGGCTTCCCGGGCAAGCTCGACAAGCTGCGCGGCATTGCCGCGATCTATCCCAATTACATCCAGATCGTCGCCAGCCAGGAATCCGGCATCAAGACGCTCGCCGACCTCAAGGGCAAGAGCCTGTCGGTCGGCGCGCCTGCCTCCGGCACCGAGCTCAACGCGCGCGCCATCTTCGCCGCCGCCGGTCTCAAATACGCGGATCTCGGGCGGGTCGAATATCTGCCCTTCGCCGAGTCGGTCGAGCTGATCAAGAACCGCCAGCTCGACGCCACCTTGCAGTCGGCCGGCCTCGGCGTCGCCTCCATCCGCGATCTCGCGACCTCGCTTCCCATCAACGTCGTCGCCGTGCCGGCCGAGGACGTCGCCAAGATCGGGGCGCCCTATCTTTCCGTGGTTATCCCGAAAGGCACCTATGAGGGCCAGACGGAAGATGTCGCGACCGCCGCGGTCGGCAATTTCCTCATTACCCGCGCCGACGTCTCCGACGAGACCGCCTACCAGATGACCAAGCTGCTGTTCGAGCATCTCGACCAGCTGGCTGCCGCGCATGCCGCCGCCAAGGCGATCGATCCGGCCAAGGCGCTGGACGGCATGCCCGTGGCGCTGCATCCCGGCGCGGAGAAATATTACAGGGAAAAGGGGTTGCTGAAGTAGGAGGGGCCGCGCGGCAATCCGACATGTCTTCACCAAGCGCCCCCTCTCTTCCAATGCTCATCCTGGAGCGCATGGGATGAGCGATCCAGCGTCTGGAACGGCAGCCGACGGCAGCCCGCCCACTTTCCATCTCCCGGTCGCCGAAGAACAGGTCGAAGGCCTGCCGCCCGGCTTTGGCGAAGGCCTCGCCGGCAAGGCGGCCTTCCTCATTGCGGTCGCTTTTTCCGTCTTCCAGATCTACATCGCCGCCTATGGCAGCCTGCCCAGCCAGGTGGTGCGGGCCATGCATGTCGGCTTCCTGCTGCTGCTCGGTTTCGGCCTCGTCGCCAACCTGCGCGCCAGGAGCGCCGCGGCGAAGGCGGGCTTCTGGGTGCTCGGCCTGCTCGGCTTCGGCACCGGCCTCTACAACTGGGTCTTCTACGCCGACCTCATCCGCCGCTCCGGCTTCCTCACCACGCCGGACCTGATCGTCGGCGCGTTGCTTGTGGTGCTCGTCTTCGAAGCCGCCAGGCGGCTGATGGGCCTGCCGCTGGCCGTCATCGCCTTCCTCTTCCTCGCCTATTGCTTCGTCGGCAACCACCTGCCGGCGCCCTTCATCCATCGCGGCTATGATTTTGCGCAGCTGGTCGACACCTTCGCCTATGGCACCGAAGGCATATACGGCACGCCGGTCTATGTCTCGGCCGCCTACATCTTCATCTTCGTCGTCTTTGCCGCCTTCCTCGAACGGGCCGGCATGATCGCGCTGTTCAACGACTTCGCGCTCGGCCTCGTCGGCTCGTGGCGTGGCGGCCCGGCCCAGGTCTGCGTGCTGTCCTCCGCGCTGATGGGCACCATCTCCGGTTCGGGCGTCGCCAATGTCGTCGCCAGCGGCCAGTTCACCATCCCGCTGATGAAGCGCTTCGGTTTCCGCTCCGCCTTTGCCGGCGCGGTCGAGGCGACCTCCTCGATGGGCGGCCAGATCATGCCGCCGGTGATGGGAGCCGTCGCCTTCATCATGGCCGAGACGCTGAACATCCCTTACGCCGAGGTGGTCAAGGCGGCGATCATCCCGGCGCTGCTCTATTTCGGCGCCTGCTTCTGGCAGGTGCATCTGGAGGCCGGCAAGGCCGGCCTGCACGGCATGGCCAAGGCGGAATTGCCCAATCCGTGGGAAGCGGTCAGGAAGCACTGGCCGCTGGTGCTGCCGCTTGCCGTGCTGGTCTATCTGCTCTTTGCCGGCTACACGCCGATCTTCGCCGGCACGATGGGCCTGGCGCTCACCATCGTGCTCATCCTCGGCACGCCGCTGGCAGCCTTGATCGGGCCGCTCGCCTTCCGCTTCGTCTTCTGGCTGGCGCTCGGGCTTGCCGCGGCGTCTTTCATGCGCTTCGGCGTCAATGTGCTCAGCCTCGTCATCGCGGCGCTCGTCATCGCCTGCTTCGCCTTCAAGGGTGGACGCGAGACGCTGCGCATTTGCGTCGACTCGCTTGCCGAAGGAGCGAAGAACGCCCTGCCCGTCGGCATCGCCTGCGCCATCGTCGGCATCGTCATCGGCACGCTGACGCTCACCGGCATCGCTTCCACCTTCATCGGCTGGATCATCTCCATCGGCGAGAACAATTTGTTCCTGTCGCTGGTGTTGACCATGCTCACCTGCCTGGTTCTCGGCATGGGCATTCCGACCATCCCCAATTACATCATCACCTCCTCGCTCGCCGGCCCGGCGCTGCTGTCGCTCGGCGTGCCGCTGGTGGTCAGCCACATGTTCGTCTTCTATTTCGGCATCATGGCGGATCTCACCCCGCCGGTGGCGCTGGCCGCCTTTGCCGCAGCACCCATGGCCAAGGAAAGCGGCCTCAAGATCGGCATCCAGGCGACCAAGCTCGCCATCGCCGGCTTCGTCGTCCCGTTCATGGCGGTCTACACGCCGGCGCTGATGCTGCAGGACGCGGGCCCGATCGCGGCTTCGTTCGGCTATCCCGTCGAGGTCGCCTACATCGTCGTCAAGGCCTGCATGGGCATCGTGCTCTGGGGCGCCGCCGCCGTCGGCTTCCTCGCCCGCCGCATGGCTTGGTGGGAGCGTCTCGTCGCGTTCTGCGCCGGCCTGCTCCTGGTGGCCGCATTGCCGCTCACCGACGAGACCGGCTGGGTGCTGGCGCTGGCCTGGATCGGCTGGCACTGCTGGCGCGCCCGCCGGCTGTCCGCCGCCGGCACCGCATGAGCCTATGTGTCCTCGCCGCCGGCAAGACGGTGACGCTCGCCGTCGCCGCCTTCACGCTGTCCTGGACGCATTCGGTGGAGCGGACGCGCTGGCAGGAGGACTGGACGGTGACGCCGGCCGGGCTGCAGGTCGTTGAGGCGCGGGTCAAGGGCTCCGGCGCCGGCATGGAGCCGCCGGAGGGCTCGGCGTTGCGGAGCGGCTGGTGGGTCTATGCGCCACGGATCGGACCCCAGCCGCGCCTGGTGCTCGCGGCGTCCGGCGCCACCGGGGAAGGCTGGGCGCTGTGCACGGCCGCCGGCTGCCGGGAACTGGGCGAGACGGCCGGCGAACCCACCGTGCTCGAACCGTGCGCCGGCTCGAGCCAGCCGCGGTAGCGCACGATCAGCCCGACGACCGGGTGCGATATCCCGACATGGAAGCGGAAGCGGCCGTCCTCGACGGTTTCGTACGCGTTCGACCGGGGGCAAAGCCACATCGGCAATGGCAGGCCGAGAAAGCTCCAGCGCCGCAGCACGAGCGACAGGCGGTCCTCGCCGGCCACCAGCGCCATGGCGAAGGTGAGGGGGCCGAAGCGCTCGCAAAGCAGCCGCTCCGAGCGGCTACGTCCGGCAAATTGCCGGCTCGAAAAACCGTGAGTTCCGAAAGTCCGCGTCCAGGTCTCGCCTTGCCAGTCGATAACGAAACGCACCTTGACGGGGACATCGGCTGCAGCAGGTGGGAAGCCGGCCATGCGCGCGGCAAGCCGGCTAAGAATACCGCCGCCGCGCTCCACGCTCGCACTTCCTTCCGCCATAGCCGCTCCCTCATGCATGGCGCGGATTTCAGCTGGAAGGCTTTTCCACGCATCGCCGAGCAGGTCGGGATAGAGAGCCTTTCCCTTGTCGGTGTCGCCCCTGAAGCCGGTGTGGATCGTCTTGCCGGCAAACAGCGCTTCATAGTCCGCGAGCTCGACGTCGCGCACCGCCGCCCGGGCGCCTGGTGCTGGCATGCGGCCGTCGAGCGCCTTGCGGACGATCGCCTCGACCGCCATGGACGGGATCAGCGGGCCGTCATCGCCCTCGGCCAACAGGTGCCAGGATCGTTTGCTTGGTCTGCCCTCTGCATCCACGCAGTCGACCTCGACGAACATGCCGCCGCGATGCTCACCCCATGACAGCCGGTTGGTCGCCCAGCGCATCAGCGGCGCCAGCGGCGACAGCGATCGCGCCAGGCCGGCGCGGACCATCCAGGCCAAGCCGATCAGCGCGCGGTGCAGCACCTCGGGCACAGGCCCGGCGCCCATCCAGATCGTGCTCGCTTCCGGCCACAGCGCCTGCAGCGCGCGCAGGTCCGGCACGTCGACCAGCGAGAACAAGGTGTTCCTCACCGGCACACGCCCGGGCGGCGCGATCGTGTACCGCATCTGCTCGGTGAGCGGGTAACCCTCGGCCGGCCTGCCGCCGCGCTGCAGCCGCACCGCCCGGCCGGCATAGCTCGCGATGGCGCGGATGACGTTCTCGCCGACGCCGGCGAAAGGCGACGGTGCGATGCCGCCACGGATGGTGTCGACGCGCGCCATGCCGGTCGAAAGATGCCGCACCACGGCGGCCGTCAGCACCGGGAAGCTCGACACCCCGGACAGCACGACGACGCCGGCCGCCCTGGCTGCCGCGTCGAAAGCGGAGACCCCGGCGACGAAGTCCGAACCGTCGGCAAGGTCGAAATAATGGATGCGCGCGGCGATGCAGGCCTCGACCAGCCGGTAGCGCCCCTCGCCATAGGCCTGGAACGGACCGCTGGCGTCGACGACGATGTCGGGCAGCATGCCGGCGAGTTGCGCGCCAAGCTCGCCGTCGCGGTCGAACGTCGCCGGCACCAGCCTGGCCTTGGTCATGCCTCGGTGTTTGCAGTAAGCCTCGGCCTTGGCGAGCGACCGGCCGGCGATGATCAGCTCGAGGCGCGGCTCGTTCTCCAGCAATTGGACGATGCGTCCGCCGAAGGTGCCGTAGCCGCCGACGATGAGAAGCTTCATGCCATGCCCCCAAGCCAATCGCCGTCAGCCGATCAACCGCTCCCGCAACTCGGCCGAAGGAATGTCGCAACTGTCCTTGCGGCCGAACAGCGCGTAGCGGTTTTTGGCGACGCGGTCGTAGAGCCAGTCGCGCAGCGGCCGCGGCAGGATGAGCAGCGTCTTCGCAATGCGCCATGGCCAGCCAAGCGCGGCCATGACCGCGACGAAACTGTCGAGCTTCGTAAAGGCCGCGCCGTCGATGATGGCGAGGTTGCTGTCGTAATCGTCGGTCGGCAGGCCGTGCTGGCGAAACAGCGCCTCGCCCAGCGGCGATTGCGCCGTTGCGAAACGGAAGCGTTTTTTCCGGTCGAGCTTGAGGATGAGCTGGACGAAGCCCGAGCAGAACACGCAGACGCCGTCGAAGACGATCAGCGGCTGGCTGGCGTCGTAGGCCTGGCGCGGGAAGGTAGGACGTTCGGGCAGGTCGGTCATGGCGGCCTCGGCTGCTTGTGACCCCTTACGCTAGACCAAGGGGACCCTAAGCCAGGGGAGACACTAAGCCAGCCGGCGGCGGCGTCAAAGTCGCGGCGTTGTCGCACGCCATGTGGCGGCGAGCGCAAGGCGTTCGGCGCGATAGGTGGTAGTGCGCTGGTCGGCGGCCGGCCGGCAGATGCGGCTGTGGTGGGCGCGTTCGCGGGTCATGATCAGTTCGCGCTGACGCCCAGCGAGTTGCCGCGGCGCGCGCAGGCAGGGCCCGGGCCGCGCATGTAATAGCGCTCCGGCCGATAGGTCGGCGCGACGAATTCGCGAATGGCGGCGGCGTAGCCGGCGATGTGGTTCCAGAAGTTCATTTTACTGTCCCTGTCCCGCTTTCGGATGTCCGTCCGAATTGTTCGAGAGCATAGCGTCGAGGCGTGAATAGTCGGTGAACGTGATGTTAATTTCTGGTCCGAAACACGTTGCATCGTGGCTGGATTGCGGCTGATTCGCGGTCTTTCGGTGCCTTTCGTCGCCTTTCCAGGCCGTGTGACTTTTGCATCACATATGTTTCGTTCCGATGTCGCTTGCGCGTGCTTCTGTTTCACGCTCGGGTGGCGCCGGGAAATATCATTGCTTGCCGCAAGCGGCACCGGCCAGGTCCCTCTCGGAACCCGAGCAAGCCTCCGCCCGTTGCGGTAAAGTTGCATCGCAGAAGTTCGCCGCAGGAGTTTCGCCATGGCGCCACGCCCGGCCTGGAAGGGCTATCTCAAACTGTCGCTGGTCACCTGCGCCATCGAGCTGACCAACGTCGTCACCCATGCCGAGAAAGTCTCTTTCCGCATCCTCAACCGCAAGACCGGCAACACCGTCAAACGCATCTATGTCGATGCCGGGACCGGCAAGCCGCTTGAAGAGGGCGACGAGATCAAGGGCTATGAGGTGAGCGACGGCGATTTCGTCCATATCGAGGAGGACGAGATCGAGGCGGTGCAGATCGAATCCTCGCACACGATGAGCCTCGACGGCTTCGTCGAGAAATCCTCGATCGAACAAATCTATCTCGACACGCCCTATTATGTCTCGCCGGCCGACAAGGTCTCGGAAGAAGCCTTCGCCGTCATCCGCGACGCCATGGCGGCCCGGAAGATGGCCGGCCTGGCGCGCATCGTGCTTTATCAGCGAGAGCGCCCGGTGGTGATCGAGCCACTCGGCAAGGGCATGGTGCTGACCACCTTGCGCTATGACGACACGGTGCGCCGGCCGGCGACGGTGTTCGAGGACATCGCGGCGGCCAGGACCGACAAGGAGATGATCGACCTCGCCCAGCACATCATCGACGGCAAGAAGACGAAGTTCGACCCGTCGAAATTCGACGACCGCTACGAGGACGCGCTGCTCGAGCTGATCCGCGCCAAGAAGGCGGGCAAGAAGGCGCCCAAGGCCAAGGCGCCGCCGAAGCCGTCCAATGTGGTCAACCTGTTCGATGCGTTGAAGAAGAGCCTCAACGCGGGAGGCGGCGGCAAAGCGGGCAAGTCTTCAAAGACTTCGGCGCGGCGGCCGAAAGCCAAAGCGTCCGCGCCAAAACGCAAATCCGCATAGGAGGATGGCGGCATGGCCGGCCTCGAGCAGTATCACGCCAAGCGCGACTTCAAGAAGACCGCCGAGCCGGCCGGCAAGGTCGGCAGGCAAAAGCAAGGCGGCGGCATCTTCGTCGTCCAGAAGCATGCCGCGACGCGGCTCCACTATGATTTCCGGCTGGAGCATGACGGCGTGCTGTGGAGCTGGGCGGTGACGCGCGGCCCGAGCCTCGATCCGCATGAGAAGCGGCTGGCCGTGCATGTCGAGGATCATCCGATCGACTACGCGTCCTTCGAAGGCACCATTCCGAAGGGCCAATATGGCGGCGGCTCGGTCATCGTCTGGGACGAGGGCAAGTGGATGCCGGATGGCGATCCGGCCAAGGGCATGAAGAAGGGCCATATCGACTTTGAGCTCGAGGGCCACAAGCTCAACGGCCGCTGGCATCTGGTCAGGCTGCGGCCCCGCCCGGGCGAGAAGCGCGACAACTGGCTGCTGATCAAATCCGACGATGCCGCCGCCCGGCCCGGCGAGGATGTTCTCGAGGAAGAACCGAAATCGGTGAAGTCGGGCCTGACCATCGAGGAGGTGGGCGAAGGCAAGGCCGCCAGGGGCGAGAAGCCGAAAGTCTGGCAATCCAACAGGCCGGCCGCCGCCAAGACCAAGGCCGGGCCTGGCAAGCGTCTCGACTTCATCGAGCCGCAGTTGGCGACGCTGGAAAGGGATGCGCCCGCCGGCGAGGACTGGCTGCACGAGGTGAAATTCGACGGCTACCGCATGCAAGCGCAGATCGCCGGCAGCGAGGTCAGGCTGCTCACCCGCGCCGGCCTCGACTGGACGGAAAAGTTCGACGGTCCGGTCACAGGTGCACTGGCGGGGCTGAAATGCCGCGACGCCATCATCGACGGCGAGATCGTGGTGTTGGCCGACAGCGGCGTGTCGTCCTTCCCCTTGCTGCAGGCAGATCTGTCGGCCCGACGCGCCGACCGCTTCGTCTACTATGTCTTCGACCTGATGCGGCTTGACGGCAAGGATCTGCGCCGCGAACCCGTGGTCGAACGCAAGCAGGCCCTGGCCGAACTGCTCGGCGAGCAGCCCGAACATTCGGCGCTGCGCTTCAGCGACCATTTCCACGAGCCCGGCAAGGTCATGCTGCAGCATGTCTGCCGCATGGGCCTGGAAGGCGTGGTGTCGAAACGCGCCGACGCGCCCTACCGCAGCGGGCGGGGGCTCTCCTGGATCAAGTCCAAATGCACGCTGCGCCAGGAATTCGTCATCGGCGGCTATCTGCCCTCGGACAAGACCGGACGCGGCCTGCGCTCGCTGCTGGTCGGGTTCAACGAAGGCGGCAAGCTGCACTATGCCGGCCGTGTCGGCACCGGCTTTTCCGGCAAGGTGATGACCGATTTGAAGAAGAAGCTCGACGGCCTCAAGGCGAAGGGCTCGCCATTCTCGGCCGCCGTGCCCAAGGGCAAGGGCCTCACCTTCGTCAAGCCGGAACTTGTCGGCGAGGTGGAGTTCCGCAGCTGGACTTCCGACCGTATAATCCGCCACGCCTCGTTCCAGGGGCTTCGCGAAGACAAGCCGGCGGAGGAAGTCGTGCAGGAAAAGCCGAAGAAGGCCGAAACCGGAGCGAAGCCGGGTACAAAGACCGCGCCGAAAGCTTCGGCCGGAACGGCGAAGACCTCGATAAAGCTGTCGCATCCCGACAAGCTGCTGTGGCCCGACGAGAAGGTTTCGAAACAGGACCTGCTCGGTCACTACGCGCTGGTCTGGCCGCGCATGGCTGAATTCGTCGTCAACCGGCCGCTGAGCCTGGTGCGCGCGCCGGACGGCATCCACGGCCAGCGCTTCTTCCAGAAACACGCCTCGCCAGGCATGAGCGACAAGATCGCCCGCATGAAAGATCCGACCGACGGCGAGGAGATCCTCTACATCAAGGATTTCGACGGGCTGGCCGCGCTTGTCCAGTACGGCGTGGTCGAGGTGCATATCTGGGGCTCGACGATCGATGAACTGGAAAAGCCGGACCAGATCATCTTCGACCTCGATCCGGACGAAGGCGTCGATGTCGGCAAAGTGCGCGAGGCGGCGCTCGACATCCACAAGCAGCTCGACGAGCTGTCGCTGCCGAACCTGGTCAAGACCTCAGGCGGCAAGGGCTATCACGTGCTGGTGCCGCTGAAGCCGTCGGCCGACTGGGACGAGGTCAAGGACTTTGCCCATGACTTCGCCCGCGCGCTCGAGCAGGCCGCACCCGACCGCTACACGGCGACGCTGTCGAAGAAGGCGCGTACCGGCAAGATCTTCGTCGACTATCTGCGCAACGGCAGGGGGTCGACCACGGTCGCGCCCTATTCCTCGCGCGCCAAGAAGGGCGCGACGATATCGATGCCGGTGACCTGGCCTGAGATCGAAAAGGGCTTGGCGCCGAATGCTTTCCCGCTGGGGGACGAGACGACGCTGAAGCAATTGAAGAAGGCGGATCCGTGGGCGGAGTTCTTCAAGCTGGGGAAACCGCTGAAGCGGGGGTGATCGCGGGCAAGACGCAAAGTAGCCTATGCCGAGATCCTTCGCCCCCCTCTCTGTCCTGCCGGACATCTCCCCCTCAAGGGGGGAGATCGGCAGCTTTGGCGCGGGGCCTCTTCTGCAACGTTGACGATTGGCGAAAGAGAGCGTGACATCCGATCTCCCCCCTTGAGGGGGAGATGCCCGGTAGGGCAGAGGGGGGCCTCGCGCCGACATTGCACGTTATCGGCACCACGCTTTCAGTTATCGGCACCGGGGCTTCAAGACAGAAACACCCTCTCGAATTCCTGCCTGCCCGTCGGCGAGAACACCACGGCGCGGCTGTCCTTTTCGCGCCGGGCCCATTTCTCGGCGATGATCTTGTCGAGGATGGCGGCGCCCAGCGTGCCGGCGAGATGCGAGCGCCGCACGCTCCAGTCGAGGCAGGCGCGGCACACCGGCCGCCGTGCCTTGGCATGGGTCTCGATGCCGAGCGCGGAAAAATGCGAGACGCCGGATGACGAGAGCCTGATCTCGTTGTCCTCGCGCAGCAAAAGTTTCCTGTCGAAGAGCCCGTCGAGCATCGCCACCGCCTGCTCGCCGGCGAGGTGATCGTAACAAACGCGCGCCACGCGCATGGCCACGTCGCGCGGGCCGGGCCGCACACGCTTCGGGCCGACCGCCTCGGCGACGCCGATGATCGCCTCGATCATGCCGGCCACCTGCGCGCTGGCAAGGCCGTAATAGCGGTGGCGCCCTTGGCTGGCCAAGGTCAGCAGCCCGCCATCCATCAGCTTGGACAGATGCGAGGAAGCGGTGGGCAGCGACACGCCGGCTTCCAGCGCCAGTTCCGACGCCGTCAGCGCCGTGCCGCCCATCAACGCGTTCAGCATGTTGGCGCGGGCCGGATCGCCGACCAGGCTGGCGATGCGGGCGATGTCCGGTCCTTCACGCATGGTTCGATCCTTATCGAAGCATTCCCGTCAGGGAAGCACTATTGTCGGGTCAGCTCAAGCAGCGCGGCAAACTCTCCTGACAGGAAGATGCCTAGCATAATGACGCAAGCGATGTTTCGACCGGGATCGAACCGTCGTCGTCGAAAAACCAACCAGACGAGGAGACCGGCATGACCATCACCTGCTTCATCCGCTACGAGATCGATCCGTTCGGCAAGGCGGCGTTCGAGCAATATGCGCGCGCCTGGGGTCAGGCCATTCCGCGTTGCGGCGCCGACCTGATCGGCTACTACGCCCCACACGAAGGCTCGGCCACCACGGCCTATGCCGCCTACAACGTCGAGAGCCTCGCGGACTATGAAGTCTATCGCGCGCGGCTTGCCGCCGACCCGGCCGGCAAGGCAAACTACGAATTCGCGCGGCGCGAGAAATTCATCCTCAAGGAGGACCGCGTCTTCCTGAAGCTGGTGTCCGGCCCGCATGGTCCGCGGCAGGTCTTTCGCACCGACGTGACGGTCAGGGAAGGGATGGAAGCATGATCGCAGTCATCTTCGAAGTGGAGCCGGCGGAAGGCAAGCGCGATGCCTATCTCGGCATCGCCGCGGAGCTTAAGCCCCTGCTCGACGGCATAGACGGTTTCATCTCGGTCGAGCGCTTCCAGAGCCTTGCCGATCCCAGGCGGGTGCTGTCGCTGTCCTTCTGGCGCGACGAGGAAGCGGTGAAAGCCTGGCGCAACACCGAGGAGCACCGGCAGGCGCAGAAGGCGGGGCGCGGCGGCATCTTCCCACGTCGTGCGCGACTACGGGATGACCGAAAGGGCGGAAGCGCCAAGGGACAGCCGCGCGGTGAATGGGTGAACCGCGCCTTCCCTTATCCCCTAGCGGGAGAAGGGAAAACCTAAGCATTCCCGATCAGCACGCCCGCCCCGAACACCAGCGCGCCGCCCAGCACCACCTGGAAGGCGGCGCGCCAGAACGGGGTCTGCATGTAGCGGTTCTGGACGAAAGCGATCGCCCAGAGCTCGAAGAACACCACCACAGCCGCCACGGCGGTGGCCGTCCAGAAGTGCGGGATCAGATAGGGCAGCGCGTGGCCGAGGCCGCCCAGCGAAGTCATCAGGCCGACTGTCAGCCCGCGCTTGATCGGCGAGCCGCGCCCCGACAGCTTGCCGTCGTCGGAGGCGACCTCGGTGAAACCCATCGAGATGCCGGCGCCGATCGAGGCGGCGAGGCCGACCAGAAGCGTCTGCCAGGTGTCGTGCGTGGCGAATGCCGCGGCGAAGATCGGCGCCAGCGTCGACACCGAGCCGTCCATCAGCCCGGCCAGCCCGGGCTGCACATAGGTGAGGATGAACTGGCGCTGCTCGGCGCTCGCCTCCTCGACCTTGACCGTGCCCGGCACATGCTCCTGCTCCAATTCATGCGCCGAGCTCTCATGGCCCTGCTCGGCCACGGCGAGATCGTCGAGCAGCTTTCGCGTCGAGGCGTCGGTGGTGCGCTTGGCCGCCTCTACATAGAAGCGATAGGCCTGCCGCTCCATTTCCTCGGCTTGCCGCCGCACATGCTCGATGCCGAGCGGCTTCACCAGCCAGTCGGGCTTGCGCTCGAAATAGCCTTTCACATGCTCGCGCCGGATCAGCGGGATGCGCTCGCCGAAGCGCTTGCGGTAAAGCTCGATGAGCGAATCGCGATGGCCGTCCTCTTCCTCGGCCATCGCCTCGAACACTTTTGCCGATTGCGGAAAGTCCTGTGCCAGGCCATCGGCATAAGCGCGGTAGATGCGTCCGTCATCCTCCTCGGAAGAGATCGCCAGCGCCAGGATTTCCTGCTCCGACAACGAATCGAACGAACGGCGGCCGAAGCCGAAAACACGAGAAAGCATGATGGGATCACTCTAGTTTAGAATTATTCTAAACTAGGATCTTGCTTGCCCAACGTCAATTGCGAACGGCACGGGCCGCGGACGCGAATGGGTGATCCAGCGGAACCCGACCCAACTCTTCATTATTGCCGAATGTTCGCCTATATAGCTTGCAACCACCAAAATTGAAGGAATCCCCGGCATGACGAACAAAAAGCCCCCGCACACATTCGATGCCAAACCGGTTCTCGATCTTATCGCCAGCATCGAGGCCGACCTGCAGCGCCTGAAGGGCCTCGTCGAAGAACAGCTCGAAAAATTCGACCCGGCCAACCCGCACAACAAGACGCCGGATGGCAAGCTGACCGAGGAAGGTGCCGAGTGCTGCTACCGCATGTTCGACGAAGGCAAGTCGCGCTACACGGTTTCCCAGCAGATGAAGATATCCTTCGCCGCCGCCACCCACCGCTTCAACTCCTGGCGCAAGCTCGGCGGCAGCAAAAGGACAAAGACGCTGCTGGGATGAGCGGTCGCCGACAGGGCGAAATGTCGGCGGGACAGCGCCCCCTCTGGCTTGCCGCCCATCTCCCCCGAGGGGAAAGATTAGCTGTTTCGGCGCCCCGCCCATTCTTGCGACCTAGGAGATTGGCGAAAGCCGGCGTGACGTCTGATCTCCCCTTGTGGAGGAGATGGCCGGCAGGCCAGAGGGGGGCGCGAAGGAACGCCAACTTCCAAAACTGCCAAACCAACCTTGTCTCCGTCACATTTTTTCGTTGGCGCGCCGGGATGATTTCCGTGCACCATGGCGGGACTCATCCTGCGAGGCCCTCCATGACCACCCTCCCCGGCATCTCCGACATCCGCGCCGCCGCGGCGCGGCTTTCCGGCTTGACCGTCGAAACGCCGCTGATCGAGTCGCCCGAGCTCAACAAGCGCTATGGCGCCCGCATCCTGTTCAAGCCCGAGACGCTGCAGCGCACCGGCTCCTTCAAGTTCCGCGGCGCCTACAACAAGCTGTCGAGCCTGAGCGAGGAGGAGCGCGGCCGCGGTGTCGTGGCCTTCTCTTCCGGCAACCATGCGCAAGGGGTGGCGGCCTCCGCCGCCATGTTCGGCGTCAAGGCTGTCATCGCCATGCCGGCCGATGCGCCGGCCATGAAGATCGGCAATGTCCGCAAGCTGGGCGCCGAGGTGGTGCCGTTCGACCGCTTCAAGGATGACCGCATGGCCGTTGTCCGCCCCTATATCGAGAAGGGCATGGTGCTGGTGCCGCCCTTTGACGATCCGGCCATCATTGCCGGCCAGGGCACGATCGGCCTGGAGCTGATGAAGCAGGCGAAAGCGCTCGGCGCAGCGCTCGACGCCGTCGTCGTGCCTTGCGGCGGCGGCGGCCTGTCGAGCGGTATCTCGGTCGCGGTCAAGGACGCTTCGCCGCGAACCGCCGTCTGGGCGGTCGAGCCCGAGCATTTCGACGACACGCGCCGCTCGCTGGCCAAGGGCGAGCGGGTCGCGAACGATCCCGGCCATAGCTCGATCTGCGATGCGCTGCTGACCGCCGAGCCCGGCGCCATCACCTTCGAGATCAACCGCCGGAATCTCGCCGGCGGCATTGCCGTCTCCGAAGACGCGGTCAGACAGGCGATGCGCGACGCCATGGCCCATCTCAAGCTGGTGGTCGAGCCCGGCGGCTGCGTCGCGTTTGCCGCGCTCTCCTCCGGCGAGATCGACCTCGCCGGCAAATGCGTTGCCGTCGTGCTCTCCGGCGGCAATGTCGATCTCATCACCTATGCCGGGATCATGGCCGCCGCATAAAGCGTCGCGCCGCGATCATCCGCTCGCCAGCGCCTGTTCGAGATAGTCGCTGAAGGCGCGCGCCTTTTGCGAAGGGCGCCGTCCAGCCGGGAACACGACGTAAGCCGCTACAGGGTCGAGACGGTAGCCTGCCAGGACCTCCACCAGTGCACCGGAGACAAGCTCCTCCGCGCACATCCATGTCGAGGCGATTGCGATGCCGAGGCCCGCGCTCGCGCAAGCGAGGACGCCTACGGTCGAACGGGTCCGCACGCGGGGATTGACGGGTTGGATCTCGGCGATGCCGTCCCGATGCGCGTTCCAGTTCTGCTCGTTCATGTCGCTGGGCCCGCTGATGAGATGATGCCGGCTGAGCTCGGCGAGGGTCTTCGGAATACCGCACCGGGCGAGGTAGGTGGGCGAGGCGACGAATAGGCGCCGGGCGGTGGCGAGCTTGCGCGCCACGAAGCTGGAATCCGGCTGTTCGCCAAGGCGAAGCGCCATGTCGGCGCCCTCCGCGATGAGGTTCTCGTAACGGTCGGACATCATGAGATCGATCTTCAGCAAGGGATGGTTGTCGAGGAAGGCAAGCAGCCGCGGCACTATCTGCCGCGCTCCGAAACCTTGCGACAGCGCCACGCGCAGTGTGCCGGACAGCCTGTCGGCGCTGCGGGCGGCGTTTTCCGCCTCTTCGACCCCGGCAAGCGCTTCTCGGGCGCGAGACAACAGAGCCTCGCCCGCGTCGGTAAGCGAGAGTTGGCGAGTGGTCCGGGTAAGCAGCTTGACGCCCAGCCGGTCCTCAAGCGCGGCCACTGTCCGCGAGACGGAAGGTTGCGACAGCCCGAACTCCCTGGCCACCTTGGAAAAACTGCCCGTCTCGACGGTGCGGACAAAGATCGCCAGTTGCTGAAATCGGTCATTCATACCAGAGACGTATATATCATATGAACCCGGCGGCGCTACCGGTCACACGACGCATGATTTACCTCCTCAGCAACACGCCGCGTGGCGGCGATGAGCGAAGGAGAAAGATCATGAACGAGCTGAAGGACAAGGTAGCGATCGTGACCGGCGCGTCAAAGGGCATCGGCGCGGCGATAGCGCGTCGGTTTGCCAAGGCGGGCGCCGCCGTGATGGTCAATTACGCTTCGAGCAAGGAGGATGCGGACCGGGTGGTCGCAGACATCCTGCGCGAAGGTGGCAAGGCCGTGGCGGTCCAGGCGGATGTCAGCAACAGCGCCGACGTGAAGCGGCTCTTTGCCGAGACCAAGGCGACGTTCGGGACGCCCAGCATCCTCGTCAACAATGCCGGCGTGTACCGCTTCGGGCCGCTGGAGGACGTGACGGAAGCCGAGTTCCATCGTCAGTTCAACACCAACGTGCTGAGCACGATCCTGACGACACAGGAAGCGGCAAGGGCCTTTGACGGCCACGGCGGCAGCGTCATCAATCTCAGCACCATTTCGAGCACCAATCCGGTGCCGAACTCCGTCGTCTATTCAGCCTCCAAGAGCGCCGTGGACACGATCACCAGGGCACTCGCCAACGAGTTGGCCACCCGCAGGATCCGCGTCAACGCGATCGCACCAGGCATGACGGAAACCGAAGGCCTCGCAGTCGTGGGCATCGATGACGAAACCGCCAAGAACATCGGAGCGACTTTGCCGATGGGCCGGGTGGGGCAGCCCGACGACATCGCGCGCGTCGCCGTCTTTCTGGCTTCCGACCAGTCAGCCTGGCTGACGGGTGAGCGCATCACTGCCTCCGGCGGCCAGCGTTAGCCGTTCGTCCGCAGTGAACTCGGCATCGATCTTGCAAAGTGTTGCGGCAATGGAATGGGCACGTCCGCCTGCCTCGACATCTTCATTGTTGTTCCGGAATGCAGCGGAGAACGCTCATCGCCGGCACCTCTTGCAGAAGGGTCGGCATCCGAAGCCCTCACGACAGCGGACGTGCCCATCCCGACAAACGATGCCGGCTTGTCAGCTGGAGTGAACATCCGCGGTCCTGAGACCATTCGAACTGCGCGGCGACCGTCCCGTCACCCGGCTGAACACGCGAGAGAAAGCGGCGCCGCTCTGGTAGCCGACCTGCAAGGCCACGCTCTTGACCGGCTTACCCCTGGCAAGAAGCTGACGTGCGACCGTCATGCGCCAGACCGTCAGATAGTCGATAGGCGTCTGGCCGATCCGTGTCCGGAAATGCTCGGCGAACCGCGTGCGTGACATGCCGGCGATCCCGGCGAGATCTTCCAGGGTCCATGGCTTCCCGGGCGCATCGTGCATTGCCGTCAGCACCCTGGCAAGGCGCGGATCGCCGAGTCCGGCGAGCACGCCGGTCGCTACCCGGCCGCTGTCGGTGACGTGTCGCACGATCAGGATCAGGAGGTAGTCCAACAGCTGGTCGAGCGCCACCTGGCGGCCACTCAGTTCGGAGAATGCTTCGCCGATCAGCAGATCGCAGACCGGCGCCAGCGCGGGATGCGACGCGAGCGGCAGGACCACGAGTTCGGGCAGGCCCTGTCCGATCGGGTTGCCCTCGGCGCCGCCGAGCTCGACGGTCGCGCAAACGAGATCGGCGCCGCGGTCCGGATCAACCGTGAAACTGTGGACGCGGCCACGGGGAAAAAACAGGAGGGATGGCTCATCAAGCTGAAGGTCGACCTGGCCGGCCCGGGCGAGCGTGAGCACGCCTCCCTTGAGAAGGTGCAAGTGGCCTTCATCGGTGAAGTGCCTCGTCTCACAAAGGTTACCGGTGAAGAAGGTCCGGGCTCTCGGCGTGACGTGGTCGAACAGGGCAGCGAAGGGATCCATTGGGACGATCGGCAATGTATTTGGCACCAACCATCACCTTTAATCCGGCATATAGGGCAGTGCAAGCCCGCATGTTACAGAAAAGGACCCCTCACATGCCCCGTATCGCTCCCATCGAAACTGCCCATGCCGATCCCGGCGTCAAGGCCACGTTGTCGGCCGTCAAGACCAAGATCGGCATGGTGCCGAACCTGTTCTCGACTTTTGCGCGATCGCCCGCGGCGCTCAACGGCTATCTTGCCTTCTCCGATGCGCTCGGCAAAGGCGTACTGACCGCCAAGCAGCGGGAGATCGTTGCGCTCGCCATTGGGCAGGCGAACGAGTGCGAGTACTGCCTCTCGGCGCACACGCTGATGGGCAAGGGCGCCGGCCTGTCGCCGGAAGGCATCCGCAGGGCCCGCGAGGGCAAGGCGGAAACCGCCATCGACGCCGTCATCGCATCGTTCGCGCGCCGCGTGCTTGAGAAGCGCGGGCAGGTCACGGACGCCGAAGTTGCCGCCGTGCGTTCGGCTGGTCTTGACGACGCCCGCATCATCGAGGTGATCGCGAACGTCGCGATCAACGTGCTGACCAACTACACCAACAACGTGGCGCTGACCGATATCGACTTTCCCAAGGTCGATGTCGCGCTGCGACCTGCCGCCTGATCCCGAAGGGCGTGGCGCTCGATCCTTGGGCGCCGCGCTCATCAGCAATCACACGGTCCACGGCCTGTGCAGGCCTCCTCAATGGCAGCGTGTCATGAATATTCGTTTCGTCACCAACACCGCTCAGGCCTTGCTCGACTACCTCGTCGCGCTGAGCCTGATTGCCATGCCGTTCCTCGTTGGGCTCCGCCATCCGGAACGCCACGGGATTGCAATCTTCGTCCTGCCCTGTTGGCTGCAGGTTGTCGTCGACCGCCTCGTCAGCGGTGTATTCATCGTTGTTCCGTTCGTGCTCGGCTTCCAGGGTCTCGAAGTCTGGTACTACTGGGCGAAAGTGAGATCCGGTCCGCGCTTGAGCCAGCCTGGGGATTGTGCCGGCCGAGGATCAAAGAATGGCGGCGCAGCTTGAATCGGTGGCGGCCGACGTCCCGCCCGCAATCGGTTGCTTCGGCCTGAGACAAAACAGCGGTGTATGGAGATGCCTCTCAAGGGATGAAGTCGGTGTCCTGCGGCAGGTGCCGCTGTTTGCCTGCATCGCACCGGCCAGGCTCAAATTGCTCGCCTTCACTTCGGATCGGCCACTGTGGTGCAGTGGTTGCACACTCAAGATAAGGACCTTTCACATGACCCGTATCGCCCTCGTCCACTCATCCCATGCCGACGCCGCCTCGGGCGGGCAGCACTAGCCGCTTGCCCGGGAGCGGGTTCGGCATCGAAGTGTTGCGGCAAGCAGGCGGCCAGATCCGTCGGCCGCGATATGTCCAGTGTCAATTTCCATAACTATAGCGGAGAAACCTCATGCCCCAACCAGAACATTTTGATTTTCTGATCCTCGGCAGCGGCCAGGGCGGCAAGGCGCTTGCCTGGCATCTGGGCCGATCCGGCCAGCGCGTCGCGGTCGTCGAGCGCCGATGGGTCGGCGGCTCCTGTCCTGCGGTGGCCTGCATGCCCAGCAAGAATGAGGTGTGGAGCGCGCGGGTCGCCTACCTGTCCCAAAACGCCGGCCAGTTCGGCACGTCGACCGGTCCCGTCTCGACCGACATGGCGAAGGTCCGCCGGCGCAAGCAGGAGATGGTCGATCGCGAGATCGCCTTCCACCTCGATGCCTATAAGAGCAGCGGCGCGGAGCTGATCATGGGCAGCGGCCGCTTCGTTGGACATAAGACGATCGAAGTTGCGCTGAACGACGGCGGCACGCGGGTGCTCACCGGCGACAAGGTCGTCATCAATGTCGGCACGCATGCGGCGATCCCCGGTATTCCCGGTCTCGAGCAAGCCCAGCCGCTCACCCATATCAGCGCCCTCGAGCTCGACATCCTGCCGCCGCATCTCATCGTGCTCGGCGGCGGCTATGTCGGCCTGGAACTGGCGCAGGCCTATCGCCGCTTCGGCAGCCGGGTGACGGTGATCGAAGCCGGGCCTCAGCTTATCGGCCGGGAGGACCGCGACGTCGCCGACGAGATGCGGAAACTTCTCGAGGACGAAGGCATCGAGTTCTTTGTCGGCACCGAGCCGCTTGGCGTGCATGGCCGCTCCGGCGAACAGGTCAGCGTGACCATACGCACGGCTTCGGGCGAGCGGACGATCGAGGGCAGCCATCTGCTCGCTGCCGTCGGGCGCGTCCCAAACACCGCCGGTATCGGCCTCGAAGAGGCCGGCGTCGCGCTGGACAGCCGTGGCTTTATCCGCGTCAATGAACGGCTGGAGACCGTCGCGCCCGATGTCTGGGCGCTCGGCGAATGCGCCGGCAGTCCGCAATTCACGCATGTCTCGGTCGACGATTTCCGCATCATCCGGGACAATCTGGCCGGCGGCCATCGCACGACGCGCGACCGGCTGGTGCCCTATACGATGTTCACCGATCCGCCGCTCGCCCGCGTCGGCTTGAGCGAGGGCGAAGCGCAGCGCCAGGGCGTCATCGTGCGCGTCGCCAAGCTGCCGATGAGCGCCGTGCTGCGCACCGAAGCGACGGACGAAAAGCAGGGTTTTATGAAGGTGGTCGTGGCCGGCGATGACGACCGTATCCTCGGCTTCACCATGATCGGCTCCGAGGCAGGCGAGGTCCTGGCGGCGGTTCAGACGGCGATGCTGGCGAACCTGCCTTATCCGAAGCTGCGCGACGCCGTCATCACGCATTTGACGATCGCGGAGGGACTTGGGCCCCTGCTGGCGAACCTGCCGCCGAGGTCCGGACAATAGGTTGGAAGCTTCATCCCGGGGAGCCACCGGAGAGACAAATGACCGAGGAGGAAATTATCATGAAGGCAATCGTGGTGACGGACCAGGCCGCGGGAACGGCCGGGATGACGCTGGTGGAGCGGCCTGAGCCGCAGGCAGCGATAAACGACGTCGTCGTTCAGGTTCATGCGTCGGGATTCGTCCCGACCGAGCTGGCGTGGCCTTCGACCTGGACCGATCGCCGCGACCGTGACCGAACACCGTCGATCCCCGGGCACGAGTTGGCCGGTGTGGTCACCGCTCTCGGCTACGGCACGACGGGGCTGTCGGTGGGACAGCGGGTGTTCGGCCTCGCCGACTGGTATCGCGACGGCACCTTGGCGCAGTATATCGCCATCGAGGCGCGCAACCTCGCACCGCTGCCGGGCGACGTCGACTTCACGGTGGGCGCGAGCCTCCCGATCTCGGGCCTGACCGCCTGGCAGGGGCTGTTCGAGCACGGCCGCCTCCGGCCCGGGCAGAGCGTGCTTGCGCATGGCGCAGCCGGCGCCGTCGGGTCGATGGTGACGCAACTCGCGCGAGAGGCCGGCGCCTACGTCATCGGCACCGGCCGCGCCGCCGACCGTCAGGCGGCGCTCGACTTCGGCGCGACGGAGTTCATCGACCTCGACAACGACACCCTGGAAGATGCCGGCAAAATCGATCTGGTGTTCGACGTCATCGGCGGCGACATCGGCAAACGGTCCGCAGGCATGGTCCGGGCCGGGGGAACACTGGTGTCCGTCGTCGGGCCGGTAGAGGCGCGGCCCGCTAACGGCCTGGCGGTCGACTTCGTTGTCGAGTCCGATCGTGCCCAGCTGAGCGAGATCGTCCAGCGGGTGCGGGACGGACGTCTGCGGACGAACATCGGCAACGTCTCGACCCTCGACGATGCCATCGCCGCCTTCAACCCCACCGAGCGGCGCAAGGGAAAGACGATCATCCGCGTTCGTCCGTGAGGACGAACGGTTCTGCCCTTCTCGTGGATAGAACGTGCCGTTCATCGATGTCCGGTTCTGGCCACAACAAGGACCGTCTCGACCCACTCCCGCTCGCCCCGCATTGTCCTCCGCCCCTAATCCAGCGGCGGCGAGGGGCTTTCAAGTTGTCGCGCGGTTGGACCCGCTTTGGGGCCGGCAAGAGAATGTCGGCTTCTGGCGCCCCAAGGCCCTAAGCAGCCATTAAGGTCCGGGGTCGACGATCGTCTGAACCATGTCCGCGTCACGCCGGGGAGAAGCGCCGAATAGGCGTTTGTATTCGCGGCTGAACTGCGATGCGCTCTCATAGCCCACAGAAAAACCGACCGTAGCCGCCGCGTCGTGCTCGGACACAAGTCGCCGGCGGGCTTCAGTCAGACGAACGTGCTTCTGGTATTGCAACGGGGCCAGGCTGGTCACCGCCTTGAAGTGGCGATGGAAAACCGAAACGCTCATGCCCGCGATGGTGGCCATGACTTCGATGCTCAGGTGCTCGGCGAAATGCTCGCGGATCCACCTCATTGCGCGGCGAACATTTGAGAGCCGGGAGTCGGTTCCCGCGATCTGGCGCAGCAATGCGCCTTGTGGACCCTGGAGCAGGCGAAACATCAGTTCATGTTCGAAATGATGCGCCATAACAGGAACCTCATCCGGTCGGTCCAGTAACCCGATCAGGCGCCTCCATACGTCGAGCAACTCGGGATCTGCTTTGCTGATGCGGAAGCCGGTATCGAGTGGGGGCTCCCGCATATCGGACATTTCGATCAGCAATGCCGAAATGACAGCCGGATCGAGATAGAGGTTCGCCGCCAGATACGGCGCTTCCGGCGACGCCTCCGAGATCTGGCCAATGATTGGGACGGACTGGACCGCTTTGCTCCGCGAAGCGCAATTCCTGAAAAATCGGCATTGACAGTCCCCAGGTACTTGCGGATCTGGAACCGCCCGCTTGTCTCGATGTTATGCAACAGAAGGGACGTTGCAGTTTCCAGGAGATGAGAACAATGAGGCAGATACTTTTAGCATCAGCGATAATGGCCATGTCCACGGGGCTGGGCTTGGCCCAGACCAACAGCACTACCACGAGTGGATCTTCTTCAAACACGACGACAATGCCCAGCGCTCAAGGCACCGACTCCACCACCACTAGCGGCACCAATTCCAATTCGGCAAAGGATTGCGCACCTGGCCAACAGACCGGCAGTGCAAAACAGGCGGCTCCGGGCCAGCAAGATACCAGCGCGAAATCAGCAGCCCCGGGCCAGATGAAAACAACCACCGAAGGGTGTTAGTCAACTCAAGCGAGCGGCGGTTTTTTCGTTCGATTGGTCTGCAACCAAATCCGCGCATCGAGTTGCGCTGTCGGGTGAAATCCGAAGTGGTCCCCAACGCCTCGGTGGTCTGGGCGGCATGCGCATGAGAGCTGAGATGCAGGGCTTCGGCAATGCACCTATCGCAAATGGCTCCCGGATATTGCACCGTGACGAAGTCGTTTATCATCTGAGCGACGATCACGGCGGGCCGCACCTCCTATGCATTCCGCTAAGCATATAGGCGCTTCCGCCTATGTCATCAAAGCGTCTTTCTCTTCGGTGGAACATAGGCGGTCACCAGTCTGACCTTATCGGCGTTCACAGTGACCGCCACGCCGAGATTGACCGTCACGCGGCGCCGTCGATTGGCGGGCCGAACACGCTAACAAAATGAAAATCATCCGCCAAATAGCTCCTCGCGCGCATCAGATCGTGTGCGTTGAGCGTGTCAGCGAGGCAGGTAACCAAGCTTCTTTCGAGGTCGTCCGCTCTCATTTCCGTTCTCCGAGGTACGTCGTTAGCACGGTCCAGTATCGGCCCCGGCCTGGCCGGCCCGGTCTCGAACCTGGTCGCTCCATCCCACCTGGTTGAAGCCTAGATCACTCGCTGCCGGAGGTCGTGAGCCGATGACGCACTTGGGTGGGCACTGGCGCGCACTGTTGACTGGGGTGAGCTCGGATATTCATTCCGGTTTCCCCCGCTACGCGTTGTGAAGACTGCTCAAGTCCGTGGCTTTCGCGACTTACTCATTCGCATGAAAGCGCCGTCATGGCTTCGGTCGCGCTCGGGGTGCCTATCCAAAGCAAACTTGCGATCCGCTTCGGTTCGATCAGGCGGCGGCAGATCGCCTGACCAGGTGGAAGAGCAGCTGTCCGCCGGATTGGACGAAGGGCAGATAGCCCGGTTCATCGAGTACGATGAAGTTCTTGCGGCTGAGGTGATAGGCAACCGTGCACCACACCTAGCTCCCCTTCGATCCGTTCAACGACTTCTGGAAAGGCAGACAAACAGAGCATTTTCGCCAACATATCACTCAACCCTTTGGATCAAAAATTTCGAGGGTTTGAGCGCGGAACCCCCGATAGCAAGGCGAAGAGCAGGCTACCGCCGGTCAAAGCAACCCCGAAAGCAGCCGCGAGCGGCCATCCGCCCGTGGCGATACCCCAACCACCGAGGGCGGAGCCGCAGGCGCCGGCGAGAAAGATAGACGCCATGTAGAGGGCGTTCACTCTCGTCCGAATGTCGTCCCCGAGTGAAAAGATGGCGCGCTGCGAAAGGATCATATTTGCGGTCACGGCTGCGTCCAGAACGATGCCCGCGCAAGCCAACAATCCCACAGCCCATATGCGGTGACCAAAAAACGATATGATGAAAGGAATGACGGCTGTGGTGAGCGCAACGAGCTGCGCAGCCTGGGCAATGCGCGGCTGGCGATGTCCCGCGTCTGCAATGCGCCCGACGAAGGGAGCCACACACGCGCCCGAAACGCCAGCCAACGCGAACAAGCCGATAGCCTGCTGGCCCAGGCCGAAATCTCTTGCGAGGTGAAGGGGGGCAGCCGTCCAAAATAGAATGAAGGCGGCCAAAAGACCCGCGTGGATAACCGCCCGGTAGCGCAGTTCCGCATGGTTGCGCCAGATCGGCAAAAGAGAGCGCAGCAACGCCGTGTAGCTGAGGGATGTCTGCGGTCGAAGAGAGGGTAACACCTTCAACAGGAGCACCGCCAGGACCGCTTCCCCCGCAGCGATGAGCCAGTAGATGGCCCGCCATCCCGCGACGCTTGCCACGAAGCTGCCCATCGGCCGTGACAGCATGATGCCGAGAAGCAGGCCGCTCATGACCTTGCCGACGACGTGGCCCCGCTCATGCTCCGGCGCCAAGCGAGCGGCATAGGGAAGCAGAATTTGGCCGCCGACAGGACAGATGCCGATCCCAAGGGAGGCTACCAAGAATGGTCCTGGCGACGAGCTCAAGGCAGCAGCGACGAGGGCTAACAGCCCAATCAAGACGATCGGAACGACGACTGCTCGCGTTTCGCAAATGTCGCCCAACGGTGCCAACAGAAGGAGCGCTATGGCGTAGCCCACTTGGGTCAGGGTGACGGGCACGCCGGCCAGAGATGGCGGCAAGCCCGTAGAGGCGCTGATCGGAGCCGCAAGCGGTTGCCCGAAGTAGAGATTGGCAACCAGCAGTCCGCACCCAAAGGCAAGCGTGAGGATAATCCCCCCCGAGAGGTGCGACCTCGCTGTGCTCGTTAGCCCGCGCTCTACTTCCAATGACGGCATTTCACTACTCCTGCTACCGGTCTTCAAGGGAGCACGCATTATTCGGGTATATACCCACATCTAGCAAAATTTAGAGGCTTGCCAGAAGGCGTTGAAGTTGCCTCGCTTTGTCGGCTCCGAGGTTTTTCTCTATGCCATGCTGCACACTGTCCCACAGCGGCAACCCTCGCTTGAGCACCTCGTGTCCTTTTTCCGTTAGCGAGAACAGCGCCTCACGCTGGTCCGAGCCATGAGACATCTTCACCAGCCCCAAGCGCTCAAGGACGCGCCCGTTCCGACCCACCGTTGACCGCTCAAGCTCAACAAAGGTAGCCAAATCCGTGACGGAAACGGGCTCCATCGAGATGATCACCCGAATCAGATTGAATTGCGCGATGCTCACCCCCAAAGGTGCGAGCGCTTCGTCGTAAAGCGCCGACACTTTTCGGGAAGCACGATTTAGAAGGACCCGGTAGCAGTGCGTCTCTCTCATCATGAGGGTATATACCGATACTTCGGCGCATTCAAGCCATCCGGGCTCGAAGCTCGACGGCCGAGCGGCTGACTGAATGACAGTATGGGGCACAAACGCGCCGGCTTCGCCGGTTAACTGAACATCCGCTTCTAGGATATCGTCAAAGCCGGCTCAATGTCCGACATGCGGCGCAAAGCAGCCATTGCCTGGCTCGGGGCCTGATCCGGCTTAGAACATGCCGTTCATCGATGTCCGGTTCTGACCACAACAAAGGACCGTCTCGACCCACTCCCGCTCGCCCCACATTGTCCTCCGCCCCTAATCCAGGGTGCGCCGGAAGCGCACCAGCGCCACGCCGGCAAACAGCGCCACGAACACCACCAGCCAGCCGATCTCGGTCGCCACCGCCGGCAGTTGCGCCCCCTTCAGCATGACCGCGCGGGTGATGCGCAGAAAATGTGTCAGCGGGAAGATTTCGCCGAAGATCTGCGCCCAGCCGGGCATGCCGCGATAGGGGAACATGAAGCCCGACAGCATGATCGAGGGCAGGAAGAAGAAGAAGGTGAGCTGCAGCGCCTGCATCTGCGTGCGGGCGATGGTGGAGATCGAATAGCCGAGCAGCACCAGCGACAGCACGAACACCAGCACCGCTGACAACAACAGAGAAAGCGAGCCGGTGAAGGGGATGGCAAACAGAAGCTTCGCCGCGGCCAGCACCACCACCACTTGCACCGCGCCCACCACCAGATAGGGCAGCACCTTGCCCAGCATGATTTCCAGCGGGCTCGACGGCATGGCCAGAAGGTTTTCCATCGTGCCGCGCTCGGTCTCGCGCGTCAGCGCGATCGAGGTCATCATCACCATCGTCATCTGCAGGATGACGCCGAGCAGGCCGGGCACGATGTTGTATTGCGAGATGCCCTCGGGATTGTAGCGCCGGTGCACGACGACATCGAGCTGGCCGCGCGCCGCCTCCTTGGCGGTCTCCTGCGTGCCTTGCGCCCTGAGCAGCGCCTGGCCGGCCACGGTGCCCAGCGTCGAGATCGCGCCACTGGCCACCGCCGGATCGGTGGCGTCGGCCTCGATCAGGATCTGCGGATTGTCGCCGCGCTCCACCCGTCGGGCGAAATCGGCGGGAATGGTGACGACGAAGGAGACATCGCCGCGCGACATCAGGAATTCGGCCTCGTCCGCGCTTTGCGCGACATGGTCGAAGCGGTAGTAGCCCGTCGTCTGCAGCGCCGAGACCATGGCGCGCGTATAGGGATCGCTGCTGGTCGCCACAAGAGCTGCCGGCAGGCTCTTCGGGTCGTTGTTGATCGCATAGCCGAACAGCACCAGCTGGATCAGCGGCACGCCCAGCATCATGGCGAAGGTGATGCGGTCGCGCCGCATCTGGATGAATTCCTTGATCAGCAGCGCGCCCAGCCTGGCGAAGGAGAAGACCGCGTTCATGCCATGTTGTCCTTCGAGCCGGACATGAACTGGATGAACACATCCTCGAGGCTTGTCTCGCCGGGTTTCACCGTGACGCCCTTATGCTCCTTCTCGACATCGGCGAGCGCCTTTTCGAGCGCCGCCTTGTCGGAACCGACGACATGCAGCGTCGCGCCGAACGGCGCCACCTGGTCGACGCCGGGCCGGCCCTGCAGTGCCTCGGCCACCTGGTCGAGCCGCGGTCCCTGCAGCACGAAGGTGGTCAGCCCGGCATTCTTCACCACCTCGTCCACCGTGCCGGTGGCGAGCATCTTGCCGTAGGAGATGTAGCTGATGCGGTGGCAGCGTTCGGCCTCGTCCATATAGTGGGTGGAGACGAGCACGGTCAGCCCGCCGCCGGCCAGCCGATGGATCTCGTCCCAGAACTCGCGCCGCGCCTTCGGGTCGACGCCGGCGGTCGGCTCGTCGAGCAGGAGCAGCTTCGGCTTGTGCATGATGCAGGCGGCCAAGGCCAGCCGCTGCTTCCAGCCGCCGGAAAGCGTGCCGGCCAGCTGGTCGCGACGGCTCGTCAGGCCGAGCTCCTGAAGCGTGCGCGCGACATATTCCTCCACCGGCCTCAGCCGGTAGAGCCGCGCAACGAATTCGAGGTTCTCGCCGATCGTCAAATCCTCGTAGAACGAGAACTTCTGCGTCATGTAGCCGACTTCGCGCTTGATCTTGAGCGCGTCGCTGCGGATGTCGAAGCCCAGCACCGTGCCGTCGCCCTCGTCCGGCGTGAGCAGCCCGCACATGATGCGGATGGTCGTCGTCTTGCCCGAGCCGTTCGGCCCGAGGAAACCGACGATCTCGCCTTCGGCGACCGTCATCGTCACATGGTCGACGACGGTCTTGTCGCCGAAGCGCTTGACCAGGCCGCGAACGTCGATTGCGTTCATTGCCCGAGATCCGCGAGATCGACATCGACGATCTGGCCGGGCTGCAAGGGCCCGGCATTGCCGTCCGGCCGCGCTTCGACCAGATAGACCAGCTTCTGCCGGTTCTCGAGCGAATAGATCACCGGCGGCGTGAACTCCGGATCGGGCGAGACATAGCTGACACGTGCCTTCAGCCCCGTCCCGCAGCCGTCGCAATGGACATTGAGCTCGGTGCCGACCTTGACCGACGAGAAGGCGCTTTCCGGCACATAGACGCTGAGCTTCACGGCGCCGTCCGGCAGCACCGAGATCACCGGCGCGGTTGGCCCGGCGGTGTCGCCGGGATTGCGGATGACGTCGTTGACGCGCCCGGGCGAGGGTGCCGTCAGCACCCGCTTCGACAGCCGCCACTCGGCCTGCTCCAGGGTCGACTGCGCCTGCTTGACCTGGTTGTCGGCGGCCTTGATGGTCTCGGCCCGCGCCGGCAGGTTGCCGACGGCGAGATTGGCTTCCGCTTGGCCGACCTGGGCCGTGGCGGTCTCCAGCGAAGCCGAGGCGGTGTCGTAGTCGGCCTGGGTGCCGGTGCCGCGTTTGTAGAGATCGCTCGCCCGGTCGTATTTGCGCTTGGCGTCGGCGGCCTGGGCTTTTGCCATGTCGACCTCGGCCTTGAGCACCGCGATTTCCTCGGGGCGCTTGCCGACCTGCAGGTCGGCAAGCTGGGCCTGCGCCTGCGCCAACGCCGCCTGCGCTTGCGCGACCTCGATCTTGGCGTCGGCGTCCTCGAGCGTCGCCACCGGCGTGCCGCTCTCGACGCGGTCGCCGCGCCTGACCGTCACCGTCGCCACCTGGGCCACTTCGATCGGCGCCATCAGCACATATTCGCCTTCGACATAGCCGACGGCCAAGGGCGCCGCCGGCGCGCAGGCGCCGAACAATTGGGCCGCGAGCGGCAGCGAACAGAGAAAGCTCATGATTTGCCCTTCTTGCCGGCGCGCGCATCGCGTGCCGCCAGCATCGCCCTGAGGTTGTCGGTCGTGACTGCCACCACCTTGGCGGCCTCTTCATTGCCGATCCCGCGCCAGCCCATCCGGCGCATCACCGCCTCGCGGCCGATGCGGAAATAGATGACCTGGCCGATCATGGTGAAGACGGTGAGCTTGGTCGCCTCGCTCTCGGCCGGCTCGCCGGTCGCCTGTTCCCAGATCTGGCACAGCCGCCGGTGCGTCGGCTCGAACACGCCTGCATAGATGCGGTCGAGCGCGGCGGTCGGATGCGAGAGCTCGCGAAGTACGAATTGTACGATCTCGCCGGCCTGCGGACTGGCCACGACGAAGCCCACCATCCGCTCGAGCGCTGCGAAAAGCTGGGCGCGGGCGGCTTCCGGTTCCGGCGGCGCGGCGGCCTGATCGCCGCCCAGCGCCTGGCCGGCGATCCCCTGGATGGTGTCGACGATAAAATCGGCGGCGGCGGCGCGCAGGCCTTCCTTGCCGCCGAAATGATAGGCGATCGAGCCGATATTGGCCTTGGCCTCGGCCGCGATCTCGCGCGTCGAGGTGCCGTCGAAACCTTGCCGCCCGAACAGCTTGAGCGCCGCGTGCACCAGCGCAGTGCGCGTCTGCTCGGCGGTGGTGGCCTCGCGCGGCTGCCTTTTTATGCTTGGCTGCTTGTTCATATTCAGACTTTAATCATTCGATTGATTAAAGTCAAGTTTGACTCCGAGTCGGCTTGCCTTCTCGACCCTCACAGGCTTTAGTGCCCGGCCATGGGCAAGGAAGTCGAGCGCAAATTCCTGGTCTCCGGTCCGGCCTGGCGCGACAGGGTCGAGGCGGAAATCCGCATTCGCCAGTTCTATGTCGCCGCCCAGCCCGGCCGCACGGTGCGCGTGCGCATCAGCGACGGGCGCTCCGCCAGGCTGACGCTGAAGTTCGGCGACAGGGCGCGTGAGCGCGATGAGTTCGAATATTCGATCCCGCTTGCCGAGGCCGAGGAGCTGATGGCGTTCGCGCTGGGGCGTGTCATCGAGAAGACACGCCACCATGTTAGACACCGCGGCTATCTCTATGAAGTCGATGTTTTCGGCGGAAAGCTCGCGGGGTTGGTGATCGCGGAGCTGGAGACGCCGGAGGACGTATCTGACGAAATGCTGCCCGACTGGCTCGGTCGCGAGGTCACCGGCGAGTCGAAATTCTACAACGCGTCGCTGGCCCTCGGGGGGATTCCGGAGATCGCCGCATGAGCTTCCGCATCGATCCGCGCTTGCCGCTGACCGGCGAGGTCAGGCGCATATTGGCCGACGAGATCGGCAAGGCAATCGCCCATCTCGAGATGGCGCGCGAGAAGCCGGAGCAGGGACTGCACAAATGCCGCAAGCGGCTGAAGAGCGTGCGCGCCTTGCTGCGCTTGGTTCGTTCCGGGGACGAACCGTTCTGCCAGACCGAGAACGAATGCTATAAGCAGGTATCGGCGCTGCTGGCCGGGCCGCGCGAGGCAACCGCCTTGATCGAAACCATCGATCGCCTGGCCGATGCCTTTCCGGAACAATCCGCCGGCGGCGGTCTCGATCCCGTGCGCGAGCGGCTGGTGCTGCGCCAGCATGAGCTCCATGCCGGTCCCGGCCTCGACGCCGCCATCAATGCGGCGATAGCCGCATGCCGGGAGGGCTTGGAGCGCATCGACAGGCTGGCCCTGCCCGACCAGCCGGAACAGGCCGCCGACATCCTCGCCGACGGCGCCCGCGCCACCTTGCGGCGGGCGAAGAAGGCGTTGGACAAGGCGGAGTCGCGTGGCGAGGACGAGGACTTTCACGACCTGCGCAAGGCGGTCAAGACGCATTCCATGCATCTGTCGCTGCTCGGCCGCCTGTGGCCGACGCCGATCAAGGCGCGCCGCAAGGCGGTCGACAGGTTCGGCGAGCAGCTCGGCGAATTGCACGACGTCTTCGTCATGCGCGCCCTGCTCGCCGCCGAAGGCGAGCCGCTCGGCTCCGCCGACGACACGAAGCTGCTGCGCAAGCTGCTGAAGCGCTCCGAAAAGAGCCTGACCAAGGCCTGCCTCGCCGATGCCGCCGACCTGTTCGGCGACAGCCCGAAACGCTCGGCCAAAAAACTCGCCCGCAAGGCGCGCGACGATCTCGCCGGACCGCAGGAAGAAGCGAAAGCGGCGTGACGCCCTTTCCTTCTCCCCTTGCGGGAGAAGGTGGATCGGCGCGTAGCGCCGAGACGGATGAAGGGTGCTCCAGCTTGGCCAACGCGCTCGTCTAAAGCCGCAATCGCCAACGTCTCACTGCCTGGAACACCCCTCATCCGTCGCCTTCGGCGACACCTTCACAAGTGGAGAGGGGCAGAGCTACGCCGGCAGCGCCCGTTTCTCCTTCTCCGCCCGCGCGCCCGCGTCCCTCGGATGCGGCCCGATCGGCATGATCGCGGGAAACGGCGTCGCGCCGAAAGCAAAGGTCCATTTGTAGCCGGTGAGCTGGTCCTCCGGCGTGGTGTGCTGGTCGTGATGGGCAAGCAGCTTGGCGCGCTCGGCGAGCTCCTCGGCCTCGCGCCGCAGCATCTCCGCCGTTTGCGGCCGCATGCGCCTGGAAAAGCTGATGAAGGTCGCGCCCTGCTCCATGTGGCCGAGCGCCCAGCCGACAAAATTCTTGTTGGTCATCTCGAAATGCGGCTTCAGCGGTCCCTCGAAATCCCACTGGATCGGCGTGTCGACGAGCAGCCTTGCCGACAGGCCGCGCCCCAGCGCCACCAGCCCGAGCTCCTCGAGGTCGCGCAGGTAGAGGAACATCGAAGCTTCGCTCAGGCCTTGCGAGAGCATGATGCCTTCGGCCGTGAATTTCTCCGACAGCATGATGAAGACGAAGAGCAGCGCCGGCCGCGCCGCCAGGCGGCGCTCGATCTCCGGCCCGACGCGGTTGGCCGGGCCCGGTCCCCGGTTCATCGCGCCGAGCACGTTCTCCAGCTCGACATCGGCCGCGGCGCAGATCTCCATCAGCCGGTCGAGCTTGCAGTTCCGCTCATGGAAGATGCGCTTCACCGTCGGCTCGGAAACGCCCATGCGTTCGGCCAACGTCCGGTAGGTCAGGCCCTTGGCCTTCAGCGTCCGTTTCAGCGCCTCGAAGATCGGACCGTTCATGGAATGCGCCTCCTTCATCCGATTTGGTATCGAAGAACGATACTAGTCTTGTTCCGGCTTCCAGGAAAGTATCGAAAATCCTAGCTCTCCGTCGTCAGTACAGGAGAGCACCCATGAAACGTCTCATCGCCTCAACCATCGTCGCAACGATCGCCGTGTCTGTCGCGCAGGCCGGCGAACTCTGGCGCGCCACCGGCTTCGAGCAGCCGGAATCCGCGCTTGTCGATGCCGCCCACAACCGTATCGTCGTCTCCAACATCGCCGGCAATCCCGGCGACGCGGACGGCAATGGCTACTTGTCGCTTCTGTCGATGGACGGCAAGGTCATCGCCCGCCACTGGGTGGACGGCATGGACGCGCCCAAGGGCATGGCGATCGCCAGTGGCAGGCTCTACGCCGCCGACATCACCAAGGTGCACGTCGTCGACCTCGCCAGCGGCAGACTGGTCGAGACCATCGATGTGCCGGGCGCCGTGTTTCTCAACGACATGACGCAGGACAGCGCCGGCAAGGTCTATGTCAGCGACATGCTGGCCGACACGGTCTACCGCATCGACGGCGACAGGCCGGAGCTGTTCGTCAAGGACGCGCTGCTGGCCTCGCCCAATGGCGTGTTCGCCGATGGCGGCAGGCTGATCGTCGCGTCCTGGGGCAAGGGCATCAACAAGACCGACTTCAGCACCGCCGAGCCGGGCGGCCTGCTGTCGGTCGACCTCGCCACGAAGAAGGTCACGCCGCTGGCGGGCGCTCAAGAATTCGCCGACCTCGACGGTGTCATCGCTATTGGCGAAACCATCTACGCCACCGCCTACATGACCGGCACGCTTTACAGCTACAAGCCCGGCGGCGCGCCGGAAGCGGTGGCGCACTTCAAGCCCGGCAGCGCCGACATCGGCACCGACGGCAAAAAGATCTTCGTGCCGCTGATGGGCGAAGGCGAGGTCGTGGCGCTGTCACTGGATTGAGCACGTCGCGGCGGAGAGGCATTGCAACGCCGGCGGGACAGCGTTTCGCATCTCGGCACTGCAGCGGCGAGGCGAGTTTTTCGCCTCGCCGATCGGGATTGGACCGTCATGTCGGTGGCGGCTGCCATCTGGTTTCGCCGCTTGCTCCGTACTATCGGCTCCCATCCGTCACATGAGCGAAGCCGTGAAGACATCCAGCCTGACCGGCGCCGTTTCGCCGATGATCCCCGTGCTCATATGCGCGCTGGCGATCTTCCTGCTCTCCGGCATGGATGCGGCAATGAAGTCCCTGGCCCTCGCGGTCGGCGTCTATAACACGCTGCTGTGGCGCAGCCTGGTTGCCACGTTGGTCGCGGGCGCCGCCTGGTCGGCGGGGTCGCGCTCGAAGCCGAGCCTTCCGGTGCTGGGCCTGCATGCGCTGCGCGCCGCGATTGTCGGCATCGTCCTGGTCTTGTTCTTCTGGGGTCTGGCGAGGCTGCCGCTCGCCGAGGCGATCGGGCTCAGCTTCGTCGCGCCGCTGTTTGCGCTTTTGCTTGCGGCATTGTTGCTGGGCGAACGCATAAGGCGGCAGGCAATCTGGGCGTCGCTGGCCGGCATGGCGGGCGTCGCGATCATATTGGCCGGCCAGTTCGGTGCGGCAAGCCATTCGCAGGATGCCCTGCTTGGCACGGCCGCGGTGCTCGCATCGACGGTGTTCTACGCCTACAATCTGATCCTCTCGAGGCAACAGGCGCTGCTGGCCAGGCCGGTCGAGATCATGCTGTTCCAGAACCTCTTCGTCGCGATCATCCTCGGTCTCGCAGCACCTTGGCTCGCGGTTGCGCTGCCGAGCGATCTCTGGCTTCCCTTGGGCGCGGTGGCGCTGCTGTCGCTCGCCGGGCAATTTTTGATGAGCTGGTCCTACGCCCGTGCCGAGGCGCAATATCTGATTCCGACCGAATACTCGGCCTTCATCTGGGCGATCGCGCTTGGCTGGTTCTTCTTCGGCGAGAAGGTGTCCTGGACCACGCTGACAGGAGCATGCCTCATCGTCGCCGGCTGCCTGATCGCCGCGCGCGCCAATCCGAAGCTTGCCGAGCCGATCGAAGCGGCGATGTGAGAGAGCGCGGCATTGGGCGGTAAATCCGGCCGCAACGGCGCCGATTCTTCCGCACCGCCGCGGTGGCGGCTCAGCCCTGCGGGTTCTGCGCCGCGGTAGTCTTGAGGCGCACGCCCCTGCCGCCGCGCTCGCTGGCCTGGTTCTCGCCGATCAGCTCCACGCCGACCTCGTCGAGCGCCTGGATGACCTTCATCAGCGTGTCGACCACGCCCCGGACGACGCCGTCGCTCGCTTCCATGCGCTGGATCGTCGGCAGCGAGACGCCGGCGCGCTCGGCGAGCGTCTTCTGGTCGATGCCGGTCAACGCCCGCGCGGCGCGCATCTGTGCGGCAGTGATCATCGGCCTGAACCCGTCTTTTGAAGCTGCAGGAGATGTATATTGTAGATATTACAATGTCTCAAGCATCATTTTATATGCTTCATCCATCGATCAGTCGCTGTCGGCCACTACTTTGCGTCGCTGCAGCAGGCGCGCCGCAAGCCAGCACAGCATGGCCCATGCGAAGCCCGCGCACCAGCCGGCAAGCACGTCGGACGGCCAGTGCACGCCAAGATAGACGCGGCTGGCGCCGATCAGCACCGTGGTGAGCACGGCAAGGCCAAGCACGAAGACCTTCGTCCTGCGGTCAGGCAGGAAGCGGGCCGCCAGCGAGCCGAGGGTCAGATAGGTCACCGCCGACAGCATCGCGTGGCCGCTGGGGAACGAGAGCGAAGTCTCGGTGACGAGATGCGAGACGAGATCGGGGCGCGGCCGGTCGACCTCGAATTTGAGCAGGCTGGAAAGCACTTGCCCGCCCGCCACGGCCGCGAACATGAACAGCGCTGTCAGGGGTCTGCGGATCAAGAGCAGATAGACGATCGTCGCCGTCGTGATCAGCGCCAGCACAGCGGTGCTGCCCAGCGCGGTGACATCGCGCACCGCGCCTTCGAGCCAGGGTGGACCGATCGGACTGTCCGGCTGCCCGGCATGGCGGAAGGCAAGCAGGATTTCCGTATCGAAGGCATGTGGCGTGGTGGCGCGCGCCACCTCGATGAGCTCCACCAGGCCCCATAGACCGCCGGCGATCGCCAGCCCGGCCAGCAGCACCGGGAATTCCAACTTGTTGAGCAGCGCGTTGGCGGTCGATTTCATTCGGGCCCTTGGGTCCAGCTACAGCCGTTGCATATAGGGCCCGAGCGTGATCAGCGCGACGGCGGCGACCGCCAGCACCATGCCGGTCGCTTGCAAGGCGTTTAGCCGTTCGCCGAAGAAGGCGAGCGCCACGGCATTGACCGAGACGAGCTGGATGACCGCCGACAGGCTGAACGACACCGACATGCCGAACTCCCGCACCAGCCGCAGCATGATCAGATTGCCGGCCGTGTAGAGCGCCAGGGTCAAAAGAAGCTTGGCCAGGCTCGGCGCCATCCCCCATTGCTTGGCCGCCATCGCCGCCAGCAGGAACATCACCGTCGAAATGCCGAGCTGCGCCAGTCCCCAGAAACTCACCTTGTCGTCCCCTTCTTGAAGCGCCGTCGCCACGCCGGCCGCAGCCTTTGTTTCCGAAGCGGGCGAAACCGTCAAGCTGCGTGGTGGAGGATAGGGCGAAGGCCGTGGCAAGCCCCTTCTTCCCGTCACTATACGGGTTGAAAGGGGCCGACATCGACGACTTCACCAATCACCGAGGGTATGTCGAAGCCATGTCACGAAAATGTGATCGGCGCGCTTTAGGGGTCGAAAGGTCAAAATCCCAGCCACCTCAAGAAGCCAGAGGAATCCCATGACCGTGACCCCTGAGACCCGCTTCCGCACCAGCCTGCTCGAGGAAAATGACGGCCCGCCCGTCAATCCGACCGACAACCGCACCATGGGCGAGATCATCGCCGCGCGTTTCTCGCGCCGCGGCTTTCTCATGGGCTCGCTGGCCGTCTCGGCCATTGCCGCCACCGTCAGCCCGCTGGCGCTGATCGCCGCCGACGAGGCGCGCGCCGCAGAGGCTTCGGCCTTCAAGTTCGACGAGCTCGAGGCCGGCATCGACGACAAGCACCATGTCGCGCCGGGCTATGACGCCGACGTGCTGTTGCGCTGGGGCGATCCGCTGTTCGCCGACTCGCCGGCGTTCGATCCGGCAAAACAGTCGGCCGAAGCCCAGGCCAGGCAGTTCGGCTACAACAACGACTATGTCGGCTATATCCCGATCGACGGCTCCGCCGAGCACGGCTTGCTGGTCGTCAATCACGAATACACCAACCCGCATCTGATGTTCCCCGGCATCGTCTCGATCGTCGAGAAGGACGGCAAGAAGGCCGCCGAGGTGGCGCCGCTCTCCAAGGAGCAGGTCGATGTCGAGATGGCCGCGCATGGCGGCACGATCGTCGAAATCCGCAAGCAGGGCGGCAAGTGGCAGGTCGTGCGCGACGGCAAGCTCAACCGCCGCATCACCTCCAACACCGAGATGGCGCTGTCCGGCCCGGTCGCCGGCCATGATCGCGTCAAGACCAATGCCGATCCGTCCGGCGCCAAGGTCATCGGCACCGTCAACAACTGCGCCGGCGGCGTCACGCCCTGGGGCACCTATGTGATGGCCGAGGAGAACATCCACGGCTACTTCTCGGGCGAATTGCCGGAGGGCCACAGGGAGGCCGCCAACTACAAGCGCCTCGGCATTCCGGAAGGCGCCTATGAGTGGGGCGCGCATTACGACCGCTTCAACCTCGCCAAGGAGCCGAACGAGCCCAACCGGTTCGGCTGGATCGTCGAGGTCGATGTCAACGATCCGGCTTCGGTGCCGAGGAAGCGCACCGCCATGGGCCGTTTCAAGCATGAGGGCGCCGAATCGATCGTCGCCAGGGATGGCCGCGTCGTCTTCTATCTCGGCGACGACGAACGCTTCGACTACGTCTACAAATTCGTCACCGCCGGCAAGTTCAATCCCGATGACCGCGCGGCCAACATGAACCTGCTCGACGACGGCACGCTGCATGTGGCGAAGTTCGCCGAGGACGGCTCGGTCGAATGGATGCCGGTCGTGTTCGGGCAGGGCCCGCTGACTGCCGAGAACGGTTTTGCGTCCCAGGCCGACGTGCTCATCGAGACGCGGCGCGCCGCCGACCTGCTCGGCGCCACCAAGATGGACCGGCCGGAGGACATCCAGCCGAATGCCGGCAACGGCAAGGTCTATGTCATGCTGACCAACAACACCAAGCGCAAGGCCGAGCAGGTCGACGCCGCCAATCCGCGCGCCGGCAACGCCTTCGGCCACATCATCGAGATCGTCGAGGACGGCGGCGACTTCGCCGCCACCAAGGGCAAATGGGAAGTGCTGCTGAAATGCGGCGATCCGTCGGTGGCCGATGTCGGCGCCACCTTCTCCACCGCGACCACCGCCCATGGCTGGTTCGGCATGCCGGACAATTGCGCCGTCGATTCGGCCGGGCGCCTGTGGGTCGCCACCGACGGCCAGGGCCCGAAGGCCACCGGCCGCACTGACGGCCTGTGGGCGGTCGACACCGAAGGCCCGGCGCGCGCGACTTCAAAACTGTTCTTCCGCGTGCCGATCGGCGCCGAAATGTGCGGCCCGCTCTTCGCGCCGGACGACCAGACCGCTTTCGTCGCTGTCCAGCATCCGGGCGACGGCGGCGAGGACTGGGAAGGCTTTGGCCGCCCGTCCTATTACGAGGACCCGTCGACCCGCTGGCCGGACTTCAAGCCGGACATGCCGGTGCGGCCGTCCGTCGTTGCGATTACAAAGCAGGGCGGCGGCAAGATCGCGGTGTGATGCGCTGAGGATAGCGCAAACGTTGGGGATTGGCGGAAGCCTCCCCAACGTCGTCATTCTAGGGCGAAGCAGGAGCGAAGCTCCGTCGCGGAGACCCTGCAATCCATGCCATGACCGCGATCACAGGGCGCAGCGGAGCAGAATTCTGCACCGTTGCAACCCTCGCATGTCACGGAATGGATCCTCAGGTGTGCGCTGCGTCGCTGCGCTCCTCGCTCCGCCCGTGGATGACGAAGCCGAGCAGTCACTTCGCGCCATGGCCATGTTCATCCTGTTTCTCAGGCGGAAGCCGATCGACTCGTAAAGCCCGATCGCCGCAGCATTGCTGTCATAGGCGTGCAGGTACGCGACCTCGCCGCGTGCCGCGATTCGGCCCGCCACGAACACCGACAGCCGGCGGCCGCCGACGCGGAAATCCGGATGCGTGCAGACGCCGCTGAGTTCCGGGCAACCGGGCTGCCTCATGCGCTCGCCGGCCATCACCGCCAGCCTGCCGTCGATCCTGATGCCCCAGAAATCGCCGAGGCTCAGCGCCTCCGGCGTGAACGGGCCGGGCTTGGTGAGAGACGCGAGCAAGCAGCGCCACGCTGCCCGTCACGCCCGGTTGCGCGACGCCGAGGGATTGCGCCAAAGCAGACGCGCGCGTGGCGCGTTTCGCGCGGCCGATGGACGATACTGGACGCTTTCGGACGTTTGCCCTTCATTCGCCGCCAATTGCATCCTATATCGCGCTGGCGCGACGTGGCCGGCAGCGGTCGCCAGCGATTCGCGACCTGAGGGCGGCAGGTCATCCATTCTTGGCACGCGGAGCTCATGGCGCCCCTGCGCATCTATTTCGACAGGCTTCTCGACGCCGTGGCGCCCAAGGTTCCGCGGCGCGAGTTGACGGATGCCGAGCGCCTGGCGCTGGTGCGCCGCCACGGCGATTTCTCGCTCGCCTACTCCACGGCCGTACAGAAGAAACTGTCCTATTTCAGCGATGGCGACGGCTATATCGCCTTCGGCACCAAGATGAGCCGTCATTTCGCTCTGGGCGATCCGGTCGCCGACCCGGCCGACCGCCCGGCCTATATCAAGCGCTTCGTCGAGGCCGCCGGCGGCCCGTGGTTCGTCCAGGTCGGCGCCGACACCGCCAAGGTGCTGGCCGGCCTCGGCTACCAGGTCAATCGCCTCGGCGTCGACACCAGGCTGGTTTTGCCGGCGCATGATTTTTCCGGCAAGCGCAACGAGACCGTGCGCTATTCCGAACGCTGGCTGACGAAGAAGGGTTTTATCCTCGCCGAGGACAGGGGCGACGGGCTGCAGGAGGAGATCATTCAGCTTTCCGCCGACTGGCGAAAGGAGCGCATCATCAAGCGCTGGGAGATGGGTTTCCTCAACCGCCGCTTCTCCGAAGAGCTCGGCGCCGACATGCGCCGCTTCCTCCTGCACAGCCCCGAAGGCCGGCTTCTCGCCATTCTCGATTTCGACCCGCTGTTCCGCGACGGCAAGGTCGTCGGCTACACCACCTCCTTCAAGCGCAAGCAGGTCGACGCGACGCCGCATGCCGAAATCGGCTTGACCAAATTCGCCGTCGACCGTTTTCGCGAGGAGGGCATCTCTGAGGTGACGCTCGGCCTCTCGCCGTTGCTCGACATCGAGCCGAGCGGCTTCGCCGAATCGGGCTTTTGGCGCGGCGCCTTCCAGCGCGCCTACAACTCGCCCTGGGTCAACCGCTCGCGCTTCAACCTGCAGGGCCAGGCGGCCTTCAAGCGCCGCTTCCATGGCGTCGAGGAGCCGACCTACATCGCCTTCCGCAAAGGGACTTTCGTGGAAATGCTGGGGCTGCTGCGCCTGCTGAAGGCGATTTGAAGGAGGCTCTGTTTTCCTCGCCCCCGCGAAGCGGGAGAGGTGGCTCGGGCGAAGCCCGAGACGGAGCGACATCTGCGACGCAAGACCCCGACGGGGGAAGGGTGCCAACCGTTAGACAGACGTCGGCCAAGGCCCCTCTCCGTCCCGGCTTCGCCGGGCCACCTCTCCCCACTTCGTGGGGCGAGGAACTGAAGGTCCGTCAGTTCCTCAACCGGTAGCCCGTCTTGAAGATCCACGCCACGATCGCGATGCAGATGGCCAGGAACATCAGCGTCATGCCGAGGCTGACGCCGACCGAGACGTCAGCCTTGCCGTAGAAACTCCAGCGGAACCCGCTGATCAGGTAGACGACCGGATTGAACAGCGTGATCGTCTTCCAGATGCCCGGCAGCATATGGATCGAATAGAAGCTGCCGCCGAGGAAGGTGAGCGGCGTGACGATGAGCAGCGGCACCAGCTGCAGCTGCTCGAAGGTCTTTGCCCAGATGCCGATGATGAAGCCGAACAGGCTGAAGGTCACCGCCGTCAGCACCAGGAAGGCGATCATCCAGAACGGATGCTCGATCCTGAGCGGCACGAACAGTGCCGCGGTGGCCAGGATGATCAGGCCGAGGATGATCGACTTGGTCGCGGCGCCCCCGACATAGGCGATGATGATCTCCAGATAGGAGACCGGCGCCGACAAAAGCTCGTAGATCGAGCCGACGAATTTCGGGAAATAGATGGCGAAGGAGGCGTTGGAGATCGACTGCGTCAACAGCGACAGCATCATCAGGCCCGGCACGATGAAGGCGCCGTAGGCGATGCCGTCGATCTCGTTGATGCGCGAGCCGATGGCCGAGCCGAAGACGACGAAATAGAGCGATGTCGAGATGACCGGCGAGATGATGCTCTGCAGCACCGTGCGGAAGGCGCGCGCCATCTCCACCCGGTAGATCGCCCATACCGCACGAAAATTGGGGGCCGCGCGCAGGTTCATGGCTCTTGCCTCAGAAGATTGACGAAGATCTCTTCGAGCGAGCTGTTCTTGGTGTCGAGATCGCGGAACTGGATGCCGGCCGCCTCGAGGTCACGGATCAGCGAGGCGACGCCCGGACGATCGCTCTGGTTGTCATAGGTGTAGGTGAGCTGGTTGCCGTCGTCCGACAGCTCCAATGAATAGTGGGAAAGCCCGTCCGGAACGGCGGCAAGCGGCGCGCGCAGCTCCAGTTTCATCTGCTTGCGACCGAGCTTGCGCATCAGCTCGGCCTTGCCTTCGACCAGGATGATCTCGCCCTTGTTGATGACGCCGACCCGGTCGGCCATCGCCTCGGCCTCTTCGATGTAATGCGTGGTGAGGATGATGGTGACGCCGTCCTCGCGCAGGCGCCTGACCATCGCCCACATGTCCTGGCGCAGTTCGACGTCGACGCCGGCGGTCGGCTCGTCGAGGAACAGCACGCGCGGCTCGTGCGACAGCGCCTTGGCGATCATCAGCCGGCGCTTCATGCCGCCGGACAGCGTGATCGCTTTCGAATCCTTCTTGTCCCACAGCGAGAGGTCGCGCAGCACTTTTTCGACGAAGGCCGCGTTGGGCGCCTTGCCGAACAGGCCGCGGCTGTAGTTCACCGTCGCCCAGACCGTCTCGAAGGCGTCGATGGTCAGCTCCTGCGGCACCAGCCCGATCAGGCTGCGCGCCGCGCGGTAGTCCCGGCCGATGTCGTGGCCGTCGACGCTGACGCTGCCCGACGAGCGGTTGACGATGCCGCAGACGATCGAGATCAGCGTCGTCTTGCCGGCGCCGTTCGGCCCGAGCAGCGCGAAGATCTCGCCGCGCTCGATGTCGAGATTGATTTCCTTCAGCGCCTTGAAGCCGGTGGCATAGGTTTTCGTGACACCGGAGATCGAGATGATGGATGACATGCTGAAATACGGCCGGCTGGAAAAGGTGACCTGATATAGGTCGGATGCCGCCCGGTGCAACCGTGAATCGACGCCGTTCCTGACAGTTCTGGACAGGAAGCGCCCAACTGGCCGCCCTTGCCAGACCAGGTATACCGGCCGCGGCGACGGGAGCGCCGGCGCTCACGACAGCTTCTTTCTACCCGGTTACGCTACGGCATGCACAATTTCCAAGCGGCTGGTCTTTGGCGATAGCGTGCATGGCAGCTTGGCGCATGCATTGCCTTATGTAGCGCTGGTCGACCCCCACTCCGTCTCGGCTTCGCCGAGACACCTCTCCCCCGATCGACGGGGTAGAGGA
>NZ_VFTJ01000023.1:0-80007 GCF_006439595.1 Mesorhizobium sp. B3-1-9
CGCCAACTTCATGGGCTTCGTCAAACTCGCCGCTATCGCCATCTGGCTCAAATAGTTAAATCGTCACCACCGCCTAGCCGATTTGGAAGTTTTGAGAACTATTTGGGAGGGCTTAATTACGCCGCCGGCCACCTGCGGCACACTGCAATCTCAATCAGGTCGAGGGCCTTCAAGCTTTCTGCCGCATGGAGGTTGCCATGAACGATACCTTCGCACCTTGCGCATCTCTGGCGGCGCGTCCAGCCGAGATCAACGGCCGCCGGCGCTACAGCCTCTCAGCCCTGCGCGGCCTCCTCGCCGAGCGCCGCAAGCAGGCCTATTTCCGCTTCGAGCTCAAGCGCATGGCGACGGACAATCCGCATCTGATCGACGACATCGGGCTGACGAGGAAAGAGGTCGAGGCGGAAATCGCCAAACTGCCCTTCTGGCAGCGATGACGTCGCGACGGTCCCTTGGAAAAGACAGAGAGCGGCCCACTGGACCGCTCCCTTCATCAGCAACGGGCAGAACCCTTACTTGGCGTTCGGATTCGGCATCCAGGCGGGCATCGCGACATCGGCATGGGCGAACTGCGGCAGCTTGGCCGACAGGTCTTCCATGTTCTTGATGTCCTTGTCGATCAGCTCCTTCTGGGTGATCAGCGTCGGCGGCACGATGACGTTGTGGCCGGGATCCTCGCCGGCGAGAAGCTGCGCCAGCGCGCGCACCGAGACCTGGCCGACGACGGCCGGGTTGGTGGCGGCGGTGGCCGCCCAGGCGCTGTCCGGCTCGCGCATCGCGGCGATATCCGAGGTCGAGATATCGGCCGAATAGATCTTGATGCCCTTGTTCAGGCCGGCCTCGTCGACGGCGATCTTCACGCCCTTGGCGAACTCGTCATAGGGCGCGAACATCACCTTGATGTCGGGATGCGCCTGCAGCACCGAGCGCGCCTGGTTGGCGACCGAGTTGGCGATCGGGTTGTCGAGCGTGCCGAACTGGGCGACCTCGCTGATGCCCGAATATTTCTTCTTCACGTCCACCCAGGTCTCGTTGCGGCGGTCGAGCGGCGCGATGCCGGCGACATAGACATAGCCGGCCTTCCAGCTCTCGCCATTGTCCTTCACCGCCTGCTCGAGCGCGAGCTTGGCAAGATCCTTGTCCGACTGCTCGATCTGCGGGATCTTCGGGTTCTCGACATTGACGTCGAAGGCGACGACCTTGATGCCGGCATCGACCGCGCGCTGGGCGGCGTCCTTCATCGATTCCGTCAGGCCGTGCTGGATGATGATGCCTTGCACGCCGAGCGCGATCGCCTGGTCGACCATGTCGGCCTGGAGCGCCGCATCCTGGCGGCTGTCCAGCACGCGCAGATCGACGCCGAGCGCCTTGGCCTGCGCCTCGACGCCCGAGAGATAGGCCTGGAAGAAGTCACCGGTCGACAGATAGCGCACCAGCGCGATCTTGACGCCGGGCTTGTCGAACGGCGCCGGCTTGTCCGCCGCCAATGCCGTGCCCTGCATCAGCAGAGCCGCGCCGGCAAGGCCGAGTGCTGCCTTCCCCAAAAGTCTTCTTGTGATGCTCACTTCGTTTTCCTCCGTTTTGTCTCAATGCCCCGGTCGAAACTATCTCTTGCCCCTGCCGGAAAGGGCGAAGGTGAAGACAAGGGCGACGACAAGCACCGCGCCCTTGACGAAATCCTGCGTGTAGTAGGGGGCGTTCATCATCGTCAGGCCTTGCAGCAAGACGCCGACGAACACCGCGCCGACGGCCGTGCCGAAGGCGTTTGGCTTGGCGGCGCCGAGCACCGCGTAGCCGATGAGCGCCGCGGCGACAGCGTCGAGCAAGAGATTATTACCCGAGGCGATGTCGCCGCGTCCAAGCCGGGCGGCGAGCAAAATCCCGCCTATCGAGGCAAAAACTCCCGAAATCACATAGGCCCAGATTTTGTATGCCTTGACAGGCGCGCCGGCGAGCTCGGCAGCCCGCTCGTTGCTGCCGACGGCATACATCATGCGGCCGAAGCGCGTGTATTCGAGGAAGAACCAGATCAGCGCCGCGAGCACCACCAGCACCACCACCGAAACCGGGATCAGGTTCGGGATGAAGAAATCGATGCGGTGGCGGCCGAGCGCCAGGAAGGCTTCCGAGAACTTGCCGTTGGCGACCGAGCCGTCGGGCATGGTCATGCCGGTGGCGATCGAGCGGCCTTCCGTCGGGATGCGCTGCAGGCCGAGCAGCAGGAACATCATGCCGAGCGTGGCCAGCAGGTCGGGCACGCGCATATAGACGATCAGCCAGCCGTTGATCAGGCCGACGATGACGCCGATGACAAGGCAGGCGATGACGGCGACGATCGCGTTCTGCTCCAGCACGACCATGGCGTAGGAAGCCGCCATCATGGCGCTGGTGGCGACGGAGCCGATCGACAGGTCGAAGCCGCCGACGACCAGCGTCGCGGTGACGCCGAGCGCCAGCACACCAGTGATGGCCACCGACTGGAAGATGAAGACGGCGCTTTGCGGCGAAGCAAAACCATCGGCGGCGACCGCGAAATAGGCGATCAACCCGACCAACAGGACGATGAAGCCGTAGCGGATGGCGTAGTCGCGCAACATCACTCAGCGCCCCGCCGCGCGGCTGTCCGACAAAAGCTCATTCCAACTCCACTCCATGCAAATCCCTCGACCTCATGCCGCGCCGTGGAGCGGTCCGCCGGCCACTTCCGCCAGCAGCCGGTCGAGGTCGATATCGGCGTTACGGTGCTCGCCGACGATCGTGTGTTCCGACATCACCAGGATGCGGTCGGCGGTCTCCAGCGCCTCGTCGATCTCGGTAACGAAGATCAGCGTCGCGCGGCCGTCGGCGCTGGCTCGAAGCTTCGCCGCGATGTCGCGGCGCGCCGAAATGTCGACGCCCTGGAAAGGCTCGTCGAGGATGAAGAGCCGCGAGGCCCGCGACATCCAGCGCGCCACCATGACCTTCTGCTGGTTGCCGCCGGAAAGCGCCGACAGCTCGTCCTTCTCCGAGCGGCAGACGATGCCAAGTTCGTCGATCTGGCGGCGGGCAACGACGCGCTCGGCGCGCTTTTTCATCACGCCGAGACCCGACATGCGCTTGAGGAACGGCAGGCTGATGTTGCGCTCGATGTTGAAGCCGCCGACGATGCCGCTCGCAACGCGGTCCTTGGCGACCAGGAAGACGCCGGCGGCGATCGCCTCGCGCGCCGCGCCCGGCGCATAGGGCTTGCCGTCCATATGCATGGTGCCGGCGAGCGGCCGGCGCACGCCGAACAGCGTCTCCGCCAAAGCCGTCTTGCCGACGCCGACCAAGCCGGTGATAGCCACCACCTCGCCGGCGCCGAGCGTCATCGAGATCGGCCTCGACCCTTGCGCCAGTTGCAGCCCTTCGGCGGTGAAGACGGCTCGAGCCGAGCTTCTCGCCACCACCCGGTCGAGATGGATCTTGCGGCCAAGCATGGCGTTGACCGCGCCCTCATAGTCGAGCGGCTTCTTGTCGAAGACGCCGGAGACGACGCCGTCGCGCATCGACACGATGCGGTCGGCGAGCCGCCTTATGTCGGACATGCGGTGCGAGATATAGAGGATGGCGACGCCCTGCCCGCGCAGCCTGTCGATCAGCGAAAACAGCCGGTCGGCCTCGGCGCTCGACAGCGACGAGGTCGGCTCGTCGAGGATCAGCACCTTGGGCCGATGCGCCATGGCGCGGGCGATGGCCACCATCTGGCGGTCGGCCAACGACAAGTCGCTGACGCGCGCCTTGAGGTCGATGGCGAGCCCCATGCGGTCGGCGACAGCCCTGGCTTCGGCCCGGACATTGGCAGGCTTGAAGAGCAAGGACGCGCCTTTGCCGCTCAGCCGGTCGAGCGTCAGGTTGGTGGCGACATCGAGGTCGGCGACCACGCCGTCGTTGATGTTCTGGTGCACGGTGACGACGCCGGCGCGGATCGCTTCGGCTGGGGTCTGCGGATCGAAGGCCTTGCCGGCGAGCTGCATTGAGCCTGCGCCGCGCGCATAGACGCCGCTGACGATCTTGACCAGGGTGGATTTGCCGGCGCCGTTGGCGCCCATCAGCACGGTCACCTCGCCCGCAAAGAGGTCGAGCGAGATGCCGCCAAGCGCCTCGTTCTGGCCGAAGGATTTCCTCAGGCCCTCCACATGGAACACGGCATCTGCGCCCATCCGTTCCTCCCGGATGGTGACGCTATGGGCTCATTCGGCAATTGTCAACACGATTGACATTTGCCAGAGCGCTTCCTAGCTTGGCCCCGCCGCCGTGGCTCCGCTATCGTCGGAAACCACGCGCAGGAGGGAGAGCATGACCGGGAAGTTCGAAGCATTGTCGGTGGAAACGCTGCCGAAACGCCTTGGCGAAACCACGGCGCTGACCGAGCGCATCGGCAAGGACGCCAGCCACTGGAAGGTACGCGAGGTCGGCGACGGCAATCTCAACCTGGTGTTCATCGTCGAGGGCGACCAGGGTGCTGCGGTGGTCAAACAGGCGCTGCCCTATGTGCGGCTGGTCGGCGACAGCTGGCCGCTGCCCTTGAAACGCTCCTTCTTCGAATATCATGCGCTGACCAGGCAGGAGCGCCGGGCGCCCGGCTCGGTGCCGGCGATCTATCATTTCGACGAGGCCCAGGCGCTGATCGTCATGGAGTACCTGGCGCCGCCGCACATCATCCTGCGGCGCGCGCTGATCGACGGCCGCGAACTGCCCAACATCGCGCGCGACATCGGCCTGTTCATGGCCCGCACGCTGTTTCGCGGTTCCGACCTGCACATGCCGACCAAGGACCGCAAGGCCGATCTGGCGCTGTTCGCCGACAATGTCGAGCTGTGCGACATCACCGAGAACCTGGTGTTCTCCGACCCCTATTTCGACGCCAAGATGAACCGGCACACCTCGCCGCAGCTCGACGGCCTGGTAGCCGAATTGCGCGCCGACCGCGACCTCAAGGTCGAGGCGCAGCGTCTGAAGCATCTCTTTGCCGCCAATGCCGAGACGCTGCTGCATGGCGACCTGCATTCCGGCTCGATCATGGTGACCGACACAGAGACCCGGATGATCGATCCGGAGTTCGCCTTCTACGGCCCGATCGCCTTCGATGTCGGCATGTTGCTCGCCAATTTCTGGATGGCCTTCTTCTCGCAGCGCGGCCATGAGCAGAAAGGCAGCCGCGCACCGATGCGCGCCTATCTGCTCGGTGTCACGGCCAAGACCTGGGCAGTGTTCCGCGCCGAGTTCGCACAGCTCTGGCGCACCGAACGGACCGGCATGCTCTACCAGAGGAGCCTGTTCGAGGATCAGGGCGACCTTCTCGGCTCGGAACAGGCGCTCGACCACATGCTGCATTCCATCTGGGACGACCTGCTCGGCTTCGCCGGCATCGAGGTGCATCGGCGCATCCTCGGCCTCGCCCACAATGCCGATTTCGAGACCATTGCCGATCAAGACCTGCGCGCCAGATGTGAGGCCAAGGCTTTGCGCTTCGGCCGCCATATCGCCGTCAACCGGCGCCAGATCCACAGCATCGACGAGGTCAACAATCTGGCCGCGCTGATCGAACAGGAGAAGAGAATTTGAACGTCGGCGAACGCCATTACCGCACCATCTGGCTGAGCGACGACAAGCGGTCGGTCGAGATCATCGACCAGCGCTGGCTGCCGCATGAGTTCCGCATCGAGACGATCGGAACGGTTGCCGGCATCGCCACCGCGATCCGCGACATGTGGGTGCGCGGCGCGCCGCTGATCGGCGTCACCGCCGCCTATGGCGTTGCCATACAGATGAAAGACGATCCGTCGGACGAAGCGCTCGACGCCGTATGGGAGACGTTGCACAAGACGCGGCCGACGGCGATCAACCTGCGCTGGGCGCTGGACGAGATGCGACGGCATCTCAAGCCGATTGCACCCGCGGAGCGCGCGGAAGCCGCTTACCAGCGCGCCGCGGAGATCGCCGATGAGGATGTCGGGCTGAACCGCGCCATCGGCGAGAACGGGCTTGCCATCATCAGGCAGATCGCCGCGCGCAAGAAGCCGGGCGAGACCGTCAACATCCTTACCCATTGCAATGCCGGCTGGCTGGCGACGGTCGACTACGGCACCGCCACGGCGCCGATCTATCTGGCGACCGAGGCCGGCATCCCGGTGCATGTCTATGTCGACGAAACCAGGCCGCGCAACCAGGGCGCCCAGCTCACCGCCTGGGAGATGGCCGGGCACGGCGTGTCGCACACGCTGATCGTCGACAATGCAGGCGGCCATCTGATGCAGCATGGCGACATCGACATGGTGATCGTCGGCACCGACCGCACCACCGCCAATGGCGACGTCTGCAACAAGATCGGCACCTATCTCAAGGCTTTGGCCGCCGCCGACAATGATGTGCCCTTCTACGTCGCGCTGCCCTCGCCCACCATCGACTGGACGGTGGCCGACGGGCTTGCCGAAATCCCGATCGAGGAGCGGTCGGGAGACGAGGTTTCCCTGGTCTGGGGCAAGACGGCGGATGGCAAGATCGCGCAGGTGCGGGTCTCACCGGATGCGACACCGGCGGCGAACCCCGCCTTCGACGTGACGCCGGCAAGATTGGTGACCGGTCTGATCACCGAGCGCGGCGTGGCCAAGGCCTCGCGCGAGGGGTTGAAGGCGATGTTTCCGGAACGGGGGTAGTCAGCTGATCTCCCCCAGCACGTCGCCATTCTCGGGCTTGACCCGAGAATCCATGCCATGACCTGCGTCATCGAGCGCAGTGGTGCAGAATTCTGTAGCCGTTGCAACACGTTAGCGTCATGGCATGGATTCCAGGGTCTGCGCGCGTCGCTTTCGCTCCTTGCTCCGCCCTAGAATGACGACCGCGATGTCATCGCCAATTGACACTGTTGCCCTCCTCTTCCATAAAACCCGCGTTAATGTTCTCAGGGCGGGGTGAAAGTCCCCACCGGCGGTAAGAGCCTCGGCTCAAGCCCGCGAGCGCCTTCCAGCCTTATCGGAAGGGTCAGCAGATCCGGTGCGATTCCGGAGCCGACGGTTACAGTCCGGATGGAAGAGAACGTACGCAGAAGACGGTCCGCTCGCGCGGGCCGCATTTTGCGTCGTGCGTCCTGATTCTGGTTCGAAACGGAAGGATGGACCCATGAATCAGCATTTCCTCAAAGACCATACTGCTCGTCCTGTGGCCGTCATTCGCGCGCGATGGCACGCCGACATCGTCGATCAATGCGTGCAAGCTTTCGAGGCGGAGCTTGCCGCGCTTGGCGGCTTCACCGTCGACATCTTCGACGTGCCGGGCGCCTACGAGATCCCGCTGCACGCCAAGACGCTTGCCGAGACGGGGCACTATGCCGCGATCCTCGGCACCGCCTTCGTCGTCAATGGCGGCATCTATCGCCACGATTTCGTGGCAAGCGCGGTCATCGACGGCATGATGAATGTGCAGCTTGCGACCGGCGTGCCGGTGCTGTCGGCGGTGCTGACGCCCCACAACTACCATGACAGCGCCGAGCATCACCGCTTCTTCCACGAGCATTTCACCGTGAAGGGCAAGGAAGCGGCCAGGGCCTGCGTCGAAATCCTCGCCGCGCGTGCGCGGATCGCCGCCTAGGCCCGGCCAGGGCCGGATTTCAGCCCTGCAACAAGAATTGCGGCCGAAAAGGCTTCAAAAGGTTGCGGTAGCCCCGAAATCCGGCCAGAAGCAACGGGGTCGCCCGGGCGTCGGGCGGCCTTTTCAAACACGGGCTCGAACCAGATACGGGAGACTATTCGTTGGCTCGCATCACACTGAGACAATTGCTCGACCATGCCGCCGAACATGGCTATGGCGTGCCTGCCTTCAACATGAACAATATGGAACAGGGCCTCGCCATCATGGAGGCGGCCGAGGAGACCAAGTCGCCGGTGATCCTGCAGGCCAGCCGCGGCGCGCGCGCCTATGCCAATGACGTGGTGTTGGCCAAGCTGATCGACGCGCTGGTCGAGATCCATCCCGACATCCCGGTCTGCATGCATCTCGACCACGGCAACAACGAAGCCACCTGCGTCACCGCGATCCAGTACGGCTTCACCTCGGTGATGATGGACGGCTCGCTGAAGGAGGATGGCAAGTCGCCGGCCGACTACGCCTACAATTCCGGCATCACGCGCCGCGTCGTCGACATGGCGCATTGGGGCGGCGTGTCGGTGGAAGGCGAGATCGGCGTGCTCGGCTCGCTGGAGAGCGGCGGCGGCGAGCAGGAAGACGGCCACGGCGTCGAAGGCGCGATCAGCCATGACCAGTTGCTGACCGATCCGGTGCAGGCCGAGCAATTCGTGCGCGACACACATGTCGACGCGCTGGCGGTGGCCATGGGCACCAGCCACGGCGCCTATAAATTCTCGCGCAAGCCGGACGGCGCGGTGCTGGCGATGAACGTGATCGAGGAGATCCACCGCCGCCTGCCCAACATGCATCTGGTCATGCATGGCTCGTCCTCGGTGCCGGAGGATCTGCAGGAGATCATCAACAAATATGGCGGCCAGATGAAGCCGACCTGGGGCGTGCCGGTGGAAGAGATCCAGCGCGGCATCAAGCATGGCGTGCGCAAGATCAACATCGACACCGACAACCGCATGGCGCTGACCGGCGCCATCCGCAAGGTGCTGACCGAGAATCCGTCGGAGTTCGATCCGCGCAAATATCTGACGCCGGCCATGGCGGCCATGAAGAAGCTCTGCAAGGAGCGCTTCGAGCAGTTCGGCACCGCCGGCAACGCGCCGAAGATCAAGCCGATCCCGCTGGCGGACATGGCCAAGCGCTACAAGTCGGGCAGCCTGGATCCGAAATTCGGCTGAGCCGATCAATCCCCGCGACCGGTTCGATCCCGGTCGCGGGCATGTACCCCACCGAAGCGGGGCGGAACTTCAAGCCAACAAAGTGGTTCCTGCTCAGAGACCTTCCGCACCCATCGAAGGGAAGGAGCACGTCATGAGCAAGGATCGCGACGACGAAGGGCCGGTTTTCTCCGGCCAGAATGCCCGGCAGGGCGAGATCATCCTGCATACGCGCACGCAACGCATCATCTTCATCGCAGGGCTGGTCGGTATCGTGGTGCTGGCGCTGGTGGTCAGTCTCGCCGCGCATTGAGGGTTGGCGCCCGCGAAAAGCCGGGCTTGCGCCAAGGAACCATCACCGGCTCCGCCGGTTGAACGTCGCAGACGAAATTGAGGCGCGGCGACCGTTCACCGCCGTGTCGAAACCATGTTCGAGACGCTTTGCTGCGACATGCCGCTTCATCCGACCTGGCCGGACCTCGTCGGGCGGCTCTTGGTCACGTTGCTGGCAGGCTTTCTCATAGGCTTGAATCGCGAGGCGCGCGGGCATTCCGCCGGGCTGAGGACAACCATTCTGGTCGGCTTGGCGGCCTGCGTGGCCATGATCCAGGCCAACATGCTGCTCGATGTTTCCGGCAAGGGGCCGGATTCCTTCGTGCGCATGGACGTCATGCGCTTTGCGCTGGGCGTGCTCACCGGTGTCGGCTTCATCGGCGGTGGCGCCATCCTGCGGCGCGGCGATCTGGTCACCGGCGTCACCACAGCCGCGACGATGTGGATCATGACCATGATCGGCCTTGCCTTCGGCGGCGGCCAGTACGGCCTCGGCGCGATCGCGACGGTACTGACGCTGGTGACGCTGCAGGCGCTGAAATGGGTCGACCTCAAGATCGCGCGCAACCACAAGGCGATCCTGTCGGTCTCATGGCCGAAAAGCTCGCCGCCCGATCTCCCGGACATTGTGCGGCCGCTTGGCTACGATGCCCGCTTCGTGGGCATGGAACATGACGTCGACCACCAACGCTTCGTATTTTCTTTCAAGGTGCAATGGAAGCAGCCCGACGCGGAAAGGCCTTCGACCGAAGTGCTGGCCGTAGTCGGTGAACATTGCACGGTCGAGCGCTTCGACGTGATCGGCGAGAATTCGTCCTGAGCAGGATCAGGATGTGGCAGCCATCTCCGCCCCTCCGAGATAAAGCCGGTGCAGTTCGTCGGGCGATTGGCGCAACTTCGCGCAATCGCCGTCACAGACGACGCGGCCGCGGCGCATGACATAGGCGCGGTTGCCGATCGACAGCGCAAGCACCGCGAACTGCTCGACGAGGACGACGGCCAGGCCGTCATCGGCGAGCTTGCGCACGGCCGTCATCAGCCGCGTGACGATGACCGGGGCGAGACCGGCGGACATCTCGTCGATGAGCAGCACCTTCGGCCGGGTGAGGAGCGCGCGCGCGGTCACCAGCATCTGCTGTTCGCCGCCCGAAAGCAGGCTTGCCTTCACCGAACGGCGCTGCACCAGCTCGGGAAACAGCGCATAGGCTTCCGCGATGTCGGCGCCAGGCTGCAGGCTGACGCGCAAATTCTCTTCGGTCGTCAGCTGGCGGAAGACGGTGCGGCCCTGCTCGACATGGGCAAGCCCTTCACGCGAGCGGGCGCCTGGACGCGTCTTCTGCAGCTCGCGGCCGTCGATGGCGATGGCCCCTCCGGCGACCGGGATGATGCCGGACAGTCCCTCGAGCAGCGTCGTCTTGCCGGCGCCGTTGGCCCCGAGCACGACGCTGATCGCGCCGCTCTCGGCGACGAGGTCGACAGACGTGACGACGGGCAACTCGGCGCGGTTGATCGACAGGTTGGAAACGACGAGCCTGCTCATGCCGCCACGCTCTCTTCCTCGATGCCGAGATAGGCTTTCTTCACCGCCCGCTCGCCGAGCACCTTGGCCGGCGGGCCGGAGGCGATGACCTGGCCGAAATCGAGCACAGTGACCTCCGAGCAGACCGCCCGCACCAGGTCCATATCGTGCTCGACCAGAAGCACCGCCGAGCCGAACAGTTTCGGGATCTCGGCGATGCGCCGGCCGAGCCGCAGCGTCTCCTCATGCGACTGGCCGGCAGCCGGCTCGTCGAGCAGCACGACGGCCGGGCGGGCAGCGACGACGCCCGCGACGTCGAGCAGGCGCCTGGTGCCGGCATCGACCGATGCGACCAGCGTGTCGGGATGCGGGCAGTCGAGCCAGTCGAGCACAGCTTTGGTCTCGTTCACCGACAGGCCCTTGGCCGCCAAGGCCAGATAGCCGCCGACGGTGAGTTCCGGCGCGATGCGGTTGGTCTGCCAGGTGCGGCGCACGCCCCCGCGGGCACGCAGATGCGCCGGCACGCCTTCGAGTGGCTTGCCGCCCAGCCGCACGCTCCCCTGATAGGACGACAGGAAGCCGGCGACCGCATCGATGAAGGTCGACTTGCCGGCGCCGTTCGGGCCGATCAGTCCGGCCACGGTGCCGGCGGCAACGCTCAGGCTGACATTGTTCAGCGCGACCACGCTGCCGTAGCGGACCGTCAAAGCCTCGATGATAAGGGCCGGGCCGGCGGCACGCTCGACTGCTGCCGGCAGGTCGGAGGCAGACGCGGCAGCGGCTTTCGGCGCGCGCGCCGAAAGCCGCTTGCGGAACTGGCGCCGGAAGGTCTCGCTCATCGTCTCGCCGGTCGACAGCGCCTGGGTTGCGCCGATGGCAAACAGCACATTGCCGATGTCCTGCGGCCAGTCCAGCCGGCGCAGGATTTCGGGGAACATGACGACGAGCAGGCCGCCGATGATCGCACCCTCGGCGAAATGCGCGCCGGCCATCACCGACACCGCGTAGAGCGAGAGCGACTGCATCATGCTGAAATTCTCGGCGACCAGCGTGCCGAGATAGCCAGCAAGCAGACCGCCGGAAATGCCGGCGACGAAGGCGCTGAGCGCGAAAGCCGTGAGCTTGGCGGTGGCGATGCGGACGCCATGCGCGGCGGCGGCGCGCTCCGAATGGCGCACGGCCAGCCAGGAGGCGCCGAGCCGCGAGCGGCTGATGAATTCGAGCGAAACCGCGATCGCCACATAGAACAGCAGCACGAAGACGAAATAGCCCTCGTCGCTGTCGAACAGTTCCGGCCGTGGCACCTGCAGGAAGTCGGTCTGGCCGGGATAGGTCATGGTGGCCAGGATGGTGTCGAAGGCGGTGGCGAAGGAGAGCGTGACGATGGCGAGGTTGATGCCGCGCAGCCGCAGCGCCGGCAGGCCGATGGCAACGCCGAACGGCACGGCCGCAAGGCCGCCGACAAGGATCCATGTGGCGAGGCCGCCTGGCGCTTCGGCGAGGTTGAGATAGCCGACCGTCCAGGCGCCGACGCCGGCGAAGGACATCTGACAGAGCGCGATCATGCCGGTGCGGCCGGCGACGAGGCCGAGGCTCTGCAGCGCGACGCCGGTGATCAGGACCGAGGTTGCAAGGAACACCCAATAAGACGGCAGGAGGCCGGCATAGGCGACGCCGCCGGCGATAAGCGCCACGACGATGAGGGTCAATGAGGCCCGAAAACTAGCGCGCTTCATCCCAACGGGCCTCCCGCTGCGACCAGAGAAGAACGGCAAGCACCACCAGGAAGGGAATGGCGCTGCGATACTGGCTGATGCTGTCGATGGAGCTTGCCAGCCCTTCGACGATGCCGAGCGCAATGCCGCCGGCCAGCGTCCACCAGAAGCTGCGGAAGACGCCGATGAGCGCCGCGGCGAGCGCCGGCACGACAAGCAGGCTAAGGGTCATGAAGTTCGGCGAGCGCTGCGGCGCGATGATCATCAGCGCGAAAGTGGTGAAGGCGCCCGTCATGCCCCATACCAGCAGCGACAGGAACTGCACCCGCACGCCGAGCAATTCGGCCGCCATCGGCCGGTCGGCCAGCGCGCGCAGATTGAGGCCGACCTTTGTCCGGTTGAGGAAGAGGTCAGAAAGGATGGTGAACAGCACCGCGAGCCCGATGGTGAGCACCGAGGCGATGGTCACCTCCACGCCGGCGAGACGGAAGGCCGAGCCTGGGAACAGCTCGGGCATGTTGTGCGGATGCTGGCCGCCGGTGAGACGCAGCCCGACGGCGATCAGCCCGACGAGCAGCGCCACCGTCACCGCCGCCTTGGTCGAAGCGCTCGCTTCGCCGAACCACCGCGTCATGATGTAGCCGACTGCGACGCCGGTCGCCGTGCCCGCCGCAATCCCCGCCAGCACCGAGGGCCAGATGGGGAACCCGGCCTCGAACAGCGCGATCAGCACGAAGGTGCCCGCGGTGCCGATGGCGGCCCCGGTGAAATTCACCACGGCGACGAGCCGGTAGGTGAAGACGGCGCAGACGCCGAGCAGGGCATAGGTGCCCCCGGCCGTCAGTCCCGCCACGGCGGATGTGAGCAATGCGTTCATCTCGTATCCCGATCCGGAGGACGGCGCGGCCAGCCGCGCCGTCCGGTTCAAGCGACCATCACTTGGCCTGCGGCAGCACGAGCCAGTCCGGCGTCTCGACCTTCCAGGCGCCGGCCTCGAGCTTCATCACCTTGGTGGCCTGCATCGGCGAATGCGTCTTGGCGGTGCCGAAGACGTAAGGCGAGCCGGCGAGCGGGTTGGTGAGCGGCTGCATGTCGTGCAGCGCCTTGGCAACGCTTTCGCGCGTGACCTCGCCGTCGATCGAAGCGACCACCTTGAGGAACAGCTCCGCGGCGAGATAGCCGCCCTGCGAGAAGGCGGTGAGCGGCCGGTTCGCCTTCTGCATGTCGGCAATCCATTGCGCGTTGGCGGCCGAGTTCTTCTCGGTGTAGGGCTCCCACTCGGTGCCGACATAGATCGGCTGCTTGGTGTCGGCCAGCGCCTTGGCGACCTGCTCGGTATAGCCGGGCGCCAGGAAGAGCCAGTTGATGCCGGTGATCTTCTGGGCATCGACGGTCTTGATCAGCTGCACCACCTGCGGCTCGACCTGGTTGGTCAGCACAGCGTCGCAGCCGGCGTCGCGCGCCTTGATGACATAAGGCGTCAGATCGCCCTGGAAGGGCAGCGTCAGATCGATCAGGTGGATCTTCTGGCCGCTGATCTTTTCCCAGTTCACGATCGCCTTCTTGTAAGCCTCCTGGGTGCCACCGATGATGATGAAGAAGGCGCAAAGCTTCTTCGTCTTCAATTCGTTGGTGGCGTAGTAGGCCATCGCCGTCGACAGCGTGTAAGGGCCGACATTGACGGGCGCGACATTGGGCGAGGAGAAGCAGGCGGCGTCGACGCCGAGACCCTGCACCGAAAGGATCTTCTTGCGGCTGTAGGTGGCGGAGTTGACCGCGCAGTCGAGCAGGCTGGCCGAACCGACCAGCGCTACCGCCTCCTTGTTGTCGATCAGGTCGCGCGCGGCTTGCGCGGCGACCGCCGGGTCTGCCTTGTCGTCGGCGATGGTGTAGTCGATCTTGCAGCCATTGATACCGCCGGCGGCATTGACCGCATCGAAGGCGGCCTGGGTCGCCTTCGGCACTTCGGAGAAATCGGCCGGGCCGGTGACAGTCGACACGGCGCCGACCTTGATGGCGCCATCCTTGCAGGTTGGGCCGGCGGCGGACGCAGTGCCGGCCATGGCGGCAAGGCCGATGCCGGCAAATGCCGCTGCGAGCAGTCTCGATTTCCAATCCATGTTTTCAGTCTCCCATTTTTGTCATGCGTTATTCGTTTCAGGCGGCAGCCAGCGCCGGCGCGGCAATGCTGGCGGCGTCGATGGCGGCGAATTTCACCAGCGTGCGGGCGATGGTCTCGCGCTCGATGTCGCGGACGATGAACATCAGCCGGGTGCGGCGGTCCGCCGACGGCCAGCGGTCGAGCCGCGCCGGCGGATGAAAGACATGCTGCACGCCGTGGAGCACCAGTGGCTGCTCCGGCTCGTCCGTGGTGCGCACGATGCCCTTAAAGCGCAGCAGGTCCTCGCCCTTCAGCGCCGCGACATAGTCCAGCCAGCGGGCGAAAGCGGCCCACTCGACTGGCTTGTCGATGATGAAGCTGAAGGACCGGATGCCGTGGTGTGTGTCGCGATGATGATCGTGACCATGGTGGCAATCAGCTCCGCACTCATGGTCGTGGTGATCAGCCGCTTCGAGCCGCGCGGCGATGCGGTTCACATCCGCCGCAACATCGGTGGGCAGGCTCTTCAGCAGATCGAGTTCGACTTCGCCGTTGCGGGCAACGGTTTGCTCGACGGTCGGGGCCAAATGCTCCAGCTGGTGCTGCAACCCGCCGAGTGCCTCGTTCGAGACGAGATCGGTCTTGGTGATCAGCAGCCGGTCGGCGACGGCGACTTGCTTGGCGGCTTCCGGATGACGGTGAAGCGTCGCCGCGCCATTCACCGCATCGACGGTGGTGACGACACCACCGATGCGAAAGCGAGCCGTGAGCTCAGCTTCGGCCATCAGCGTGTGCAGGATCGACGCCGGGTCGGCAAGACCTGTGGTCTCAATGATCACTTGGCTGAGCGGTGGCGTTTCGCCGTTCCGGCTCCTGCGGTCGAGCTCCTTCAGCGTGGCGACGAGATCGCCGCGCACGGTGCAGCAGATGCAGCCATTGTCGAGCAGCGTGAACTGCTCCTCGCTGGCCTCGATCAACAGATGGTCGAGCCCGACGGCGCCGAACTCGTTGACGATGACGGCGGCGCCGGCAAGCGAGGGCTGGCGCAGCAGGCGGTTGAGCACCGTCGTCTTGCCGCTGCCGAGGAAGCCGGTGAGGATTGTCACTGGTATGCTCGTGTCGCTCGAAGTATCAGGCGCGCTCATAGACCACCCTCCCCTCGAACCAGGTCGTCAGCACTTTTGTGTCGGCGAGGTCCTCGGCCGGCGTCTTCAGCACGTTGCGGTCGAGCACGATGAGATCGGCCGATTTACCGATCTCGATCGAGCCGACGGTCTCGGCGAGACCGATGGCGCGGGCCGAATTGATGGTGAAGATTTCGAGCGCGGTAGCGATATCGATCGCCTGCTCCGGCCAAAGCGACGCGCCCGGAAATTCGCCACTCGGGTTGCGGCGCGTCACCAGGCCTTCGATGCCATCCCACGGATCGGGGTTCGGCATCACCGGCCAGTCAGAGCCGCCGGCCAGCAGCGCACCGGCGGCGAGCAGGTCCTTGTTCGGCCAGAAGCGCAGTGCCCGCGCCTCGCCCATGGTCTGCTTATGGCCTTCGAGGAAGCTCGTCGGATACCACAGGAAAGGCGAAAGGTCGGCGACGACGCCAAGCTCGGCGAAGCGGGCGATATCGTCCGGCGCGATGTAGCTCGCATGTGCGATGTGATGCTTCAGCTTGGTCGGCCCATTGAAGGAGCGTGCGACGTCGATCGCGTCCAATGCCTGGCTGACCGCGGCATCGCCGGCGCAGTGGATCTTTACCCCGAGCCCGAGTTTCTCGCATTTGCCGATCCAGCGGATCAGCTCCGGCACGGTGACGATGGTCGAGCCGCGGAAGCAGCAGCCCAGCACCGGGTCCTTGGTGTAGGGCTCGTGAAAAGCGGCGGTGCGCGCACCCGGCACACCGTCGAGGAAGATCTTGACGAAATCCGGCTTCGCGTGAACGCCGCGATATTGCTCACGCAGCGCGATCAGCTCGTCGCCGGCAATGCCGAACATGAAGGAGGGCTCGACGGCCGGCATGGCCGACACCGACCAGGCGGTCAGCTCGCCGCGATCGTCGAGGCCTTTCAGCGCCGCGAGGATCGGCTGCATGGCGGCGGCGTCGAGGAATGCGGTGACGCCGTAGGAGTTGAGCGTCGCGATCGAGCGCGCCATCGCGGCGCGGTCCATTTCCTCGGTGTAGTGGCCGGATTGCGCGATGGTTCGCTCGACGATGCCGGCGGCGGATTCGATCATCATGCCGGTCAGCGCGCCGGTCGCCGGATCGCGGCCGATGGACCCCTTCTCCGGATCGGGCGACGACGCGGAAAGGCCAGCCAAGCCAAGCGCCTGCGAATTGATCCAGCGGTTGTGATAGGTATCGTCGCGCAGCATCACCGGCCGGCCTTGGCTCACCCGGTCGAGCGCCGCCAGCGCCTCCAGCCGGTTGAGTTTCGGCAACAGATCGCTCCCCCATTGTCCGCCGATGATCCAGGAGCCTTCCGGCGCCTTGGCCGCCGCCTCGCCGACGCGCGTGATCAGCGTCTCGAAGCTTGCGGTCGGCGGGAAGCGCAGCTCGAAAAGCTCGGCTTGGCCGCCCATCATCAGATGCGCATGCACGTCGACGATGCCAGGCATCATCATCGCGCCCTTGAGGTCGACGACACGAGTGGCAGCGCCTGTCAGCGCGGCGACGTCAGCGCCCTCGCCGACCGCGACGATGCGGCCGCCCTTGACGGCGACGGCCGAGGCCCAGGGCCGCTTGCGGTCGAGCGTGTAGATGCGGCCATTGGTGAAAACCAGGTCGGCGCTTCTGTCGGGCATTCTGTCTCCTCCTCTCCGCTAACCGCACCCTCATGCTGGCGAGCGAGCAAGTTTCAATTCACGTCACACCGCCCTGTTCTGTGTCGGGGCGCGGCCGCCGCCATCCGCCACCAGCACCGCACCGGTGACGAAGGACGCTTCGTCCGACGCAAGGAACAGGCAGCAGGAGGCGATCTCTTCAGGCTCGGCGACGCGGCGCAGCGCGATGCGGTTGGTCAGCGCCTTGAATTCTTTTTCGAGAGTCGAGCCGTTGGCGCTTGCTGCCACCTTCATCTCGTAGACGCTCATCGGCGTGCGCACCCAGCCGGGCGCTACCGCGTTGGCGCGGATGCCGTCGACGCCGTGCGCGAACGCGAGCGAGCGGGTGTAGGAGACGAGCGCCGCCTTGCTCGCCGAATAGGCGGCGTTCTGGCCGCTGGCGTTGAAGGCTCCGACCGAGGCGATGTTGACGATCGCGCCGCCGCGCGCCTTGAGTAGCGGCAGCGCGGCGCGGCAGACCATCATCGAGCCGGTGACGTTGACGGCGAAGCTCTTGGTCCAGGTCTCGTCGCTCAGCGTCTCAGGCTCGTCGAGGATCATAACTCCGGCGGCGTTGACGACGATGTCGAGACGCCCGTCGCAGGCATCGATGGCCTGAGCGATATCGTTGGCATCGGTGATGTCGCCGCGCACGGCGGTGCCGCTGCTGGCCTCGGCCGCCTCCTCCAGCACCTCGCCACCATGCCCGAAGGCGACGACCCTGGCGCCCTCTCGCCCGAACAGCTCGGCGGTGGCGCGACCCATGCCGGTGGCGGCGCCGGTAACCAGGGCCGTGCGGCCTTCGAGGCGGCGGCTCATGCCAGCCCCCAGTGCCGCTCCACGGCGTAGCCGGTCTCCGGCAGGGTCGAGCCGCCGTCGACGACGATGGTCTGGCCCGTGGTGTATTTCGCTTGGCTCGAAGCGAGGTAGAGCATCGCGTAGGCGATGTCGTCCGCCTCGCCGAGACGGCCCATTGGAATGAATTGGCCTAGGCGGTCCGCCACCTCCGGCTTGCTCATCGTGCCGCGGCCGGGCTTGGCGATAAACCCCGGCGCGACGCCGTTGACGGTGATGCCGTCGCGCGCGAATTCGAAGGCGGCGCCACGGATGAAGGCGTTGACGCCGGCCTTGGCGGCCGAATAGTGCGCGCCGCCGGCCATGGCAACGCGCGCCGAAACCGACGAGGTGACCAGGATGCGGCCGAAACGGTTGGCGCGCATTGCGGGCGCCGCCGCCTGCGCCAGCCAGAAACAGGCTTTCAGGTTGATAGCCAGCGCCTCTTCGAGCTTGTCCTCATCGAGCTCCTCGACCGAGGCCCAGGGGCAGCCGCCGGCATTGTGGACGACGATGTCGAGCCGGGCGGCCTCGCGCGCGACATTGCCGACAAGTGTGTGAAGCGCGGCGCGGTCGAGCCCGGGAAGCGCAACGGCGCGTGCGGACAGGCCGCGCGCGGAGAGCTCCGCGGCAAGCGCCTCGGCGACATCGAGCGTTCGGTTGGCAATGATCACCGAGGCGCCGGCCTCGGCAAAGCGCGTGACGATGGCGGCACCGATGCCGCGCCCGCCGCCGGTCACCAGCGCCACCCTGCCCGTGAGATCGAACGGGGTCGCCATCGTTCAGGCGACGCCCGAGCCACGGACGAGATCGACGAAGCGGCCGAAGACCTCCGTATGGCGATCGACATCGGCCGGCAACGTCGCCGGGCACATCAGGAACATGGTGTGGAAGGGCGTCACCAGTATGCCTTCGTTCATATAGAAGGCATGCAGCAGCGTCTCGAGGTCGCCGCGCCGGCCGGCGATAACGTCGGCGCCGCTGCGCGGCGGGTTCGGCATGAACATGATCTCGGCGCGGGCGCCGGTCTGCGTCACGTGCCAGGGCAACTTGTTCACGGCGATGATTTTGCTCGCGGCTTCGGCAAGGCGCGTGGCGTTGGCGATCATCCGCTCGAAATTGGCCGGCGTGAGCACTTCTTCCAGCACCGCGCGCATGGTGGCGACGGTGAGCGCGTTGCCGGCCAGCGTGCCGCCGATGCCGAGATGCGCCGACTGGCGCACGCGCGGGTTGACCATCGGCACGATCTTCCAAAGCCGCTCGGCAATCTCCCGCGAGACGCCGAAGATGCCGGCCGGAATGCCGCCGGCGATCGCCTTGCCGGCGACCAGCATGTCCGGCTCCAGACCGTGCAGCGCGGTGTAGCCGCCGGGCCCGCTGGAGATAGTGTGCGTCTCGTCGATGATCAGCACCGTGCCGGTGCGGCGCGTGATCTCGCGCAGTGCGGTGTGAAAACCCTCGGCGACCGGGATCATGCCGAAATTGGTCATCAGCGGCTCGGTCAGCACGCAGGCGACGTCGCCATGCGACAGCACTTCTTCGAGCGCCGCGACGTCATTGAACTCGACCACCCTGGAGACGGCCGAATGATCGACGCCGTTCGGGTGGATCATGTTGCGCATGCCGATCTTGCCGTCGCGGATCTCGACATGCGCCTCCTCGACGCCGCCGTGATAACAGCCGGAGAAGACCAGAACTTTCGGGCGCCCGGTGATCATCCGCGCGATGCGGATGGCGCCGCGATTGGCGTCGGTGGCCGAGGTTGTCAGCGTCCAGTAAGGCAGGCCGAAGCGGCGCGCCAGCTCGGCGCCGACCCAGAGGCTGTCCTCGGTGGGCAGCATCATCGTCGTGCCGTTCTGCAATTGGTGGATTGCCGCGCGCGTCACCGCTTCGGGCGCATGGCCGCACATGCCGCCGGTGTCGCCAAGCGCGAAATCGACATAGTCGTGGCCGTCGATGTCGGTGATATGCGCGCCACGGGCCGAGGCGGCATAGACCGGGAAACCGCCGGCCCAGCGACGCATCCAGTGCGACGGCCCGCCATAGAGGAAATGCGTCTTGCCCTCTTCCCAGGCCGCCGCCGAGCGCGGATGCGTGTCGAGGAACCGCGCCTGCTCGCGGTCGAGCAGGTCTTCGATCGTTGCTGATTGCAAAGCGGTCTTGCTGGCGGCCGTCACGGCGCTGAACTCTCCCTGGCGCGCCAAATTCCGGGGCGCGTAGCCATTCCCTGTCGGTTCACTATTTGAACCAGTGTTTTGTATGTTATAGACACACTTAAGGCAGGAAGGGCGCCTGTCAAGTTAATTCACATGCGAAGTATCTTGGAGAATGCGCGATGAGCACGGTGGGCAAGGCGGTGTCGCTGCTGGAGCTGTTCACGCTGCACGAACCGGAGATCGGCCTCTCCGACCTTGCGCGCCGCGCCGGCCTCGATAAGGCCACCGCCAGGCGGCTTCTGATGGCGCTTGCCGCGCACCGGCTGATCGAGCAGGAGCCGCGCAGCCGCCGCTACCGGCTGGGCGCCGGCCTGTCGCGGCTGGCGCGCATCCGCGACGCGCATTTTCCCTTCGTGCGGCTGGCCGCGCCGGTCATCCGCGAGCTGTCGCTCGAAACCGGCGAGACGGTGCATCTGTCCGAGTTCAGCGCCGGCGCGCTGCTTACGCTGCATGTCGAGCTGTCGGCCAAGGCCAACCGCGTCAATGTCGATGTCGGCCAGGTGCTGCCGCTGCACGGCACGGCCTCGGGCATCGCGTTCCTCGCCGCCTCACGCCTGGAAGCGGTCGGCGCCTATCTGGAAAAGCCGCTGCAGGCCTTCACCTCGTTCACGATGACGCAGCCGGACGACCTGGTGAAAGCCATCGCGCTTGCCGCTTCACGCGGCTATTCGCGCAGCGCCCAGGGCTATGAGGAAGGCGTGCACAGCATTGGCGCGGCCATCCGCGGCGCCGACGGCCAGCCGATCGGCACGCTGGCCGTGGCCTCGCCCGTCTCGCGCATCGACGATGCGACAGCGGCCGGACAAGGCGAGGCGGCGGTCAGGGCAGCCAGGCTTATCTCGGCGCGGCTGACCGGCGAGGTGTGAGGCGCTCCACCGGCGCTCAAAGCCACGGACTTTTGCTTTGAGGCATTTTTAGCCTACGCGTTTCGCTTGTGAACATCGTTCATTTTTCTCTTGAACGCCGTTCACGATGTGCTATGGTGCAGCCGTGAACAACGTTCAAAGCGATGTATCCAGCCTGAAACAGACCGGCGCCGATCCGGCTTAACGCCGAAACGAAAGGATCATATCGATGCTCGCCGACAGCCAAGCCCGCAAACAGTCAAGTGCCTGGAAGGCCTGGAGACCGATCATGGACGACGGATTCCAGGCGCCAAGAACAAGAAACAAATGGATTGGATTGAACCGCAATAACGAAGTTTAACCGCTTCCCGATAAACCAGGCTCAAACCGCGCAAGTGCCCGCTCAGTCCAATCGGATTGCCAGCCGGACTTGCCCAATGGAAGTTGCCATGAACACCCATCTGATGATGTCGCGGCGCTTCGCGCCTCTCTTCTGGACGCAATTCCTCTCGGCCTTCAACGACAATTTCCTGAAGAACACGCTGGTGTTCCTCATTCTCTTCACGCTGGCGAAGGATCAGGCCGCGTCGCTGGTGACGCTGGCGGGCGCTGTCTTCATGGCGCCGTTCCTTTTGCTTTCGGCGCTGGGCGGCGAGATCGCCGACCGCTTCGACAAGGCGCTGATCGCGCGCCGCCTGAAATTCACCGAGATCGCCGCGGCCGCCGTCGCCGTCGTCGGCATCGCGCTGTCCTCGATCCCGGTGCTGATGACGGCACTCTTGATGTTCGGCATCATCTCGGCGCTGTTCGGGCCGATCAAATACGGCATCCTGCCGGATCACCTGGAGCGCAGGGAACTGCCCAAGGCCAACGCCTGGATCGAGTCGGCGACCTTCGCCGCGATCCTGGGCGGCACCATCGCCGGCGGCGTCGTCTCCGCCGACGGCATTGGGGTCGCGGTGTTCGGACCGATCATGATGGCTTTGGCCGTCGGCTGCTGGCTGGTCAGCCGCTACATCCCCGCCACCGGTTCGGCCGCACCCAACCTCACCATCGACAAGAACATCCTCCGCTCGACCTGGCGGCAGGTCGCGGAACTGCGCACCGACATGCGCATCTGGCGCGCCGGCCTGATGACCTCGTGGTTCTGGCTGGTCGGCGCGATCGTGCTTTCGATCCTGCCGACGCTGATCAAGGATTCTCTCGGCGGCAACGAGATCGCGGTCACAGCCTATCTCGCCGTGTTCGCCGTCTCGATCGCTATCGGCTCGGCGATCGCCGCCTGGATGTCGCAAGGGCGCATGGTGCTGTTGCCGGCTCCGGTTGGCACGGCGCTGATGGCGCTGTTCGGCCTGCATCTCGCATGGACCATCGGCAGCATGCAGCCTTCGCCAACAGCCGCTAGCCTTTCGGCCTTCTTCGCCGGCCCCAACACCATCCGCGTCGCCATCGACCTCGCCGGCATGGCGATCGCCGCCGCCTTCCTGGTGGTGCCGACCTTCGCCGCCGTGCAGGCCTGGTCGCCCGAGGCGCGCCGCGCCCGTGTCGTCGCGGCGGTCAGCATCGTCAATGCCGGCTTCATGACCGCCGGCGGCATCCTCGTCGCGGCCATTCAGGCCGCCGGCGTCTCCATCGCGGGTATCCTGTTCGGCCTCGTCGTCGCCAACGCCGTCGCCGCCTGGCTGATGCTGAAATACCTGCCGACCAACCCGTTCCGCGACTTCGTCTCCATCCTCTTCCGCGCCTTCCTGCGCCTGGAGGTGGAGGGCATCGAGAACCTCAAGGCGGCCGGCAAGGCGCCGATCCTGGCGCTCAACCATGTCAGCTTCCTCGACGGCCCGCTGGCGCTGACGCTGACCGACGAGGAGCCGGTCTTCGCCATCGACTACACGATCGCCCAGGCCTGGTGGATGAAGCCGTTCATGAAGCTTGCCCGCGCGCTGCCGCTCAATCCGGCGAAGCCGATGTCGACCCGCACCCTGATCAAGATCGTGCAGGGCGGCGATCCGTTGGTCATCTTCCCGGAGGGACGCATCACCGTCACCGGCGGCCTGATGAAGGTCTATGACGGCGCCGCCATGGTTGCCGACAAGACCGGCTCGATGGTGGTGCCGGTGCGCATCGACGGGCTGGAGAAGAGCTACTTCTCGCGGCTCTCCTCGCAGCATGTGCGCCGCCGCCTGTTCCCGAAGGTCAAGGTGACCATCCTGGAGCCGGTGAAGCTCGAAGTGCCGCAGGAACTGAAGGGCCGCCAGCGCCGCGCCGCAGCGGGCTCCGCGCTCTACCAGGTGATGTCGGACCTGGTCTTCCGCACCCAGGACATCGACAAGACCGTTCTGGAGAAGATCATCGAGACGGCCAACGAGCGCGGCATGAAAGAACTCGCCGTGCAGGATCCGGTCACCGGTTCGCTGAGCTACGGCAAGCTGCTCACCGCCGCCGCCGTGCTCGGCGAGAAGTTCGAGCATCTCTATGCCGGACAGCAGACGCTGGGCATCATGCTGCCCAACGCCAACGGCGCCTGCGCGGCACTTCTCGGCGTCATGTCGGCCGGCAAGGTTCCGGCGATGATCAACTTCACCGCGGGTGCCGCGAACATCCTGTCGGCCTGCAAGGCGGCCGAGGTGCGCACCGTGCTCACCTCCCGCGCCTTCGTCGAACAGGCAAAGCTCGGGCCGATGGTCGAGGAGATCGGCCGCTCGGTCGACATCGTCTGGCTCGACGATCTGCGGGCCACGATCGGTCTCAAGGACAAGCTGCTCGGCCTGTTGCGCAAGGCGACGCCGCGGGTGGCGCGCAAAGCGGACGATCCGGCGGCGATCCTGTTCACCTCGGGCTCGGAAGGCACGCCGAAGGGCGTGGTGCTCACCCATCGCAACATCCTGGCCAATGCCGCCCAGGCCGCCTCGCGCATCGACTTCCATTCGGGCGACAAGGTGTTCAACGTGCTGCCGATCTTCCACTCCTTCGGCATGACGGCGGGCACGGTGCTGCCGCTGATCTCCGGCGTACCGGTCTATTTCTACCCCTCGCCGCTGCACTACCGCATCGTGCCCGAGCTGATCTATGCCTCGAACGCGACGATCATCTTCGGCACCGACACCTTCCTGTCCGGCTATGCCCGCACGGCACACCCCTACGACTTCCGTTCGGTGCGCTACTGCTTCGCCGGCGCCGAGCCGGTGAAGGCCGCGACGCGCCAGACCTATATGGAGAAGTTCGGCCTGCGCATCCTGGAAGGCTACGGCGTGACCGAAACCGCGCCGGTGATCGCCATCAACACGCCGATGTACAACAAGTCGGGCAGCGTCGGCAAAATCATGCCCGGCATGGAGTACCGCCTCGAGCCGGTGCCCGGCGTCGACGAAGGCGGCCGGCTGTTCGTGCGCGGCCCGAACGTCATGGCCGGCTACCTGCGCGCCGAGAACCCCGGCGTGATCGAACCGCTGAAGGACGGCTGGCACGACACCGGCGACGTCGTCACCGTCGACGATGCGGGCTTCATCTCAATCCGCGGCCGCGCCAAGCGCTTCGCCAAGATCGCCGGCGAGATGGTCTCTCTTGCCGCGGTCGAGGCGCTGGCCGGGGAACTCTGGAAAGGCTCGCTGTCGGCCGTCGCCACGCTGCCGGACGCTCGCAAGGGCGAAAAGCTGATCCTCATCACCGAGGCGCCGAAAGCCACCCGCGCGGACTTCCTCGCCTTCGCCAAGGCGAACGGCGCCATGGACCTGATGGTGCCGGCCGAAGTGCGCGTCGTGCCGAAGGTGCCGGTGCTCGGCTCCGGCAAGCTCGACTTCGCCGGGGTGACCAGGATGGTACGCGGCGCGGAAGAGCTGAAGGTCAAGGCCGCCTAAGGCGGACATGCGGACAGGCCGGTGCGAAACACCGGCCTGTTCATTGCCAATCTCCGCCGTGGCGTCTCAATCCCGCCTTCGAGGGCGAGTGCATGACGGTGGAACGCTTCGTCTGGGACCGACGGCTGGAGCGCAGCAAGGAGCAACTGCTCTCCCTGCCCGCACTTCGGCCTCGATCTCCGAAATCGCCTTTGCCTGCGGCTTCAATTCCAGCCCGCATTTTTCGCGGGCGTTCAAGAGCAAGTATGACGTCGCGCCGCGGGGGGTGCGGGAGCGGGTGCACGGTGGTGCATTGACGCTCCCAGACCGATCGGCTCAGGCCGCGTATCTCGCCATCACCGGCTGCCTCGACCACTGCGTGTACCAGGTGTCGAACAGCTTGAGCTGCTGCTCGGCATAGCCGCGCTGGCTGTCGCTCAGCGCATCCGTCTCGTTGAAGTGCAGCCTGTATTCGGGGCCACCCTTCAGCACCATCATGTGTTTGAAATAGAGCACAAGGTCCGGTCCCTCGTCGAAAGAGGACAGCACGGCCAACGCCGCGTCCAGTTCCTGCGCCAGCCGGCGCGCTTCGGCATCGCCCTTGGCCGCCGCCTGGCTGAGGCCGACGAGATGCAGCACTTCCTTGGGCAGGACATTGCCGATGCCGGTGATGGCGCCGGACGCGCCGCAATTGACGAAACCGTGGAAGACGGCGGTGTCGACGCCGATCATCAGCGCGACCTCATCGTCCCGGCTGGTGATGTTTTCCGCCGCGTAGCGCAGATCCGACGGCCCGCCGAACTCCTTGAAGCCGACGAGGTTCGAATGCTCGGCGCGCAACGCGAAGAAGAGATCGGCGCGCGTGGCAAAGCCGTAATAGGGGCTGTTGTAGATGACGGCCGGCAGGTCGGGGGCAGCGGCAAGGATCGCCTTGAAGTGGTGACGCTGCGCCGTCACCGATGGCCCGCGCGACAGAACGCGCGGGATCACCATCAGGCCCCGCGCGCCGACCTTTTGCGCGTGGGCGGCATGGGCCACGGCGCTGGCGGTGTTGATCGCGCCGGTGCCGACGATCACCGGAACGCCCGCCTTGACTAGGCGCTCGACGCCTTCCATGCGTTGCGCGTCGGTCAAGAGCGGCCAGTCGCCCATGGAGCCGCAATAGACGACCGCCGACATGCCGGCGGCGATCAGCTCGCGCCCCTTGCGCACCAGCGCGTCGAAGTCGGGAAGGCGGTCATCGGTGCAAGGCGTCATCAGCGCCGGCATGCAGCCGGAAAAAACATTGGCGGTCATTTCGAAGTCTCCTTGAGGCAGGCATGCAGATTGACCAGTTTGGCCCGGCGCGGCACCGCTTGCCAAGTGGATAGTCGAGGTTCATGCGCGCTCAGCATGGGTACGATCGTGGCCATTTGTTCTCAGGCACTCCGCTCAGAGCGCTACCCACGCCGTCTTGAGGTCGGTGTATTTCTCGATGGCGTGGAGCGACTTGTCGCGACCGAAGCCGGACTGCTTGAAGCCGCCGAGTGGCACGGTGATGTCGGCGCCGCCATAGGTGTTGACATGGACGACGCCGGCATTGATGGCGCGCACCATGCGGTGCGCGGTCGACAGGTTCGAGGTCCACACCGCCGACGCAAGACCATAGACGGTCGCGTTGGCGAGGCGCACCGCTTCTTCCTCGGTCTCGAAGCGCGTGACGCCGAGCACCGGCCCGAACACTTCCTCGCGGGCGAGCTGCATTTTCTCGGTCACGTTCTCGAAGATCGTCGGCGCCATATAGCTGCCGCCGGTTTCCGCCAGGATGCGTTCGCCGCCAGTGACGAGACGGGCGCCCTCCTCCGAAGCCTTGGCGACGAAGCCGAGATTCTTGGTCAGTTGCTCGGCGCTCGACACCGCGCCGACATCGGAGCCGAGATCGAGCGGATCGCCGACCTTCAGCTTCGTGGTGGCCTTGAGCAATTCGTCCATGAAGCGGTCGTAGACCGAGGCCTGGACCAGCAGGCGCGAACCGGCGACGCAGACCTGTCCGGAATTGCGGAAGATGCCGTTGGCCGAGACGACCGCCGCCTGTTTCAGGTCCGGCGCATCGGCAAAGACGATGTTGGGCGACTTGCCGCCAAGCTCGAGGAAGACGCGCTTGAGGTTCGAGCGCGCGGAATATTCGAGCAGGCGGCGGCCGACAGGCCCGGAGCCGGTGAAGGCGATGGCGTCGACATCCATATGCAGGCCTAGCGCCTCGCCCGCGACCGAGCCGCGGCCAGTGACGACATTGAAGACGCCCTCGGGCAAGCCGGCCTCGGCGGCAAGCTCCGCTAGGCGCAGCAAGGTGAGCGAGGCGATCTCCGGCGGCTTGACGACGATGGCGTTGCCGGCGGCCAGGGCCGGTGCAATCTTCCAGGCGCCGATCATCAGTGGGAAGTTCCACGGCACGATGACGCCGACGACGCCGAGCGGCTCCTTGTGGATCAATCCAAGGACATTGTCAGCGGTCGGCGCGATCTCGCCATAGACCTTGTCGATCGCTTCGGCATAGTAGCGGATGGTCCCGGCGGCCGACAGCGGCTCGGCCTTGTAGGCCATGCCGATCTCGGTGCCATTGTCGCGCACGCCGAGCACGGCAAGCTCCAGCGCGCGCTTTTCGACCAATTCGGCGAATTTCGTCAGCACCTTCTTGCGAAAAGACGGCGCCGCGCGTGACCAGGAGCCCTTGGCAAACGCCTTGCGCGCCGAAGCGACGGCGCGGTCGACATCGGCGGCGGCACCGTCGGCAATGCTTGCGAAGGGGCGGCCGTCGATCGGCGAAATCACCTGCAGACTGCCGCCGCTTTGCGCGTCCACCGGAGTTCCATCGATGAACAGGCGCCGCGCGCCGACCTCCGTCTTGCGCAGCGTGTCGATGGTGTCCTGGCTGATCATTCTCAATTTGCTCCAAATTCTACATGAAGTGCCGCCGGCGCGCGGAACTCCCAGCCGCGGAACACCGGCTCCTTGCCCGGCACCAGCCTGAGATCCGGAAAACGCTCCAGCAGCAACCTTAGCGCCAGGCACATCTGCTCGCGCGCGAAGAAGCGGCCCGAGCAGAAATGATGGCCGAAGCCGAAGGCGGCGTGGTTGCCCTCGTTGCGATGGATATCGAAGCTGTCGGGATCGGTGAAGCGACTTTCGTCGCGGCTGGCCGAGGAGACGAGCGCCGCAACGGGAGCTCCGGCGGGAATCGTCGCCCCGCCGATCTCCACGGCACGGGTCGTTTCACGCGTCTGCGTGCCGATCGGCGCCACCCAGCGCAAGCCCTCGTCCACTGCTCTGGGCACGAAGGTTTCAGGATCGTCGAGCACCTGCCGCAACTGCTCAGGGTTCGTCAGCAGGCCGACGAGGATGGAGCCGGCGCCGTGGCCAGGCTCCTGCATGCCTCCGAGCAAGATGACCTTGATGGTCGGCATCAGGAAATCGATCGAACGGGTCGAGCCGTCAGGCATGCCGTCATGCAGCATATGCGAGAGCGCCGAGTCGTCGGGCTCGCGGATCAGCCGCTCGAGCGTTGGCCGGACGGCGGCGCCGACCTCGGCGCTGATCGCGTCGGCGGTTTCCTGCCGCTTCGGATCGTTCTCGAAATTGATGGCGCCCTGGGCAAGGCCATAGAACCAGCGCCGCAAGGTCGGCATGTCGACGTCGGCAAGCCCGAGCGAGCGCGCCAGGCTCAGCGTCGACACCGGCTCGAAATAGTCGGCCATCAGTTCTGCCGAGCCGTGCGCGGCAATTCTGTCGAGATAGGGTTCGGCGATCGCGCGCACGAGATCGCCGGCATAGGAGGCGACGGTGCGGGGCCGGTATTTCGGATCGACGCCCTGGCGCAGTTGCTTATGCGTCTCACCGTCGGTGGTCAGGATGGTCGGCTTGCCGAAAGAGCGCTCGACCGGCGAGGTGCCGACAGCCGCCGAGAAGATGTCGGGCGACTTGGCGACGGTCTCGACGTCCTTCCAGCGGGTGACGAACCAGAGATTGACCGCCGGCACGAAAGCGACCGGCGCGTTGCGCCTGAGCTCGGCGTAGATCGGATAGGGGTCGGCTTCCAGCGCCTCGACCGTGATACCATCGGTAAAGCTCATGCCGCTGCTCCCGCTCCGTTAAGGCGGGGCGGCGCGGACGCCGCCCCTTGTCCATCAATCACCTGCCCATCAATCGCCGAGCGGCTTGCCGAGGCTTTCGAAGGCAACCGGATCGCGGTTCTTCAAGGCACCTGCCAAGAACAGTCCGACCACGGCCGCGATCAGCACCAGCGCCGGCAGGAATACGCCGAGGAAGCCACCGGCGCCCGACAGGCTGCCGAAATTGATGACGATCAGGTAGATGATGATGGCAAAGGCGATGAAGGTCAGCGCTGGCAGGATCGTGGTCTTCAGCCCGTTCTCCTGGTTGGACGGGTTGGCGCGGAAGTACATCACGACGGCGAGCGAGGCCACCGCCATCATGACGATGACGCCGAGCGTGGCGACGTTGGTGAGCCACGAGAACAGCGCCAGCACCGGGTCGAGGCCGAGCACCGCGAACAGCCCGATAACGACGGCCGCGAGCACGGTCTGGATCACCGAGGCGACATGCGGGCTCTGATGCGCCGAATGCGTCACGCCGATCGACTGCGGCAGGAGCTTTTCGCGGCCGGCGACGTAGATGTAGCGGGCGACCGCGTTGTGGAAGGCGAGCACGCCGGCGAACAGGCTGGAGACGAAGAGGATGCTCATGGCGTGGGTGAGCAGCGTTCCGGCGTAGCGGTCGGAGAGGCCGAATAGGAAGGTGGTCGGATCCTGCAAAGCCTGCAGCGACGGCAACAGCTTGTCGACGCCGGCGCCTACCGCCATCAGCCAGGCGGTGATCATATAGAACAGGCCGATCAGGATGACGGAGAAATAGGTGGCGCGCGGAATGGTGACCTTCGGGTCGCGCGCCTCCTCGGCATAGATCGTGGTCGCCTCGAAGCCGATGAAGGCGGCAAAGCAGAACAGGATGGCGATGGCCGGCGCGCCGCTGGCGATCTGGCTCCAGCTGAAGGGCGCCGCCGACAGGCCGCTGTCGCCGCCGGTCTTGAGGATGGTGAGGTCGAGGATCAGCACGACGACGTATTCGGCAAGCACCAGCACCGTCAGGATCTTGGCCGACAGGTCGACCTGCCGGTAGCCGAGCACGGCGACGATGGCGATGGCAATGAAGCTCCACACCCACCAGGGCAGATTGATGCCCCAGCCGGCGAACAGCCCTGCGGTGGCCGCGCCCAGCAGGCCCATGACGCCGATCTGCATGGCGTTGTAGGAGAGGATCGCGATCAGCGCGACGGCGCCGCCGGCGAGGCCGCCCAGTCCACGCGCGGCGTAGGCGTAGAAGGCGCCGGCATTGCCGATGTGGCGCGACATGGCGACATAGCCAACCGCGAACAGGAGCAGCAACAGCGTCACGATCAGATAGGTGCCGGCAAAGCCGGCGCCGTTACCCATCAGCATGCCGAGCGGCGTGCCGCCGGCAACGGCCGTGAGCGGTGCGGCGGCCGAAATCACCATGAAGGTGATGGCGCCGACGCCAAGGCTGTTCTTCCTCAGCCGGTTCACTTCTCCGGCTTCAAGTGTGGTCATTTTTCCCTCCATTCCGCATTGCGGAAACCAAGTGTCCCTGAGATGCCGAGGGCCTTCTGAGAGGGCCAATGCGCATTTCATTATTTGCAACGGCATTTCGATATTAGACTTGCAAAGGAATCGACTTGCTGTCAAGTTAATTCGCACGTTAAGTATCTGACGGAGGATCGGACACGCGATGAGCACGGTGGCCAAAGCCATTTCGCTGCTGGAGGTGCTGGGCGGCGGCGCGCCCGAGGCGGCGCTTGCCGACCTTGCCAAGGGCGCCGGCTTCGACAAGGCGACGACGCGCCGGCTGCTGGTTTCGCTCATTGCGCAAGGGCTGGTCGAGCAGGACGAGGCGACGCGCCTCTACCGGCTAGGAGCCGGCCTGACGCGGCTGGCGCTGATGCGCGAGGCGCAGTTTCCGTTCCTGCGCATGGCCGTGCCGGTGGTCGAGATGCTGGCCGCCGAGACCGGCGAGACGGCGCATCTCTCGGAATATTCGAAGCGCGGCCTGATCACCGTCCAGGTCATCGAATCGGCCAAGGCCAATCGTGTCAGCGTGCAACTCGGCGACGTGCTGCCGATGCATGCGACGGCGTCCGGCATCGCATTCCTGGCTTTCACCGAGGAGCGCATCCGCGAGGCCATCCTTGCCGGACCGATGCCGGCTTTCACGCCCTTCACCATCGGCGATGCAAACACTTTGGCCGAACAAGTCGCCGCCACCCGCGCGCGCGGGCATTCCATCGGCGCGCAGGGTTTCGAGGAGGGCGTGATGAGCGTCGCCGCCCCGGTTCTCGGCACCGACGGCTACGCCATCGGCGCCATCGCGGTGGCGGCGCCGAGAGTGCGCACCCAAAAGGCCGACATCGAGCGGCTTGGCGTCAGCGTGACCGCCGCGGGTCGCGAGATCGGCGAGCGGCTGTTCGGCCGGCTGGCCGGCCAAAAGCGGGCCTGACAACCAACGAGAGACTGCAGGGAGACTGATGTGGAGGAGAAACGCCGAATCCTGGTTATCGGCACCGGCGACACCAAGGCCGACGAGCTTCTGTTCATGCGCGAGCGCATCGAGGCCGTCGGCGGCGTTGCCGTGATGATGGACGTCAGCGTGCTTGGCGACCCGCCCTACAAGCCGGAGCATGACAAGCATGCGATGGCGCGCGCGGCGGACACCACCATCGAGGCGATCATCGCCAGCGGCGACGAGAATACCGCGATGACGCTGATGGCGCTTGGCGCCTCGCGGCTTGCGCGCTCGCTGCACGACAGGGGCGAAATCGACGGCTTCATCGCACTGGGCGGCTCGATGGGCACCGACCTTGCACTCGACGTCGCGCTGGCGCTGCCGCTCGGCGTGCCGAAATTCGTCGTCTCGACGATCGCCTATTCGCATCTCGTGCCGCCGGAGCGCATCGCCACCGACCTGATGATGATCCTGTGGGCCGGCGGCCTCTACGGGCTCAACAGCGCCTGCAAGGCGGTGCTGTCGCAGGCCAGCGGCGCCATCGTCGGCGCCGCGCGGGCTGTCGTCAAACCCGATATGTCGCGGCCGAAGGTCGGCATGAGCTCGCTGGGCAAAAGCTGCCTGCAATATATGGTGACGCTGAAGCCTGAGCTGGAAAAGCGCGGCTATGAGGTCATCGTCTTCCACACCACCGGCATGGGCGGGCGGGCGCTGGAGGCGATCGCCGCGCAGAAGGGCTTCGTCGCGGTGCTCGATTTCAGCCTGCAGGAGCTTGCCAACCAGCTTACCGGCTCGGTGGTGAATTCGGGCACCGACCGGCTGGAGAATGCCGGGCGGCAAGGCATCCCGCAGATCGTCGCGCCCGGCGCCATCGACATGGTGGATTTCCCGACCTGGCAGGCGGTGCCGTCGCGCTTCACGGAACGGCCGTACCACGCGCATAACCGCCTGCTTGCCTCGGTCACCTCCGACGGCGCGACACGCCGGGAGATCGCGCGCGCCATCGGCGACAAGCTCGCCGCGGCGACCGGTCCGACCGCCTTCATCCTGCCCGCCGGCGGCATCCAGCAATGGGACCAGCAAGGCGAGCCGCTCTACGAGCCGGAAGCGCTGTCGGCCTTCGTCGAGGAGATGAGGGCGCGCGTGCCGGACAATGCCGAGCTGCATGAGATCGTCGGGCATATCAACGACGACGCCTTCAGCGCCAAGGCGCTGGAAATCTTCGACCGCTGGGTGGCGGAAGGCATCGTTCCCCCCGGCGTGACCGGCAGGCGCGTGGCATGAGCCTGGTGAAGCCGCGGGCGCTGGTGTTGGACTTCGGCGGCGTGGTCACCCGCACCTTGTTCGAGACGCATGCGCTGACCGAGCAGGCGCTCGGGCTCAAGCCCGGCACGCTCGGTTGGCGCGGACCATTCGACCCGCTTTCCGATGCGCTGTGGCGCTCGATGCAGGCCGACGAGATCAGCGAACGCGACTACTGGAAAGCGCGTACGCGCGAAGTCGGCCAATTGGTCGGAGAAGACTGGCAGGACATGCAAACCTTCGTGCAGCGGGCGCGCGGAGCGGAGCCGGAAAAAGTGGTGCGACCGGAGGCCGACCAGGCCATCCGCACGGCGCATGCCGCCGGTGTCCGCCTCGCCATCCTGTCGAACGAGCTCGACCTGTTCTATGGCGCTGATTTTCGCCAGCGCCTGCCGCTGCTTTCGCTTTTCGAGACGATCGTCGATGCGACCTATACGAAAATCCTCAAGCCCGATGCCCGCGCCTATGCGATGGTCGGCGAAGCGGTGCGGCTGCCGCTTGCGGCCTGCGTCTTCGTCGACGACCAGAAGCGCAATGTCGACGGTGCGATTGCCGCCGGCATGCCGACCGTTCATTTCGACGTCGCCCGACCGGCGCAAAGCTATGCCGAGGCGCTCAGCCATTTCGGCCTGACGCTCTCCTGATTGCAAAACCGGAGTTCCTCCCGATGCGTGACATCAACTTCCTCACCGAAAACAACGCCAAGCCGATCTGGCATCCGATGGCGCATCCGGCCGAAATGCGGGCGAGCCCGCCGAAGATCATCATGAAGGGCGAAGGCGTTTCGGTGACCGACGCCGAGGGCCGCACGGTGCTCGACGCCGTCGGCGGCCTCTGGAACGTCAACCTCGGCTACAGCTGCGATTCGATCAAGAAGGCGATGACGGGACAGCTCGACGCGCTCCCCTATTACTCAGGCTTTCGCGGCACCTCGACCGGGCCATCGATCGAGCTCGCTTACGAGCTGACCCAGTGGTTCGCGCCGGAGGGCATGGCGCGCGCCTTCTTCACCTCGGGCGGCTCGGACTCGGTCGAGACGGCGCTGCGGCTCGCGCGGCAATATTGGAAGATCCGCGGCCAGGGCGACCGCACGAAATTCCTGGCGTTGAAGAAGGGCTATCACGGCACGCATTTCGGCGGCGCCTCGGTCAACGGCAATGCCAATTTCCGGCGCAACTACGAACCGCTGCTGCCCGGCGTCTTCCACACGCCGGCGCCGTGGACATACCGCAACCCGTTCGACGAGACCGACCCGGCGAAGCTTGCGAAACTCTGCGCGCGGGCGATCGAGGAAGAGATCGCCTTTCAGGGCGCCGATACGATCGCCGCCTTCATCATGGAACCGGTGCTCGGCGCCGGCGGCGTCATCGTCCCACATGACAGCTTCATGCCGATGGTGCGGGCGATCTGCGACCGCCACGACATCCTGTTGATCGCCGACGAGGTGGTGACCGGCTTCGGCCGCACCGGCGCCTGGTCAGGCTCGCGACTCTCCAGCACGAAGCCGGATTTCATGACCATCGCCAAGGCGATCACATCAGGCTATTTCCCGCTCGGCGCGACATTGATCGGCGCCAAGGTCGCCGACGTCTTCGAGGCCGACAAGACGAGCTTCGGCGCGATCGGCCACGGCTATACCTATTCCGGCCACCCGGTCGGCTGCGCGGCCGGCCTGGCGGCTCTGGCCGAGACGAAGCGGCTGGCCGTCAACGAGAATGCCGCCGCGCGCGGCGTCGAGCTCGGCAAGGCGCTGGAGGCACTGAAGGCGAAGCACAAGCTGGTCGGCGATGTCCGCTATCAGGGCCTGATGGCGGCCCTCGAACTGGTCTCGGACCGCGCCGCCAAGAAGCCGGTCGACAAGAAGACGATGGCCGCCGTCGCGGACGGAGCTTATGGCGCGGGCGTCATGCTGCGCGTCTCCGGCAACAACATCATCCTGTCGCCGCCGCTGATCATAACCGCCGCCGATGTGGCAAGGATTGCCGAGGGGCTGGATGCGGGGCTGGCCGCTGCCGCGGCCTAGGGAATAGGGCTTGGGCAGTAGGGAATAGAGTAGAGAAAGGCCTACTGCCTACTGCCTACTGCCTACTGCCTGCAATCTCGCTTTGCGCCACGCCGCCGGCGACACGCCAACCGCCTGCCGAAAGAAGCGCGAGAAATAGGCGGGATCGTTGAAGCCGGTTTCGTAGGCGACGTCCTCGACCGTGCGGATGGTGAAGAGCAGCAGGCGCTTGGCCTCGACCAGACGTCTTTCGCCGATCGCCTGACGCACGCCCGAGCCCAGCACCTGATGCGCCGCCTTGTCGAGCAGATGGCGCGTGGTGCCGAGCTCCGCGACATAGCGCTCGACCGGCCAGTCATCGCGAAAATGCCGGTCGATCAGCCGCCTGAGCCGGCCGCCGAGAGCCACCACGGCCGGGACGGTCACCGCATGCGACTGGGCGTCGAGACGGGCGATGTGCGACAATGCCACCGCGATCAGCGGCGGCAGGATCTTTTCCGCGCCGGCTTGGGCCTCGACATATTCGGTCTGGATCATCTTGATGGTGTCGGTAAGCCGCTCCCAAGGCGCCGCGTCACCTCGCCCGGTCACGAAAACCGGCTGATCAAGCTGGAGGGCCGAGTGCTCGGCGATGGCCGCGAGCGCAGCGTCCGCGACCGAGACGACGATGGCGTCGGTGCCTAGCTCGATGTCGAACCCATGCACGACGCCGCTCGGCATGAAGCTGACCGTCGGTGCCGAAAAACTCCAGGTCTTGTCCTCGATCCGATAGACGCCCTGCCCGCTCGTCCAGAAGGTGATCTGCGCCATTTGCGGATGTTTGTGCGCCAGAACCCGGCCGCGGTGCACGGAAGCGCGGGCTTGCACGGTCTCGACATGCAGGAAGCCGACGTCGAGCGCCCGCGCCGGCTCGCCGTAGACGAAGAATTCCGGGATGGCGGTCTGGCTCATGAGACGCTCGAAAAAGTCCAATCGGTTTTGCGCTTTCGTCCATAAACCATCCGGCGGCTTGCGGCTACTCTCCAACAATCCAAGGGAGGATCATGATGCGATCGGAAGAATTCCGGGCCGACAATTCGCGGCCGTTCACGGGCACCGAATATCTGGCGAGCCTGCGCGACGGGCGCGAGGTCTACATCAATGGCGAACGGGTGGCCGATGTCACCAGCCATCCGGCAATGCGCAATTCGGTGCGTTCGCTGGCCCGCCTCTACGACGCGCTGCACGATCCGAACCAGCAGCCTGTGCTGACCTCGCCGACCGATACCGGCTCGGGCGGCTACACCCACAAATATTTCCGCGTCGCCCATTCCCCTGCCGATCTTGCCGCGCAGCAAAGCGCGATCGCGCATTGGGCGCGCATGACCTATGGCTGGATGGGTCGCACCGCCGACTACAAGGCGGCGCTGATGAACACGCTCGGCGCCAATGCCGAATGGTACGGCCCGTTCAAGGACAATGCGCGCGCCTGGCACAAGCGGGCCCAGGAGGCGGTCCTGTTCATGAACCACGCCATCGTCAACCCGCCGATCGATCGCCACAAGCCGGCCGAGCAGGTGAAGGACGTGTTCGTGCACATCACCAAGGAGAACGACGCCGGCATCTGGGTGTCCGGCGCCAAGGTGGTGGCGACGTCGTCGGCGCTCACCCACTACAATTTCCTGGCGCAGAGCTCGGCGACAGTGACGGAAGATCCATCGCTGTCGGTGATGTTCATCGTGCCGATGAATGCGCCTGGCATAAAGATGTTCTGCCGTGTCTCCTATGAGCAGACGGCCAACACAGTCGGCCATCCCTTCGACTATCCGCTGTCGTCGCGCTTCGACGAGAACGACGCGATCCTGGTGCTCGACAACGTCTTCATCCCCTGGGAGGACGTGCTGGTGCTGCGCGATGCGCAGAAGATCCTGTCCTTCCATCCGGCGTCGGGCTTCATGCATGGCTATTGCTTCCAGGGCTGCACGCGCTTCGCCGTCAAGCTCGACTTCCTCGCCGGACTGCTCGCCAAGGCGCTGCGGGCGACAGGCGGCGATGCCTTTCGCGGCAACCAGGCGGCGCTCGGCGAGGTGATTGCGCTGCGCCACATGTTCTGGAGCTTTTCCAATGCGATGGCGCACAATCCGATACCGTGGGCGAACGGCGCGGTGCTGCCCAATCTCGAGGCCGCGCTCGCCTACCGGACCTTCATGTCGGAAGCGTATCCGCGCGTCATCGACACGGTGCGCCGGGTGATCGCCTCGGGGCTGATCTATCTGCCGTCCTCGGCGCGCGACTTCGACAATCCCGAGATCGACCGCTATCTCGCGCAATATGTGCGCGGCTCCGACGACATGGGCCATGTCGAGCGCATCAAGATCATGAAGCTGTTATGGGACGCGACCGGCACCGAATTCGGCGGCCGCCACGCGCTCTACGAGCTCAACTATGCAGGTGCGCCGGAAGAGGTGCGGCTGCAGGTGCTGAAGGGCGCCGAGCGCGGGGGCCGGCTGAAGCAGATGGAGGAACTGGTCGACCAATGCATGGCCGACTATGACGAAAAGGGCTGGACCGGCGACACCTGGCTGCCGCCGATTGCCGCCCAGCCCAACTGACGGGGCCGGCGATGGAAGCGGCCATGACAACACAAGTCGCGAGGCTGGAATTCCGCGAGGCCATGGCGCGGGTCTGCGCGCCGGTCAACATCGTCACCACGGACGGTCCGGCCGGGCGCGGCGGCTTCACCGCGACCGCCATGTGCAGCGTCTCCGACGATCCGCCGACGCTGCTGGTCTGCATGAACGAGCGTTCGGCGCAGACCGGCATGTTCCTCGCCAACCAACGCTTCTGCGTCAACGTGCTGACCCAATCGCACATGCATCTGGCGGCAAAATTCGCCGGCGCGATCCGCGACATGGCCGAGCGCTATCAAGCCGCGCGCTGGCAGACGATGCCATCCGGCATGCCGGCGCTGCTCGACGCCATCGTCAGCTTCGATTGCGAGATCGGCGCGGTGAACAAGGTCGGCACGCACAACGTGATGTTCGGCCGCGTCGTCGACATTCGCCGCGGCAGCGACGAGGCGGCGCTGCTCTATGTCGGGCGCAACTTCATGCAGCCGAGCGCGGTGGGGAGTTTTGGAGGGTAGGCTTCTCAGCCGTCCACCGACTCCGACTGGATCAGGCTCTCCAGCATGTCGAGCAGGCGCTCGTGCTCTTCGGCGCCGTAGCGCTTCTCGATGGCGTCGTAGATGGCGACCCGCTCGGGCGCCAGTTCCTCGATCAAGGCCACGCCGGCCGGGCTGATGGCGAGCAAGGCGCGGCGGCCGTCATCCTTGACCTTGTTGCGGGTGATGAACTCCCGCTGTTCCATCGCCTTGATGATGCGGGTGAGGCTCGGCGGCAGGATCGAGGCGCGGTTGGCGAGCTCAGTCGCCTCCAGCGGCCCGGTTTCGGCCAGCACGCGCAGCACGCGCCATTGCTGCTCGGTGATATCGTGGCGTGCAAGCATCGGCCGGAAATGCGCCATGATCACTTCGCGGGCGCGAAGCAGAGCCATGGGCAAGGAGCGGCGGGTGCTGGGCGGTAGCAAAATCAGGTCTCCGAAAAATTCCAGACCAGTACGACTCGCAACAAGGATTAGGGCCCGGATCGCAGCTATATCCGCGATTTTGCCGAGAGCGGCAATCCCACCCGGGAGCTGCATCCGCGCAGAGAACGACGCTTGACATTCGGTCGTCAAGATGTAATTCACATGTTAACTACAAGGTGGAGGAAACCTTGCCCCATATGGCGATCGAATATTCGGCCAATCTCGACGCGAAGGTCGACATGGGCGAGCTTTGCGCGCTGGTCTCGCGAACCATTCTCGAAACCGGGCTGTTCGAACCGGGCGCTGTCCGGGTACGAGCCTTCCGCGCCGAAGCCTACGCGATTGCCGACCGGCTGCCGGAGAACGGCTTCATCGACATGAATTTCCGCATCGGCAAGGGCCGCAGCGCGGCGGAAAAGAAGAGCGCCGGCGAGGCGATCTTCGCGACCGTGACGGATCACCTGGCATCGCTGTTTGCCACGCCGCATTTCGCGCTGTCGCTGGAGATCCGTGAGATCGACGCCGAACTGAGCTGGAAGAAGAACGCCATCCATCCGCGCCTGCGTGGCAAGTGATCTAGAACGGGAAAGAAATCATGGCGGCATTGGACGACAATCTGAGAAAGGCCGAGGCCTATCTGGAACGCTTCCGGAAGGATGGCGTGCTCAACCAGATCGGCGGCGAAGCGGTGCCTGCCGCGGACGGCTCGACCTTCGAGACGCTTTCGCCCGTCGACCTCAAGCAGATTGCCACCGTGGCACGCGGCAAGGCAGCCGACATCGACCGCGCGGCAAAAGCGGCCAAGGCTGCCTTCAAGGACTGGGCGGCGATATCCGGCGACGCACGCAAGAAGCTGCTGCATAGAATAGCGGACGCCATCGTCGCGCGCGCCGAAGAGATCGCCTTCGTCGAATGCATGGACACCGGGCAGTCGCTGAAATTCATGGCCAAGGCGGCGTTGCGCGGCGCCGAGAACTTCCGCTTCTATGCCGACCGCGCGCCGGAAGCGCGTGACGGCCGCTCGCTGAGAGCGCCGAATCAGCTCAATCTGACGACGCGCGTGCCGATCGGCCCGGTCGGCGTGATCACGCCGTGGAACACGCCCTTCATGCTGTCGACCTGGAAGATCGCGCCGGCGCTGGCCGCCGGCTGCACTATCGTGCACAAGCCGGCGGAGCTGTCGCCGCTGACGGCACGGCTGCTGGTCGAGATCGCGGAGGAAGCCGGCCTGCCCAGGGGCGTGTGGAATCTGGTCAACGGCTTCGGCGAGGATGCCGGCCGGGCGCTGACCGAGCACCCCGACATCAAGGCGATCGGCTTCGTGGGCGAAAGCCGCACCGGCTCGATGATCATGAAGCAGGGCGCCGAAACGCTGAAGCGCGTGCATTTCGAGCTCGGCGGCAAGAACCCGGTCATCGTCTTCGCCGACGCCGACCTGGAACGCGCGGCGGACGCCGCCGTCTTCATGATCTATTCGCTGAACGGCGAACGCTGCACCTCGTCCTCGCGCCTGCTGGTCGAGGCGTCCGTCCACGATAAATTCACCGATATGGTGGCTGAGAAAGCCAAGCGCATCAAAATCGGTCATCCGCTGGATCCCGAGACGGTGGTCGGCCCGCTGATCCATCCGGTGCATGAGGAAAAGGTGCTCTCCTATATCGAGATCGGCAAATCGGAAGGCGCGGTGGTCGCCGCCGGCGGCGGCAAGTTCGCGGGGCCTGGCGGCGGCTGCTATGTCAGCCCGACATTGTTCGTCGGCGCCACCAACAAGATGCGCATCGCCCAGGAGGAAATCTTCGGGCCGGTGCTGACGGCGATCCCGTTCAAAGACGAGGCCGATGCGCTGGCTCTGGCCAACGACACGCAATATGGGCTCACCGGCTATTTATGGACCTCCGACGTCACCCGCGCGCTGCGCTTCACCGACGCGCTCGACGCCGGCATGATCTGGGTGAATTCGGAGAATGTGCGGCATCTGCCGACGCCGTTCGGCGGCGTCAAGAGCTCCGGCATCGGCCGCGACGGCGGCGACTGGTCGTTCGACTTCTACATGGAAACCAAGAACATTGCGTTCGCCACGGCGCCGCATTCGATCCAGAAGCTCGGCGGCTGACCGGAGACACAGATGGCCCTGCCCCAACCCAACCTTTACCCTGCCTTCAACATCGTGCGGCTCAGCCATGTCGAGCTCGCCGTCACCGACCTGGCGAAATCCCGCGCCTTCTATGTCGACACGCTCGGCCTGCAGGTGACGGACGAGACCAGCGGTGCCATCTATCTGCGCGCCATGGAAGAGCGCGGCCATCACTGCATCGTGCTGCGCAAGGCGACGGCGCCGGAAGCGCGCGAGCTCGGCTTCAAGGTCTTCTCCGACGAGGACCTCGACAAGGCCGAGCATTTCTTCAAAGCCAAGGGCTTGCCGGTGGAGTGGGTCGAGCGGCCGTACCAGTCGCGCACCTTCCGCACCCGTGACCCGCACGGCATCCCGCTCGAATTCTATTCGAAGATGGAGCGGCTGCCGCCGATCCACCAGAAATACGCGCTTTACAAGGGCGTGAAGCCGCTGCGCATCGACCACTTCAACTGCTTCTCGCCGAATGTCGATGAATCGGTTGCCTTCTACAACGAGCTCGGCTTCCGCGTGACCGAATACACCGAGGATGCCGAGACCGGAAAACTGTGGGCCGCCTGGACGCACCGCAAGGGCGGCGTGCACGACATCGCCTTCACCAACGGCCTCGGCCCGCGCTTGCATCATGTCGCCTTCTGGGTGCCGACGCCGCTCAACATCATCGACCTGCTCGACCTGATGGCAACCACCGGCTATGTCGGCAACATCGAGCGCGGGCCTGGACGGCACGGCATCTCCAACGCCTTCTTCCTCTACATCCGCGACCCGGACAACCATCGCATCGAGATCTATTGCTCGGACTACCAGACGGTCGATCCCGATCTCGAGCCGATCAGATGGGACCTCAAGGACCCGCAGCGCCAGACGCTGTGGGGCGCGCCGGCGCCGCGAAGCTGGTTCGAGGAAGGCAGCGTTTTCGCGGGTGTCGAGCCGCGCAAGTCCGATCTGGCGGCCTCGCCGATCGTGGCGCCTTAACGGAGCATCAGCATGAGCGCGGGACGCTTCGCCACCTTCACCGCCGGCGGCAAGACGCGCTACGGCGCCATCACCGACAAGGGTGTCGTCGACCTCTCGGCGCGTCATCCCGAATGGCCGACGCTGCGCGAAGTGATCGAGGCCGGCGCTCTCGGCAAACTCGCCGAAGAGGCCGAGGGTCTAGCAGCCGATTTCAGCGTCAAGGACATCGCCTACGAAATCCCGATCCCCTCACCTGAAAAGATCATCTGCGTCGGCGTCAACTATCCGGACCGCAACGAGGAGTACAAGGACGGGCAGGCGGCGCCTTCGAACCCGTCGCTGTTCATCCGCTTCCCGCGTTCCTTCGTCGGCCATGGCGCGCCGTTGGTGCGGCCACCGGAATCACCACAGCTCGACTATGAGGGCGAGGTCGTCGTCGTCATCGGCAAGGGCGGGCGACGCATCGCCGAAGCCGATGCGCTCGGCCATATCGCGGCGCTCTCGCTGTGCAACGAAGGCACGATCCGCGACTGGGTGCGTCACGCCAAGTTCAACGTCACCCAAGGCAAGAATTTCGATCGGACCGGCTCGATCGGTCCCTGGCTGGTGCCGTTCACCGATGGGGCTCAGATCGCCGACATTTCGCTGACCACCCGCGTCAACGGCGAACTGCGCCAGCAGGACCGCACCGGGCGCATGATCTTTTCGTTCGCCAAGATCATCAACTACATCTCGACCTTCACCACGCTGGTGCCGGGCGATGTCATCGTCACCGGCACGCCAACGGGCGCCGGCGCCCGCTTCGACCCGCCGGTCTGGCTGAAGCCGGGCGATGTGATCGAGGTTGAGGCTGACGGCATCGGCCTGCTTCGCAACGGCGTCGCCGACGAGGGAACCGGCCGATGATGACGGAAAGCCAAGTCGAGGCCGCCGCACAGCGGCTGTTCGAAGCCGAGCGCGACCGCCGGCAGATCAGGCTGCTCAGCCTCGATTTTCCTCAGGCGACGATGGACGACGCCTATCGCGTGCAGGCGGCGCTGGTGAAGCGGAAGGCCGCATCGGGACTGACGATCAAGGGCTGGAAGATCGGCCTGACCTCGAAGGCGATGCAGTCGGCGCTCAGCATCGACATTCCCGATTCCGGGATTCTGTTCGACGACATGTTCTTCGCGGACGGCGGCACGGTGCCGGCCGATCGTTTCATCCAGCCGCGTATCGAGGCCGAGATCGCCTTCGTCATGAAGGTGCCTTTGGCCGGTCCGGATATTTCGATCGACGATGTGCTCGACGCCACCGATCACATCACGCCTGCGCTTGAAATCCTCGACACCCGCATCGAGCGGATGAACAAGGAGACCGGCAAGATCAGGACCTTCTTCGACACGATCTCGGACAATGCCGCCAATGCCGGCATCGTCGTCGGCGGCCGTTCGGCCGGGCCGCGCGAGGCGGATCTGCGCTGGATCGGCGCCATCGTGTCGCGCAACGGCGAGGTGGAGGAAACGGGGCTCGGCGCCGGCGTGCTCGACCATCCGGCGAAAGGCATCGTCTGGCTCGCCAACCGGCTGCATCAATACGGCATGCGCATCGAAGCCGGCCAGGTCGTGCTGTCGGGCTCCTTCATCCGGCCGGTCGAATGCCGGCATGGCGACGAGATCGTCTCGGATTTCGGGCCATACGGAACCATCCGCGTAGGCTTCGCCTGATCGGCTTATTCCCAGCACAGGAAGGAAAAAGGCCGGGCGCGAGAGCGGCCCGGCCAAGTATGAAGGTCATAACCTTCAGAGGGGAACATCGCCCGGCGCAATGGGAGGAAAACACCGAGCGATGGTTGTTATTTGGGGCCTGAACGGTGTATTTTCCACGAACGGAATTCCAAAAAAGATCGAAATTGCGAAAAAATCTCGCTCGAACTGCGCGAAATCTTCAGCCAGTGGCCGATGCTTTTTCCAACAGATCGGCATAGTGACGCCGCGCCACGTCGGGGTGCGACCTCAGCCGGCTTTTCAGCACATTGATCCCGACGTTGCGGAAGAGCGGATTGTCAGGGTCGCTAGCCGGGCCGCGCGCTTCGGCCGCCAATTCCTCGGGCAGGTCGAGAAGCGGGATCGTCGCGTCGAGCCGGGCGCTGAAGAAGAACGGAACCGAAATGCGCTCGACGCCGGCCGGCGGCGTGACGACGCGATGCACGGTAGCCCTGAGATAGCCGTTCGAGGCGAGCTCGAGCAGTTCGCCGATGTTGACGACAAGCGTCTGCGGGATCGGGTCGACATCGACCCAGCTGCCGTCATATTCGACCTGCAGGCCCTTGTTCTCGTCCTGCAGCAGGAGGGTCAGGAACCCGCCATCCTTGTGCGCGCCGACGCCCTGGTCGTCGCCGGTGGCGTCGCGGCCGGGATAGCGCACGATCTTCATGCGATGGTTCGGTTCGCCGCGATAGATCGGATCGAAAGCGTCCTCCGGCTGATCGAGCGACGCCGCGAAAGCCTTGAGCAGCCGGATCGCCACGTCGGTCGCCTTTGCCTGCCAGGCGAGCAGCGCGGGCTTCAGATCGGGAAATGCGGCCGGCCACTGGTTCGGACCCTGCAGCCGCGTCCAGGCCGGCACTCCCGGACCCTGCGCAATGGTCGGACGCTCGACGCCGATGTCGAGCTGCTCGCGCCAGTCGGCCTTGCCCCTGGTCAGTTCGCCGCCGGCGCGCGTATAGCCACGGAACTGCGGCGACTTCACCATTTCGATGCCGAGCTTGTCGGCCTCCGGCAGAGCGAAGAAGCGGCGGGCGGCGCCCAGCACCGCATCGATCTCCGGTTGGGTGATGCCGTGGCCGCTGAGATAGAAGAAGCCGACGTCGCGGGCGGCTGTGCGCAAGTCAAACAGAAAAGTTCGAAGCTCCGACGGTCCCTGCTCCAAGCGATCGAGATCGAGCACCGGAATTATTCTGGGCATGGACAGGCTCCTCCTACGGTAACTCTTGTCTTTCGCAATTCCGGACGGAAAACCGCTGCACACTTTCCTTGGAATTGCTCTAGCGCTCCTGCCGCAAGATGCCATGCGCGCCATTGCGGGTGAAGAAACGCGCCGACCAATCTCATTGAAAACGGCGCAAGCCGGCGCTCAATTCCCGGGTTTTGCGGCAAATCGCGTTCAAATGGGCTTCGGCCGACGCAAATCAGGCATTTCTACCGGGCGGCAGCGCGCATCAGACGCGTTGCGCGGCGCGCCAGGGCAGCCGGTCATGCGCCGTTGGCCGCAGCACCGTCGGCAGGCCTCGCGCTTCCTGAATGCCGAAGCCCAATCGCGTCAGGCTGGCCCGCGCCAGGGCGGCGTTGCTGTCGATGACGATCAATCCGTTCGTGTCGCCGAGGTTGGCCGCCACCACCGACAGTTCGGTGCAGCCGAGAAGTGCTGCATCGGCGCCAGCCAGTTGCGCGAGATGAAGCGCCCGTTCGGTCTCGGCCGCGGCCTGCGCGATCGAGCCGGCCTTGACGAGGCCGATGGCGCTGTCGACGCGCTCCTGGAACTCCGTGCCTCGCGGAAGGCAAAGCTCGAAACCCGCCGCCGATACCCTGTCCTGGTAGAAGCCGGAGGCCAGCGTGCCCCGGGTTGCGAGATTCGCGACCCTGCCGCGATCCAGGCCGCGACGGATTTCCGCCACCGCCGCGTCGCCGATATGGATGATCTCGGCCCGCGAGTTCGCCGCCAATCGATCGTACCAATGATGTGCGGTGTTGCAGGGCATGGCGATACAGGCGACGCCGAGCTCGTTGAGCGTCGAGACCACGGCCTGCAGCGGCGCCAGCGGTCCGTCATGGTTGCCAAGGATCGCCTCGGTCCTGTCGGGCAGTTGCGGCACGCTGAGGATGACGGAAGGCACATGCTCGTTGTCGCCGAGCGCTTCGGTCATCCGGGTCAGCTTGAAATAGAAGTCCGCCGATGCCAGCGGCCCGAGACCGCCAATGATGCCAAGCTGGGGGCGGATGCTGTCGTCGATCATCGGGCGGCTCGGCTTCGAACTCGCCCGCGACGGGTTCTTCAGATTGCGTCGTCTCCCTGTGGCTGGGCGCGATCATCGCCGTGCTCGCCGCGACGGTGCAGACGCTGGACAGCGTCATGAACGTATCGACAGCCGCGTCGACCGCGACGAACAGGGCGAACGCCGCCTCGAAAGGAAGCTTCAGATAGCCGCAGACGATGGACATCTGTGACAGGATGAGCAGGCTGCCCATGCCGCCGGTGGTCAGCGCCAGAAGCGCGGAGACGATACCGACAAGCAAGAGGTCCGGCATCGCCAATTGATGGCCGTAGAGCTGGGCGATGAACAGGACGCCCGAAGTGTAGACCAGAGCCGGGCCCGTTCGCAGCAATGCCGCCTGCAGCGGCACGAGCAGCTCGACGACCACCAGGCTGAAGCGCAGCCGCTCGCTCAACAGGTTGATGACCCAGGGCAGCGAGGCGACCGAGGAGCGCGTGGTGATGGCCACCATCAGAAGCGGTTGGCAGGTCTTGATCGTGGCCCAGAAGCTCCGCCGCGAGCGTATGGCGATAATTGCAAACGCGCCGGCGAGAAATGTCAGGCAGGAAAGACCCATCACCAGCAGATAGCCGCCCATCAGCATCAGCGGCTTGGTGCCGGTCGACGCGGTCTGGTCGGCGATCAGGATGAAGGTTGCAAAGGGCAATCCCCAGACGAACCAGTTGGTCAGTACCGTGCACGCCCGGTACACCGCGTTGAGCGCCTGCGACAGGCTGAGCGACGAGGGCTGCGGAATCTTGCCCATCGCCAGACCGAAAAGCAGGCAGAACAATAGGACCTGGATGGTCTGGCCCGAGGCCAGCGCGTTGAAGACGTTGTTCGGCACCAGATCCATGAAGATCGAATGCCCGCCATTCGGATCCCCGGTGAGCGGCGGCGGCTGGAACGGAAATGCGAGATCGGTGGCTACGCTGCCTTGCGAATTGATGAATTCGCCGAGCTCGATGCGCGACTGCGGGTTCTCGATCTGGCCGGGCTTGAGGATCAGCGAATAGGTGCCGCTCACCAGCACGGCGAGGAACGACACGACCAGCACGGCTATGCCCACCTTGCCGAGGTAGCGGACCGATTTCGGATCCTGAACCATCGCGGTGATGGAGAAGATGACGGACGAGACCAGATAGGGCAGGACGACCATCTTGAGGAAATTCAGGTAGATCTGCGCGACGGGGCTGATCGCGTGGGCGAAGGCCGGGTAATAGAGGCCGCACAGGATTCCGGCCAGGATCATGATGATCGTCGTCGCTGGCGAGCGCAGGATGCGCTTCGCCGCCAGGCGCCAATCGAAGGGCATGGGTGCGGCTACATCCGAGACGGCCATTGTCAGGCTTTGCTCCCCTGGCGGTAGCGCGCGATGATCTCGTCGGTGTTGAGGACCTGCTGGCCCCTTGCCAGGTCGAGATAGAGATCGACGAAGGCCGCGAGATGTGGATTGTCCGGACTGATGCCGACCGCGATCGTGTCGACCTTGTCGGTCACCGTGATCGAGCGCGCGACGACCGTCATCGAGGGATCGTCGACCATCAGCTTCTTGATCTCGAAATCGTCGCGATAGGCCAAGTCGATCGCGCCGTTGCGGATCGCATCGACAACCGTATTCCAGCCCGCGAAGCGTCGGATCTGCGCGCGCGGGAACGTGGTGGCCGCATAGGTGGCGAAAGACGAGCCTTCGATGACGCCGAGATCGCCGGAGAAATCGCGGATGATCTGCTCCGGCGGCTCGCCTTGCGCGATGCGCGCCAGGTTCACGCGGTTGGCGAGCAACCCCTGGTGCAGCATGGCGTAGGGCCGGGAATAGAGGATCGAGCGACCGCGCTGAAGGGTGCGGCTCAACTTGCCGATCGCCAGGTCCGCCTCACCGGAAGTCAGCTTTTGCACCATGGCGTCGAAGGTCACGGCGGACCGGTCGAACACCGGTTCGACGCCAAGCTCCGCGGCTATGCCGCGCGCCAGGTCCATGTCGATGCCCTTGTCACCCGAGCCGTCGGCCGGAAAGAACGGATCGGACGCGAAGGCCGGCATGGCGATGCGCAGCTTGTTGTCGCTGACGATGGGTTTTGGAGCGTCTTGCGCCTGGGCCGGCGTGGCCGCGGCTTGCGCCTGCGCAATGAGCAGCCCTCCGCCTCCGGCTGCAAACAGCGTGCGACGTGTAAGCGGCATGCCCATTCTCAATTCGTGCAGGAGAGCCGGACAACAGATCTGACAACGCGCAGTATGCATGCCGAAGTTAAGTAAAGGTATATTTTATTTTGCGCTTTTTTACATTGCAGACCGCTAAAACGGCGTCAGGAAATATGCATACTTTCTAAAATAATGAGCAGCATCGAGGTGTGTTACTGTACGTTTCGCGCAATGGGTCGTCAGAACGTCTCGACCCACGGCCTCAACTCGACCTCGAAGCTCCACGCGCTGCGATGCTGGCGATGGACGGCGAGATAGGTCTCGGCGATCGCATCGGGCGAGAGGCGACGATCCGGCCGGTCGGACTCGGGCGCCTGTCCGGCCGGCTCGATCTGGCCGTCGATGATGAAATGCGCGACATGGATGTTCTTCGGGCCGAGCTCGCGTGCCATCGATTGCGCCAGCCCGCGCAGGCCGAATTTCGGCATGGCGAAACCGGCGGAGCCGGAGAACCCTTTCAGGCTTGCGCTGGCGCCGGTGAACAGGATCGAGCCGGAACCACGTGCCAGAAGCCGGCGCGCTGCCTGCTGGCCGACAAGGAAGCCGCCATAGGCGCCGACGAGCAGGGCTTGCTTGACCGCCTCGGGATCGAGCTCGGCGATTGGGCCGCGCGTGCGGCCGCTGGCGTTGAAGACGGCAATTTCGAGCGGGCCTTCCTTGTCGGCCGCCTCGAACAGGTGCTCGACGGAAGCAGCGTCCGACACATCGGTTTCGACGGCTTGCGCGCCGGTTTCCTTGACCAGCGCCGCTAACTTGTCGACGTTACGCGCGGCAAGGACGACGCGGAATCCCTCCTTGGCTAGAAGCCGCGCCAGCGAGGCGCTTAGCCCGGAGCCGGCGCCCGCGATCACCGCAACATTGGCTGCCATGACGTTTCCTCCTTGAGGTACCTCGATGTCGAACCCGCAGGCTCGCGCCTTTGGCGCCAAGAGGCAAGAACGTGGCTGCTCGATTTTCGCCATTTGGCGCAAAAGGCGACCTGGAAGGGCGCGGCGAAAGACTTGCCTGCGGGGCTGATCCATCCGACACGTGGATGAAGGGCGATTCGAGGAACGACCATGGAACCAATCTGGGCCGTCGGCCTGATGACCGGCACGGTGCTCGACGGCAATATCGACGTGGCGCTGATCAAGACCGATGGCGAACGCATCGCCGACACCGGCACCTACACGCTGGCCCCCTACCCGCAGTCGATCCGCACCTTGCTCGAAGAGACGCTGCGCCAGGCGCGCGCCTGGAATTTCGAGGGACCGGAGCCGGCGATCTTTCGCGAAGCCGAGGAGGCGCTGACGCGCGCGCAATCGGCGGCGGTCAGGGATCTGGTCGAGAGCCAGGGCATGCGAATGACCGATATCGGCGTCGTCGGCTTCCACGGCCAGACCGTGCTGCATCGCGCTCCGCAGCCGGGACGTATCGGCCGCACCCGCCAGCTCGGCGATGGCGAGCTGATGGCCTCGCTGCTCGGCACCAAGGTCGCCTATGATTTCCGCTCGGCCGATGTCGCGGCTGGCGGACAAGGCGCGCCTCTAGCCGCGGCCTATCATGCCGCGTTGCTTAAAGAGGCGGACGCCAGCGGCGACACCGCCGTGCTCAATCTCGGCGGTGTCGGCAACATCACCTGGTGGGACGGCAAGGACAATATCGTCGCCTTCGACACCGGCCCGGCCAATGCGCCGGTCAACGATTTCATCAAGTCGAAAGGCCTCGGCGAGATGGACCGCGACGGCAAGCTGGCGGCTGCCGGCAAGGTCGACGAGGAGCGGCTCGCCCGGCTGCTGCAGCATCCGTATCTCACCAAACCCTATCCAAAATCGCTCGACCGCTTCGACTTCACCGCAGCGATGGCCGAGGGGCTCGGCGCGGAGGACGGCGCAGCATTGCTGACGGCCTTCACCGTGTCAGCCGTCGGCAAGGCGCTCGACCTGTTGCCGCGCCGGCCGAAGCGGCTGGCGGTCAGCGGCGGCGGCCGCCACAATCCGACGATGATGGCAATGCTCGAAAGCCGCGCCGGCGTCGAGGTCGCGCAGGCCGAGACGTTGGGCTGGAAGGGCGACGCGGTGGAGGCGGAATGCTTTGCTTTCCTAGCCGTGCGCGTGCTGCGCGGCCTGCCGATCAGCTTTCCAAGCACCACCGGCGCGCCCGCGCCGATGCGCGGCGGAAAGCTGGCTGGCTGATCAGGACGGCAGCTTCTTCTGCAGGAAGATGCGGCTGCGGCCGGTGGGGAAGTCAGGCAGCGTGCCGAACGGCTGGTAGCCCTGACGCCGATAGACCTTTTCGGCGACCGGGTTGAAGGTGTCGATCCAGGCACCGTGACAACCGCGTGCGATGGCTTCCCGTTCGGCGGCGTCGAGCATGCCGGCGGCTGCGCGCCGGCCGCGCAATCTTTCGTCGACCCACAGCCACTGCACGTAGAGCCAGCCCCAGGCGGTGTAGCCGGAAATGCCGGCGACGATGACACCATGTTCGTCACGCACGATAACCGCCAGCGCCTTCCTGCCTGACGCGCCGACATCGGCATCGTTGAAGGCGGTGAGGCTCCCGCTCAGGAAAGCGAGGTCCTGCGGCAAGGGCTCGGCGGTGATCTGGAGGCTCGTCTTCATCGGCTGCGACTCCGGTTCGCAAGCCAGCCTTAGAGCAATCCCAGGAAAAGTGCGAAACGGATTTCCGGCCGGAAGCGAAGAGTGAGGCAGGCCTGTTATCGAGGACCAGCCGGCCGCCACGCCGCGGCGCCCGCCGCAACCAGCATCAGTCCCGCGGCGATCAAGGCGCAGTTGGCGAAGCCGAGGGTCGTGTAGAGCGGGCCGAAGCCTGCGGTGCCGACAGTGACGGCAAGATAGGTGACCGCGCTGTTCAGACCCATGATGGTGCCGCGCCGCGCCGGATCGAGCGCGGTGAGGCGCATGACCAGCACGTTCAGCCCGAAATGGTTGGCGAGACCCCATACGCCTATTGACGCAAGCAGCAGGCCGAAGCCGGCGCTTGCCAAGGCGATGGCGACATAGACGGCGGCGACCAGCAGATAGGCGAACGGCATGACACGGCGCGCACCGAGCCGGTCGATGACGCCATCGAGCAAAGCGGCCGCGCCGAAGCCGAGACCGTAGGCGACCGCCGCCAGGCCGTTGGCGCTGACCGGCTCGCCGAGGGCTTCATGAAGATGGTCGCCGAGATAGCCGTAGACGCCGTAAAAGGCGGTCATGAAGGCGCCGCAAGCAATGAGCAGCGGCAGGATGCCGGGAACGGCGAGCGCGCCGAGCGGCGACGGCGCCGGACCGCTTTTCCTGACGTCGTGCAGCGAACTCATCGCAAGGCCGGCAACGGCCGCTCCCGCCAGCAGCGCCACGGCCGCGAAGACGGCGCGCCAATGGATGAGATCGGCGATCACGGCCGACAGCGAGACACCGGCGACCATCGAAAGCGTCCAGCCGGTCAGCACCACGCCGATGGTGCCGCTCTCGCGGCCGGGCGGCGCGATCGCGGCCGAGCTGGCATAGATCGCCGGCATGGCGATGCCGGCGGCAATGCCGGCAACGAGTTGCGCCGTGACGAGCAACACGACCGTCGGCGCCAAAGCACTGGCGACGAGCGCCAGAGCCAGCAACAGCAATGCGCCCTGCAGCATGCGGCGCGCGCCGATCCGGTCGATGTAGCGGGCAAGGAAGAGCGCGCTGGCCGACGTGCCGAGGCCGAAGGCGGCGGCAGCCGTCATCACCGCTGGCACGCTGGCGCCGAATGATGCAGCCACCGCCGGCGCGATCGGTCCCAGAACCAGCGAGTTGGAGCCGATGACGGCGATACAGCCCGTCAGCAGATAGGCGGCGGCCGGTATCGGCGCCCGAGGCGCGTGGGTCATAATTGCAGATTGATTGGTGTTCGACATATCTCCATAATGGCCGAATTGAATTCCGCATCAAAGGAGAATTTCCATATGGACGCAGAAACAGATGACATTCAGCGGAACAAGCATCCGGTCCGCGAGATCGACCCGATCGACCGAAAGATATTAGGCGTTCTCGTCGAGGACGCGACGATCAGCTATGCCGATCTCGGCGAGCGCGTCGGCCTGTCGCCGCCGGCGGCGCATGAGCGGGTCAAGCGGCTGAAGCGCAGCGGGGCCATCCGCGCCACCTCGGCGATCATCGATCCGAGGGCGGTGAAGAAGCCGCTGCTGGCCTTCGTGCATATCGACACAAGAGGCTGGGGCAAGACGCCGGAACTGATGGCGGTCTCCAAATATCCGGAGGTCGAGGAGATCCATACGGTCGCCGGCGACACTTGCATGCTGCTCAAGGTGCGCACTGAGGACACGCGCGCGCTGGAGGGCCTGCTGGCCCGCCTCTACGACACGCCCGGCGTCACCTCGACGCGCAGCTATGTGGTGCTCTCGACCTATCTCGAGCGGCCGGTGCAGCCCGAGATCACGAACGAATGGCCGGCGCCGAAGCACATGGCGACACCGGTTTATTAAGTCGCCGCGATCTGGTGGCGCCTGGAACGCGCCAGCAGATAGAACGCCGCGACATGCGTGATCATCAGCAGCGGCACGTAGAGGATCGGGATCGCATAGGTGGCGCCCAACTGGCCGGCATGGCCAGGAAGGTCGAGCACGGTGCCGAGATAGTAGTCGCCGACAAGGTCCACCACGCCCACGACGTTGAAGGCGACGACCAACGGCCAGAAGGTCGCAGGCCTCGCCACCGCGAGCAGCGCCAGCATGGCGAGCAGGCCGGTGGCGAAGTCGCCATAGGCGGCGAAGCTTGCGAAGTCAGGAGCAAGGTCGGGACCGACCACGCCCGGGATGAGGAAGACGAGGCCGAAGAAGCGGAAGCTGTGCAGCGTTGCTATCGCGCGCTGCGCCTCTATCGGCTCCATCGACCTCAGCCTTGGCCAGATATAGGCGACGAAGCAAAGCAGCCACGGCACATAGCCAAGCGCGAGGTGGATGTTGAAGATCATCGCTGGTGACATCTTCGCCTCCTTCAGTGTTGGTTTTTCGCAATTCCGGACGGAAGGCTACGGCCAAACCGCCGAGCCTGACCGCCGAACGATTTTCCTGGAATTGCTCAATTGACCGGAACGGCCTCAAACACAGCCGTCAGAATGCCCAGCCGTCCCTCCATGAGATTGCGCCCGAGGTTGGTGGCGAATTCGGCGAAACCCTGGCCCATGACGACCCCGAGATTGAGCCAAGGCGGCGGGCCGGAGGCACGGAGCTCGGCGAACCAGGCCTTGGCGGCAGCCGTGTCGTCACGGCGGACGAGCGTGCCGAAGCCGGCGGCTTCGATCGCTTCGCAGGTCGCCTCGGCCGTCAACAGGAAGCTTTCGCCCGGCGTCTTCGCCCAGGGCACCGGATAGAGCGGATCGCCACCATTCAGCACGACGTCGAATGTGGCGAATTTTCCGCCCGGCTTCAAAACGCGCCTGACCTCGCGGTAGAGCAACGGCCGGTCGGCGATGTTCATCGCCACATGCTGCAAAAGCGCGGCGTCGAAACGGCCATCCTCGAAGGGAAGCGACAAAGCGCTACCGGCTTCGAACGACACTTGGCCGGCCTGCCCGGTTCGCGCTGTCAGATAGTGCGCGGCCTCGACGAAGGGTTCGCTGAGATCGACACCGGTCACCGCGCAGCCATATGTCGCCTCCAGGAAGCGAGCCGGCCCGCCGATGCCAGATCCGACGTCGAGCACCGACATGTCGGCGGTGATGACGGCAAGATCGGCGAGCTCCGCCGTCGCGGCCAGCCCGCGGGTGTGGAACTGATCGAGGGTCGCCAGTTGCTCGGGCTTCAGCCGCTGTTGCTCGGGTCCAAACACCGCCAGCGCGGTCTTCAACCGATCGGTCAGGCCGGTCGCGCGATAGTGATCGCGCACGCGATCGAGTTCATCGGTCATTGCCATTTCCCTTCAGGCTTCCAAAGTCACGCAAGAAATACGGCCGCTTTCCGCGAACCACTATCCACGATAATGTCGATGGGTCATGAAGCAGAACTTCACAGTCAGGCACGGCGCGCTCGATGGTGTCGAGGCATTCCTAAGCGTCGCAAGGCACCGCAATTTTCGCAAGGCGGCAGCCGAGCTCGCCGTCACCCCGTCGGCGATCAGCCAGGCGATACGAACGCTCGAGGCGCGCATCGGCGCTGCGCTCTTCGTCCGCACGACGCGCAGCGTCGGCCTGACGGAAGCCGGCGAGCGCTTTTTCGCGCGTGCCCGGCCGGCCTTCGAGGAACTGATCGCGGCAAGCGAGATCGCGCGCGGGATGGGCCAGCGGCCGGCGGGGCTCCTGCGCCTTTCGGTACCGCCGGCCGTGGTGCCGATGCTGCTGGAGCCGATGGTCGCCTCCTTCTGCCAGGCCTATCCCGAGATCGAGCTGGAGATCGTCGCCAGCGGCGAGCTCGCCGATCTCGCGGCCGAAGGATTCGACGCCGGCATCCGGATGGGCGATCTGATCGCGCCCGACATGGTCGCGGTCCGGCTGACGCCCTCCTTTCCGATGGTGGTGGTCGGCAGTCCCGATTACTTGCGCCGGGGCGCGGCGCCCGAGCGCATCGAGGATCTACGCGACCATGCCTGCCTGCGCCTGCGCCGTTCGAACGGCTCGGTCGCGCCTTGGTCCTTTGTCGACGGCAACAAGACGATAGAGGCGATCGTCTCGGGACCGTTAATCGCGCATGACTACCCCTCGCTTCTCGGTGCGGCGATCCAGGGTGTCGGGCTGGCGCAGGTGCCAGGCCCGATCGCCGAAGCGCCGATCGCCGACGGGCGCCTGCAGGCGCTGCTTAGCCGCTTCGCGGTGACCACGCCGGGCGTCTTTCTCTATTACCCGGAAAGGCACCAGGTGCTGCCCAAGCTGCGCGCCTTCATCAACCATATCCGGCAGCCGGGCGCCGCTGACGTCCCCCGAAGCGATCGGGCAGCGGTGGCAAAGCTGACGCTTCGAAGGCCCGTGAAGGCGGTTGAGCCAGGCAATAAGCCGCTCGACCGAACAGAGCGGCTTCGGCGATGCCGGCCGCATGCGCCGCGTCTTCATGAGGAGCTTCGGCCAACCACCGCAAGCGATCCAGCGTGCGACGGCGAAGGTAACGCTTCTAAACCCTTATCCTTTGTGCCACGCAAGCATTCTGCGGATCTCCTCGCGTTTTTCTTCCGACAGACCCGAGAGTAAGTCCTCGTCCAGGTATCCTTGCCGGATGAGAGTTGCGAAAACGACGGTCAGTTGCGAATAGCGATAGTCGAACGTCCGATCCAAATCGCGACGTTGCTCCTTCAGATAGTCCTCGACCTCCCACATCTCGGAGGGCGTGGTCGCGGCGTTCGCCCGTCTTTTGAATTCGGCCATGATGCTGGCCAGTGCCCTCTCAAGAGCCTTGTCATATGCGGCGCGGGCAACTTTCTTTTCCGAGGGCGACCAACTAAGCTCATTCAAGGTCATAGACATCTTCCACGAAGAATCGGGCGGTGGATATTATCCTAACCGAGTCGCCTTGTGACCTGTTTTCCGCTTCGCCGCCGCACCTTGGCGGAATACCGCACATGGCGGCCATCATTCTGCGGAACGAGCCGCGATTAGTGATCGAATACGTTCTGCATCCGCCTGCGTGGCGGGATTGTAGACGATCATGCCGAGTTCCGGGCGGCCATCGACCGCAAAGACGGAGAACTCCAGCTCGATCAGCCCGATCTCGGGATGCCGCAGGCGCTTCACGCCCTCGCCGTGGGCCGGCACGATGTCGTTGTCGCGCCACAGCGCCTCGAATTCCGGACTGATCCGGCAAAGCTCTTCGACGAGTTGGGTGATTTCCGCGCCTGCGCCCGCCCTCGTGGCATCCGCCCTGAACGATCCGACCACGAAGCGCGCGACACTCTCCCAATCGTCCTGCGCGTCGCGCACGCGCGAGTTGCCGAACATCAGACGAAGGATGTTGCGCTGCTCGCGCGGCAGCTTGGAATAGTCGGTTAGCATCGCCGCGGCTGCACGGTTCCAGGCAACCACGTCCCATGTCGCGGTCTTGATGATCGCCGGGCTGGGGTCCAAAGCGTCAAGGACGCGCTGCAGGCGCGGCGTCACGCTGTCGACGTTTCTGTAGCGGACCTCCGGGGGCCGGCCGAGACCCAGCATGAACAGATGCTCGCGTTCGGGCTCGGTCAGCATCAGCCCGGTCGCGATGCGGTTGAGCACGTCCGCCGAGGGCGCGCCGCCCCGTCCCTGCTCCAGCCAGGTGTACCAGGTCGGGCTGATATTGGCGCGCTGTGCCACTTCTTCGCGGCGCAGCCCTTGGGTGCGCCGCCGCCCCGTGGCAAAACCGAAGGCGGCCGGATCGAGGCGCATGCGGCGGTCCCGTAGAAAGGTGCCCAGCTTGTTGGCCGTCTCGGCTGGCATTGCGATCCTGTTGGCTGTTATACCATGATAAAGTCACTACTTTAACAGAATGATTTATAGCGCAAATAAGGCCTCCGAACAACAAGCGGAGATCTCCCATGCGTGTATTCCTCACCGGCGCTACCGGCTTCATCGGTTCCAGAATCGTGCCTGAGCTTCTCGCCGCGGGCCATCAGGTGCTCGGCCTGACCCGCTCCGAAGCCGGTGCGCGGTCGCTTGCGGCTGCCGGAGCCGAGCCCCATCGCGGCGACATCGAAGACCTCGACAGCCTGCGCGACGGCGCGGCGAAGTCGGATGCGGTGATCCACACCGCCTTCGATCACAATTTCTCGAATTTCGTCGCGAATTGCGAGAAGGACAAGCGCGTGATCGAAGCGCTGGGCGGGGCGCTCGCCGGGTCGGACCGGCTGCTCATCATCACCTCGGGTGTGGGCATGGGTTCTGCCGAACACGGACAGCCGGCGAGAGAAGACATCTTCAACACCGAACACCGCAATCCGCGTATCCTGTCCGAGCTTACCGGTGCGGCGATGGCCGAGAAGGGCGTCAAGGTATCGGTGGTGCGGTTGCCGCAGGTGCATGACACGATGAAGCAAGGCCTGATCACGCCGCTGATCGCGCAGACGCGCGCCAAGGGCGTGTCGGCCTATCTTGGCGAGGGCCGCAACCGGTGGTCGGCGGCGCATGTGCTGGATGTCGCCAAGCTCTACCGTCTGGCGCTGGACAAGCAGGAAGCCGGCGTGCGCTACAACGCCGTCGCCGAGGAAGGCATCGCCATGCGCGAGATCGCGGAAGTGATCGGCGCCGGCCTCGACGTGCCGGTGGTCTCGCTCCCGCAGGAAGAAGCGGCCGATCATTTCGGATGGCTTTCGATCTTCGCCGGTCTCGATATGCCGGCCTCGAGCGAATGGACGCGCGCGCATCTCGGCTGGCAGCCGTCCGGACCCGGCCTGATCGCCGATCTCGAACGGATGGATTATTCGCAGGCGGCCGCGGCCTAGCCCAGTCCTCCGGCGGTTCAGCGACCCGGCTGGACCGCAGTCTGCAGCAGGTGCGCCAGGCTGTCAGACTTTTCGACCTTGTCGGTGAGGTCGAGCCCGGACAGAAGGTCGACCAGATGGCTGTTCATCAGGGCGGCCGCGTCGGCGCTGTCGCCGGCTCCGGAGGAATACCGTCGGGGAACCCTACTTCCCGCAATAGTGGTCGTTGATGTCGTTCACCGCATTCGCGTCCGGTCCGACGCGGTGATACGCGCAGGCGCCCGCCGCCGTGTTGGTCATCTGCTGATCGTAATAGCGCGGCCCGCCAAACAGCGTCTCGATGATATCGTCGCTGGCCGGGACATAACGTTCCTGTTCGGTGACGCGGTGGCGATGTTCGCCGGCGGCAACCGGGCCGGCCATCGCGGCTGCCGCGGCAAGCGTGAGCGCGGCGATTGCAAAATGTTTCGTCATGGCAGCGACCTTCTGGCAATTTGGATCTGCAGCATATCCAAAATCGCCAGCAGAGCAAAAGTTCCCGTTTGCCCGCCGCCGACTTCAAGGCGAGCGAGGCTCGGCCTGTTGTGACATCGGCGTCCGATTTTTGCCTGCCGTATCGCCAATCGAAGAAAGATAACGGCAGTCGCGACGGCGGATTTTCGACAATGGCCGGCGCCGATGCCGGATATCCTGCATTCGTTCGGCCACCGTTCCCGAAGGCCAAGGAATAGCCCGATGACAGCCAGAGTGATCGTCCTCGACGCCAAGCCGCTTGGTACGGAAGACGTCGCCGAGATCGCACGACGCAATGCCCGGCTCGCGCTCGGCGAGGAAGCCATGCGCCGCATCCGCGCCAGCCGGGCACTCATCGAGCATCTCACCCAGCTCGGCAAGCCGCTCTATGGCGTCACCACCGGGCTTGGCGCGTGTGTCGACACGCCGCTCGCCGAGGCCGACCTGATCGCCTTCCAGCACAGCGTGCCGCTCAGCCACTCGATGGGCGCCGGGCCGTCGCTGCCGACCGAGGCTGTGCGGGCGCTGATGGTCGCGCGCATCTGCGGCATGGCCGCGGGCGGCACAGGCACGTCGGAGGGCGTCGTCATGGGCCTGGTCGCGGCGCTCAACGCAGGCGTTCATCCGGTCATTCCGAGCTGGGGATCGGTGGGCGCCGCGGACCTTGCGCCGCTCGGTCATCTGGCCAGGGCGCTGCGCGGCGACGGCGAGAGCGAATATCAGGGCAGGATCATGCCATCGACCGAGGCGCTCAAGCTCGCCGGGCTCGAACCGCTCGCCCTGCGCGAGAAGGACGGCCACGCCATCATCGTCGCCAACAGCCTTTCAACCGGAACGGCCTGTCTCGCCCTCGAGGAGATCGCATGCCTGATCGACTGGTCGCTGGCGGCGGTGGCGCTGAATTACGAGGCATTCCGCTCGTCCCTCAAGGCCATCGACGAGGATGCGCTGGCAGCGCGGCCGGCCTTCGGCCAAGTCGAGATCGGCGCGCGGCTGCGGACGGAGCTTTCGGGCAGTGGGCTGTGGCAGGAGAATGCCGCGCGACGCCTGCAGGATCCGCTCAGCTTCCGTTGCGTTCCGCAGGTGTGGGGCGGCCTGCTCCACGCCTATGAGCAGGCGAAGCTGGCGACGGAGATCGAGCTTGGCCATTCGGGCGACAATCCCGTCATCCTGCCGGAGGCTGAGCGGGTCGTCTCCAACGGCAATTTCGACCTGACCGCTTTCACGCTGACCTGGGAAAATCTCGGCCAGGCGCTGGCGCATTGCGCCGTCGGCACCGCCAACCGCTCGATGAAGCTGATGTCGCCGACGGTGGCGGAGCTGCCCCGGTTCCTGTCGGCCAAAGGCGGCAGCCGCCAGGGATATGCGGAACTGCAGAAGCCGATCGCGGCGCTCGAAGCCGAGATCCGCCACCTTGCCAATCCGATGTCGCTCAGCCCCTTGGCCATCTCGGATGGCGTCGAGGACCAGTCGTCGATGGCGCCACGCGTGGTAGCCAAGACCGCCGCTATCATAGAACGCCTGCGCTATCTGGTGGCGATGGAGTTGATCTTCGCCGCCACCGGCGTCGAGCTGCGCGGCGTGCTGGACAGCATGGGCGAAGGGCCGCGGCGCAGCTATGAGGCCGTGCGGGCGCTGGTCGCCCCGCTCGACGACGACCGCGAAATGAGCGCCGACATGGCGCGGGTGGCGCGCATGGTGGCGGGGCCTCGGCTGTAGAGCGGGCCGACAGGCCCGCTACCAGCGCCGCGTCAGTCGGCGAGATCGTGCCTGGCCTCAGTGGTAGTAGATACCGCCGCGACGTTGAGCGCCTGCCCGGTGACGAAGGCCGAGAGATCCTAGGCGAAGAACAGCCGCATCGCCTGCTATGCTTCCGCCGATGTCGAGCCGATAGATATGGGGCTCGGTCCCGTCGCTGCTTCACGCCTGGCGCTGGAGAAGGCGGGATGGCAGGCCTCTGACCTCGATGTGATGGAGGTCAACGAGGCTTTTGCCGCCCAGGCCATCGCCGTCAATCGCGAGATGGGCTGGAACGAGGACACATCATCAACTTAAGTGGCGGCGCCATCGCGCCAGGACATCCGCTGGCCGGTTCCGGCTGCCGCATCGCGGTGACGCTGCTCTACGAGACGATCCGCCGCGATGCGCGCAAAGGATTGGCTTCGCTCTGCATCGGCGGCGGCCAGGGCGTGGCGATCTGCCTGCAGCGGTGAGCCCGGGGCGATTGTGCAGGCTCGTTCGGTCAATGCGGCGCTTAATCACCAAGACCGCTTGGCCACTCTTTCGCTATTCACGCCATAGCCGACGTGCGATGCCTCAGGATGGGGCAAAACTCTCGCATCTTCGATATGACAATTCCCGGTCGGACTGCTGATGTCCCGTGGATCTTGATCAAGGCCCAGCAGGAATGAACATGTCGCGCTCGGAACAAACTCCGAGCGCGACATCCATTTAATCATCGAAATTGCTTCAACGTTTGACCGTCAATTTTTTTGCCGGCTCAGGCTTTCGAGAATGGCTGCATGAACGGCTACCGCACGGGAATCGCCACCGCTAAGGCCTGTCACGATCTCGCCCAGCACAGCCATATCGAACCGTCGCAACGTGGGCACGACGTCGTCAGGATCAAAGCCACAAGGCGAATTTGCAAAGAGCTTGATTAGAGCGCCGAATATTGATGCGCCGTAGGTAAGAGAACGCCCCTCATAGGCCTCAGCTATGCTAGTCAGTGCAGCAGATACAATCGCCGGCCCATGTCGCCGCAGTGCAGTTGCTATAGAAGATGTGAAAGCAACCTCACCGGCCTTCCACGCAGTCGATGAAGTATTGCGGGCCATTTTCAATCCCGCTTCGGTTACAAGTCGCTGAATCTCGACGGCATCTTCATCTGCCGCCGCCAAGGCTGCATGGAAATCGTCCAGGCGGTTCATGGGCTTGCGGGCACGATTCGCGACAATGAACATCCGAGCTTCATCTTCGGGATTGTCATAGGCGAAAAGACAGCACGGCAATTGTAGCAAATCACCCCTTCGCACTGCTGCAGCCCATCGATGCTGGCCATCTATGATGACCTTCGATCCGTCTGGACGCCTCGAAATGACGAGCGGAGCGCAAAGGCGCCAGTCGAAGTTGGCCGCAATGCTCGCAATCAGGCGTCGAGACCCTGCATTATCGATCGACCGCTGATAGGACTGGTCGACGGTCAGTTCAGTAGTGTGCACCCATTCGATGCTCGGCATTTTTCCAACGGGTGGCCGAAATCCGGTTTTGCGTTCACCTCCGCGGATTCTAGCCTTTCCGGCCTTGCTCCTCGTCCCGAACTGAGCGTCCTTGCCAGGACCTATGGCAGCGATTGGCAGTGCGACTTCTGCCTCGAACCCGTTGATCAGTTGCGAAATTTCATCAGGCGAGCGGGACCAAAGTTGGCCTCGGTGCTCGACGACAACGTCGCCCAAGTGCACGCGTACGGTGCCTACAGGTGTGGCTATAAGGAAGGTACCATTGGATGCAACGCCGCCAGACATTTGATTGCGTACCCAATCCGGAATGGCCGATCTGTCATTCTTCCAATTGCGAACGTCGCGGGATTGGCCGAAAGTTTGCTCGATTACCATGTGGCGTCTCCTAAAAGTCTCGCAAGCTTCATGCCGGCGAGCGAGAAGGAAATGCATTGCGGACGTGCAATCTGGATGACTTAAGATCAACGCCGCCTGAGGTGGCGCTGATCCGACTTTCGCAAGAATTCCAGAGAAAGAGGCGCTGAACACGCTCGCGTAGGGATTCTTCTTGGACGTTATTGGTTTGACGGACGCCAAGGTCCTGTCTCAGTGAAATCGGCGCTCAACGATCCCGGGCAGTTGTCCACCACTATACGCAGGTATCGGCGGAATCCCCGCCGATATGTCATAGTTCGGTGGTTGAGCTGGCTTGGCAGGACGGACTGACACTTGGAGCGATTGCGGCTTCCATCCGGATTGCGGCAGGCGTCGCCGGCTACCTGTCGCGCGTCAGTCCGGCGATAAGGACAGTCCCGCGAGAAGCGGCGCGTAGGCGGCGAGCCTGCGGGATACGAACTCGGTGAAGAGCCGTACGCGCTTCGTCTTGCGTGTCTCCCCCTGCGTGAGAAGCCAGAGCGTTCCGTACATGTGCAGGTCGGTACCCGGCACCCTCGCCAGCAGAGGGTCGGCATCTCCCACGAAGCACGGCAGCGTCGTCATCCCGAGCCCCTGCCGCACCGCGACGACTTGCGCCTCGGCATCCGTGACCCTGAACGGAACCTCGGCGGCGCGAACCTCACCCGAGTGGGCCCAGTCCGGGATTCCATGAATGCTTATGACGATCCATCGGATGGGATCAGGCGCGCCCGCATGCCACGCGGCCAGTCGATCGCGGGACATGTAGATACCGCCGAATACATCCGATCCCTTGAGGCCGTGAAGATTGAGCGGCAGGGTTTTGCGGTCGTAGACGACGCGGATCGCGACGTCGGCCTCGCGGTTGGTCAGATTTGCCAGCTCGCCGGACGACAAGATTTCCATCTCGATGTCCGGATACAGACGCGCGAAATCGGAGAAGTCCGGCATGAGCAGGTGTGTCGCCAGCGGCGGCGCCAGTGTCACCCGCAGTAAGCCGCGCACGCTCTGGTCGCGGCCAAGGACGCGCGTCTCCAGCTGGTGCGACGACATTTCCATCTGGTCGGCAAGCTCAAGGACCTCCTCCCCCGCAGCCGTCAGGCGATAACCCGAAGGCAGTTTCTCGAACATGTGCGCCCCGAGCCGTTCCTCGAGCTGAGCGACGCGTCGCAGCACGGTCGAGTGGTTCACTCCGAGGCGCTCGGCGGCAGCCCGCACCGAGCCTGCGCGCGCGACGGCAAGAAAGTAGCGAACGTCATCCCAGTCGATCATGGTGCAATCCAGCACCGCTGGGGTGCGCCTTCCAAAGCCCGCATCTAACAGCAGAACGGGCGGCCGTCATAGCCTAAGCGGACAAGCGCGGCCCAATTCCAAACGGCGGACAATCGATCGTCGTGGCTGGCGTCAGTCGTCCAACCGGATCGATTTCGCACCACCGATGTGCGCGCTTCCGCACTCAACGCCTGACTGCGGCCGCCCCATCTTGAGGTTCTCGGGGCCTCCCCGAACGACCAAAGATGGAGCCTGGAAGGAAAGTCATGGGAAAGTTAGATGGTAAGGTTGCAGTCATCACAGGTGGATCGAGCGGCATGGCACTGGCGAGCGCCAAGCGGTTCGTTGAAGAAGGCGCCTATGTTTTCATCACGGGCCGGAAACAGGAGGCGCTCGACGAGGCCGCCAGGCTGATCGGCCGGAACGCGACCGGCGTGCGCGGCGACGCGGCCAATCTCGACGACCTCGACCGTCTGTTCGATACGGTCAAGCGGGAAAAGGGCAAGATCGACGTCCTGTACGCGAGCGCCGGCACGGGCGAAGCCGTCCCTCTGGGCGAGATCACCGAGCAGCACTTCGATGCGACCTTCGGCCTGAATGCGCGCGGCACGCTGTTTGCGGTTCAGAAAGCGCTGCCGCTCTTCAACGATGGCGGATCGATCTTCATGACCGGGTCAGTTGCTTCGGTGAAAGGTTTTCCTGGCTACGGCGTGTATGCGGCGAGCAAGGCGGCGTTGCGCTCATTCGCACGCACTTGGCTCAACGAACTGAAGGGCAGGAATATCCGGGTGAACGTGCTGAGCCCGGGGCCGATCGCCACACCGATGCAGGACCAGGTTCTCACCGAGGAGGCGAAGCAGATGTTCGAATCCCTCATCCCGCGGGGAAAGATGGGGCGTCCCGAGGAAATTGCGGCGGTCGCGCTGTTTCTTGCTTCGGACGATTCCAGCTTCGTGAATGGGGTGGAGCTGTCTGTCGACGGCGGCTTCTCGGCCATCTGAAATCGCGCCTGATCGCGGAAATAGCGCGCCCAAGGCGAAACGACTTCCGCGCTGAGCGGTCGGCCCGGTCGTCCACGAGGGGACGTCTCCGCGAAGGTCGGCACACAGCGGGACGGATAACCCAGCGCCGTTGAAGGCCTGGGAATCAACATCAACACAGATCGGAGAAATATTATGAGCTATGCAATCGTAGGATTCGGTAAGGTAGGCCAGGCTCTCGCCCACGCCTTCGCCCGTAAAAACATCGATGTGACCGTCGCGAGCCGCCGGCAGCCCGAGGCGTTGGCGCCACAGGCTCGGGCGATTGGACCCACGGTCGTCGCCAAGTCGCTGCGGGAAGCACTCGAGGCCGACACAATCATCCTGGCGGTACCGTTCGGGGAGCATCGCGAGGTTGCGAAAGCCCTGCCGAGCTGGAAAGGCAAGACGGTCATCGACGCGATGAACGCGTTTCCTGTACCTGAAGAGCTGGACGGCCTCCCGTCCTCCGCCTTCGTCGCGAAGTCGTTCACCGGCGCCAAGTTCGTGAAAGGTTTCAATCACCTGATTGCGGCCACCCTGGCTGCCGATCCGGTCGTCGAGGGCGGCCACCGGGTCGTCTTTCTGTCGAGCGACGACGAGGACGCGACCGCTCCCGTGGCGGCCTTGGCCAAACAACTCGGGTTTGCACCCGTCAAGCTGGGAAAGCTCAACGAAGGTGGCGCGCTGGTGCACGCACGCGGCCGCACTTGGGGCCAGCTCATCTTCCAGGATTTGTTCAAGAAGGAGCAGTAACCGATCTACGACCCCGTCATTCCCGCTCGAGTTCGGCAGACTTCGCGCCAACGGGCCCACCGCCTGCGTCGCCTTCGGAACGATCGCTCATCGTGTCGTCATTGATAAGCTGTGGGCACGCTGATGGGCTGAACGTCAACAGCCATCCGGCTGAGCATCACAAAGTTCCGAATCTCGACCGGACTCGCCAGCAGTTGATCGAGCCGATCAAACAGCGGCTTCAGATGCGGCATCGCCAGATGCCGGTCGAGATCGTTCTTCGAGCGCCAGTTCTCATAGAACATGAACACGCATGGGTCGGCCGGGTCGACGTGAAAGTCATAACTGATGCAGCCGTCCTCGGCGCGCGTCGGCTCGACGAAGGCCGACAGGATCTCCTGCAATTCCTCGCGCGTTTCGGGCTTTGCGATCACAGTGCCGATCACCGTGTAGGGAACTGTCATCATTTCCTTCCCTGGCTCAGCGCAACGGCCAGGATGATGATGGCACCACGCGCAATGAGCTGCTGGCTGAATTCCAGCCCCATGAGGATCAGGCCGTTGTTGATGAGGCCGATCATCAGCGCGCCGACGATCGTGCCAATCACGGTGCCAGACCCGCCGAACAGGCTAGTGCCGCCAAGCACTGCCGCAGCGATGACCGACAACTCGTCGCCCTGACCGAGCTGGAAGCGGCCGGATTGCAGCCGCCCGGCATAGAGCATGCCGGCAAGTGCTGCCGCCATGGCCGATATAATGAGGACGCGGAACTTGATCGACTTTGTGTCGATGCCGGAATAACGCGCCGCGACCTCGCCGCCGCCGGTGGCGAGCACGCGCCGGCCGAAGCTCGTTCGCCTCAGCACGACATGGCCGACGGCGCCCAGCACCAACATCCAGATCAGCAGGACAGGCACCGGCCCGATATTGCCGCCGCCAAAGATCCACGAATAGCCCTTCGAGATGATCGGCACCGCGGCTGTATCGCTCATCCACATCGCGGTGCCGGTGGCGATCCCCATCATGGCCAGCGTGGTGAGGAAGGACGGAATGCCGATGCGCGTCGTCAGCAGACCGTTGAAGATACCGACGACGGCACCGGTGGCGAGGCCCGCAACGATACCGGTAACCGGTCCACCGGCGTCGATCGCCATGGCCGTGGTGACCGAAGCCAGCCCCGCCACCGCCCCGACGGACAGGTCGATCTCTCCCGCCGACAGCACGTAGGTCATGGCGATTGCCATGACCGCGATCATCGCCGTCTGGCGCACGATGTTGAGCAGGTTGTTAGGGTTGAGGAAGCCCTTGTCGAACAGGGTGATCGCGAACGCGATGAAGATTACCAGGAAGCCGATATAAATGATGTTCTGCCGCCAGTTGGCGAGACCTAGCCTTGCAAAGAGCCAAGGGACGGTGTCCCGGTCAGTGGACATGTGTTTCTCGCTTACTCTTGCTCATCGCGTTCTGGATAACGATCTGCAGCTTGCGCTCGGCGGCCTGCAGCTGCGCGACCGGATCGCCCGCAGGCGCCGACGGATCGTCGAGGTCGGCGCGGCTGACGTCGTCCACCAGGCGGCCGGCCGAAACGATGATGATGCGGTCGCAGGCCGACAGCATCTCGGACAGCTCCGACGAGATCAGGACGATCGCCTTGCCAGCTTTCGCCAACTCGCGCACCAGCGTGATGATCTCGGACTTCGAGCCAATGTCGATGCCGGCGGTTGGTTCATCAAGGACGAGGATTTCCGGACCGGTCGAAAGCCATTTGCCGATGACGACTTTCTGCTGATTGCCGCCTGAAAGCGTACGCACCGCGCTGTCGCGCGATGCCGTCTTGATCCGCAGCCGAGCGATCTGTTCATCCGTCAGATCGCGTACTTTTTTTCCCGAGACAAATGTTTTGCGACTCAGACGGTCCAGCACTGCGAGCGTGACGTTGGAGGCGACAGAATGCTCGGCAATCACGCCCTGACGCAGACGGTCCTCGGGTACCAGCGCCACGCCGGCTTCGATGGCTTCGCTCGGTTTCGTGATCATCACCGGTTTGCCGGCGATGCGTATCTCGCCTTCGACGACCGGATCGATTCCGGCAATGACGCGCGCGATTGCTGAACGTCCGGAACCAAGCAGTCCGGCCAGGCCGACCACTTCACCCCTGTTAACGACGAAGCTGACATTCTTCGGCTTTTCCGGGCCTGAAACGTTGTCCAGCTCCAGCAGCGGCTCGCCAAGACTCGACTGGCCGCGCACCACATCCGACAGGCCGCGCGAGCGCTTGCCGACGATATGCTCGATCATCGTTTCGACGGGCAGCTCCGACAATGGTGCGGTAACGACATGGCGGCCGTCACGCAGGATGGTGGCGCGGTCGGCGATGCGGGCGATCTCGTCCATCCGGTGCGAAACATAGATGATGGCAACGCCTTGCGACTTCAGCTTGCGCAGGAAAGCGAACAGGCGTTCGACATCGGAAATCGCCAGCGCCGTCGAGGGTTCGTCCAGCACCAGCACCCTTGCGTTTTGCGAGATCGCCTTGACGATCTCGGTCAATTGCCGCTGTCCCGCGCCCAGATCGCCGACGGTCGCCTTCGGATCGACCTCCACTTCGAGCATTTTGAACAGGTCCGCGGCACGCCTCTCGGCGGTACGGTCGTCGATCAGGCCGAATGCACCCTTGGCTTCGCGGGTGAGAAACACGTTCTGCGCCACCGTCAGCGTCGGGATCAGACTCATTTCCTGGAAGATCATGGCGATGCCGGCCTTGCGCGAGGCTTCGGGCGATATCTCCACCAGCGGCTTGCCGTCGACGAGAACGGTGCCGGCGTCAGGCACATGCACGCCGTTCAGCACTTTGAGGATGGTCGACTTGCCGGCACCATTGCCGCCGAGCAGCGCGTGGATCTCGCCTCTTTCGACCTGCAGGTCGACATCGATCAACGCCTTGACCCCGCCAAAGGATTTGCTGACGCCCTTCATCTCCACCGCATGAACAGGCGTCCCAGCGGTCATGGTCTTACCTTGGTCCACTGACCGCTTTCACCGGATTCGATCAGTGCGTCGGCGACGCGCTCGGTCCTGTAGCCATCCTCGAAATTGGGCGACGGCTGCTTGCCCGAGGCGATGGCCGAGAAGAAATCGAAACACTCGACAATCTTGGTTTCGGAGTAACCGATGCCGAGCGCCGGGATCGGCCAGAGGCCTGAGCCATAGGGGTGCGCCGGACCGGAATAGACAGTCCTGAAGCCGCGCGCATCGGCAGGATCATCGGCAAACATCACCTGCAATTCGTCGCGCCGTTCGTAGTTGAACGCAATCGAGCCCTTGGTGCCGTGGATCTCGAAGGTGATGAAATTGTTGCGGCCATAGGCGTTGCGGGTCGCCTCGAGCGAACCGATGGCGCCGTCGGCGAACTTCAGCAGCGTCACCACCTCGTCGTCGACATCGACTTCGACGCGCTCGGCTCCGGTGTTCTTCTCGGCGGCGCCGAGCCTGTCGAGATTGCCGTGCTGGACAGGCCGCGTCTTGTTGTAGGTGCGCACCAATGCGCTGACCTCGGCGATCTCGCCCACCAGATAACGGGCAAGGTCGACGACGTGGGTGCCGATGTCGCCGATCGAACCCGAGCCAGCTATCTTCTTTTGAAAACGCCAGGACAATGGCGAGTCCGGATCGGCCGACCAGTCCTGCAGATAGGTGCCGCGGAAGTTCAAAATCTTGCCGATGCGGCCTTCCTCTATGTACTGGCGGGCGAGCGCCACTGCCGGTGTGCGCCTGTAGTTGAAGGCCACCATGTGGATGACGCCGGCCTTGTTGACGGCGTCGAGCATGGTCTTTGCTTCGTCGCCGCCGCGCGCCAGCGGCTTTTCGCAGATGATATGCTTGCCGGCCTGCGCTGCCGCAATCGCAATCTCAGCATGGCTATCGTTCGGAGTGACGATATCGATGACGTCGATGTCCGGTCTGGTCACCACCTTGCGCCAGTCCGCGGACGATTCCTCGAAGCCGTAGCGACGGCGGCCTTCGTCGGCCAGCGCATCGGTGATGTCGACCACCACTTTGCGCACCGGGTTGGCAGGCGCGGGCCAGAAAAACATCGGCATGGCCGCATAGGCCATTGCATGGGCCTTGCCCATGAAGCCGCCGCCAATCATCGCCACGTTGAACGTCCTGGTCATGATGATCTCCTGATCGAATGAAGAAAGGCGCGGCCGGCAGGGAGTGCGCCGGCCGCGGGGCGCATTACATGCTGCCCTTGATCTTGTCGGTGGCCTCGGCGTGGTAGACGGCCTTCCAGCCCTCGAGCAGTGTGTCCTTGGTGACTGGAAGCGCCGGCAGGGCGACGAAGGGCGGCGCCTGCTTGCCGATCAGGCCGTAGCCGGCGAGCAGCGCCTCGGTGACACCTTGATCGAACGGCCGCTGAGCCCCCAGACCCTTAACGAAGCCGCCGCTCGCCATATTGATGGCGACGTTCTCACCGAGGTCGCAAGTGGTGATGACGAGGTCGTCACGGCCAGCGGTGCGCGCCGCCGAGATGACGCCCTCGGCCGGCACGTCCCACACGGCCCAGATGCCATTGATAGTCGGGTTGGAGGTGAGGATCGCCGATGCCGCCTTGTCGGCGTCTCCGGAGAAGTCGGGACCGCCGATGCCTTGTTCGGCGACGATCTTGATGTCGGGATAGTTGTCGGCGATCGTCTTCTTGAAGGCGTCATAGCGCTGCTTGGTGACGAAGAAGTCGGCGGCGTGGAAAATAAGGCCGATGTCACCCTTGCCGCCCAATGCCTTGGCCATCAGATGCGCTGCCGCGACACCGTTGCCGTAATTGTCGGCCGAGACGACGGAGACGTAGTCCTTGCCGGCGACAAGGCCGGCCGGGACGTTGTCCATGAACACGAGCTTCACGCCCTTGTCGGCGACGGCCTTGTAGGCGGAGGCTGTCGCGGAGGGGTCAGTCGGAATCGAGACGATGATCTTGGGGTTCTGCGCCATCACCGTTTCGAGGTCCGCGACCTGCTTTTCCGGCTTGAAGCCGGCATCCGTAGTGGCGATCACCTCGATGCCCATCTTGCCGAACTGGTCCTTGAGCCCGGCGATCTGCGCACGCGACCAGTCATTGCCGCCGTAATGCATGACGATCGCCGCCGTGGCCTTCATGGCTTTGATCTTTGCCAGTTCCTCCTCGCTCAATGTCACAGCGGAGGCCGGCGCCGGCGTTTCGCCGTTTGGTCCTTTCGAAAGGACGGTCTTCTGCAACTCGGCAAGGGCTGAATCCGGATCGGCGAAGGCGGGGGCAGCTGTGTAGAGGCTGGTGGCCAGCAGAGCCGCCGTGAAAGCTCCGGCTATTGTCTTGAAATGCGTCATTTCGGTCTCCTCCCTGATGACAGGCGCAATGCCCGTCGGTTCAACTCGGCCCTATGGCCTTTTTCAGATAGTTCATGCTGAGTTCCGCCCCTTGCTTCGGGTCAGGCCAGGCATCGAGCTCGGCGGCGATCCATCCAGAAAATCCGGTATCCTTGAGCGCATCGATGATCGGCGCCATGGCGAGATCGCCGCGGTCGAGCGGCGTGAAGGCGAAGGGATCACGCTGCCATCCCTTGAGATGGACGTAGCTGATACGGTCCCTGAATTCGCGGATCTGCGCGGCCGGATCCCCGCCGGCGGCAGCCAGATGCGCAGTGTCCGGACAAAAATCGATCGCGGTGTGCCTGAAGACCTCACGGACTTCATCGGGCCCCTCGACAATCGTCGACAGGTGCGGGTGATAGTGCGCGCGCAAGCCCGCTTTGGCCGCGATGTCGATGACCTTGTCCAGCGCCGCGCCGAGGCGCTTGAAATCGTCCTGCTGGCGCCCGCTCGCACGCTTGGCGCCACCACCGACCACAAGGTGCTCGGCGCCCAGTTCCGCGGCGGCACCCGCCACACGTTCTACGCGCGCCAGTTCCTCGCCCAGGATATCGTCGAAAATGAAGTTGGCGCCTGAATAGCCGGCAACGAGCACGACACCAGACTGCTTCAACGCTTCGCGCAACTCGCCATAGCGGCCTTCATAGTCCAGAAGATTGCCGTCGAAGAGTTCGGTGCCCGCATATCCGGCCGCGCCAATGTCGTGGATCGCCTGCTCCATATCGCCGAAAGTGCGATAGGTCAGCTGAGTAATCGACGTCACACCGACGGCATTGCCGCCAAGCGCGCCCCAACAATTCGCGTGATAGGCCAGCTTCACCTGCATGTATGTTTCCTCCTGCGCAGCCGGAAGCTCAGGTCGCCTTGCCGCGGCCAGACCCGACCTCAAGTCGGCTCTCCTCCAACTCGAACTTATGCGCGCAGTTTCGCTGCCGTCAATCATTAAAATGCAAAAGCTGGCATACTTTTGTTGAAAAACAGCAGAAGTTATTGCTTGATCCGTAAATGTGTGCGCGCTACCCATGCCGAGCGGGACGACTGGCCAGAAGCTCGAGATGAGGCGCGACAAGGTATGGACGAGGGCGGCACGGCGGCCGGAGACATTGCCAAGCCGCGGCGCGCCGCAGGCCGGCCACGCGCCAGCGAATCCGCACATGGAAGCCTGGCCATGCTTCTCAATCTTGTGCGGACAGGGGCAGCGACGACCCGCCAGGGGCTGGAGAACCAATCCGAACTTGGGCGAGCTGTCGTTGCCGACCGTCTGGCTACATTGCTTCGGCTCGGGCTGATCGAGGAAGGCGAGCTTGGGCCGGCCATTGGCGGTCGGGCACCTCGCCATGTTCGCTTCCGGCCGCGTGTGGGAATGATCCTGGTCGCCGTGCTGGATCATTCGTCGCTTGCAGTTGGCGTATCCGATCTCTCTGGAGGTCTGCTGGCGGAGCATCATGAGGCCGTCGAGCTCGCGGCGGGACCGGAACCGGTGGTCCAGCGGCTGGCAACGCTATTTGCCTGGATGCTGGAGGAGCATGGCAGCGAGGCTGCCATTTGGGGCGTTGGACTGGCGGTGCCCGGAGCTGTCGAGAAATCGGATGGCCAGCGGCTCTTCGCCCCGGCGCTGAACGCGTTCCAGAACTGGGACGGTTTTCCGTTTGTCGAGCAGCTGGCCACCGCGGTCGGCGCGCCCGTGTGGGTGCGGAGCGGCGTTCAGACGATGACCATGGGCGAACTGAAATCCGGCAGTGGCATCGGCCTGACAGATATGATTTTCGTCAAGCTTGGACGCTCGATCGGCGCCGGCGTGATATCGGAAGGCGTGCTGCATAGGGGCGCGCAGGGCGCAGCGGGCATGATAGGCCATACATTCATCGAGGGCGGAACCCTCGAGAGCGTCGCGGGCAGCGAAGTGCTGGGACGCGAGGCGCGTCTGGCCGCCGAAAGCGGACGCAGCGCATATCTTGCCGAAGTGCTGGCGCGTGCAGGCGATGTCACCGTCACCGATGCCGGCCACGGCGCCCAGCTGGGTGATACGTTTTGCATCGATCTTCTGGGGCGCTGCGGCCGCGCCGTTGGCGAGGTCCTGGCGCCCCTTGCCAATCTTCTCAACCCATCGTTGATAGCGCTCGGCGGCAACGTGGCAGAGACCGGGGATATCCTGCTGGCGGCGGTGCGCGAGGCGGTCTATCGCCAGGCGCATCCGGTCGTCACCCGCGACCTGCGCATCGTGCGCTCGCAGATGGGCGGATCGGCCGGGCTGGTCGGCGCCGCGCAGGTTGTAGCGGAATCGCTGTTCGATGCGCGTTTCCTTCAGGGCTGGATCACGCTTGGTTCGCCGCGCGAGCATCCCGAATTCAAAGAATTCCTCGCGCAGGCTTCAGCCGAAAGCAGCAACCGGCCAGTCAGACCCAGACCGCCGGCAGGGATGCCGGCCTAGCATTTGCCAATCGACTCAATGCCGCGACAATCCGGGGAGGTTAGAAAATGGCGATCACGGGCCTTGGGCCGCATGGCGAAAGAGCGGTTCCCGCCGATCAGGTCGGATTGTCGGAGGCCGACGCCGATGCCGCCCGCAGCCGGCGTTTCGCGGTAGCCGTCGTTCTGCACACCACAATGAGCGACTGGGCAAAGGAGGAACTGGCCGGGATGGTCACGACACTTGGCCGCTATGGCGCCGCGGTGGTCGAGGTCATCGATTGCGCCTTCGACGTCGACAGGCAGATTTCCGAATTGCTGCGCCTTGCCGGTGAACCGGTCGACGCGGTGGTTTCGATTCCCATCGGCAGCAGCCGGGCCGCCGATGCGCATCGCGCCATAGCCGGCGCGGGAAAAAAGCTTGTCCTGCTCGACAATGCTCCGACCGGCATGCTTCCCGGAAAGGACTATGTCAGCGTCATTTCCACCGACAATTTCGGTCTCGGGCAAATCAGCGCGGAACTGCTTGCGCCGCATGTGCCTCAAGGCGGCAAGGTCGGTGTTCTGGCCTACGGCGTGGATTTCTTCGCCACCCATGAGCGCGAGATCGCTTTCCGCAAATGGATGGCGGCCCGGCGGCCGGACCTTGCCGTCGTGCGCGGCAAGTTCGCCGATGTGACGCAGGCGCGAACCGCGACCGCGGCCCTGCTGCAGGATAATCCCGATCTTTCCGGGCTGTTTGCCGTATGGGACGTGCCTGCAATGGGCGCCGCCGCGGCGATCCGAGAATCCGGGAAGACGATACCGATAACCACCGTGGACCTTGGCAACGAGGTAGCGACCGACCTTGCCAATGGCGGCCTGATAAAAGGAATTGCCGCCCAGTTGCCTTACGACCAGGGGAGCGCTGCCGGCGTCGCCACCATCCTTGGGCTGCTGGAACGCCGGCCTCCGCCGTGGATCGCGCTTCCCGGGCTGAGCGTGACAGCCGCCAATGTGGTGGAAGCCTATCAGGTCGTGTGGCGTGCTCCGGCCCCCGCCGGCCTGCTCAGAGCTCGCAGGCTTCGAAGCGATTGAACCGGGCAGGCGCAACGACCTGCCTTTGCTTCATTCCGAGAGTCCCGTCGTTACCCGGTCTGTGGAAGCTACTTGCCCGACTGCGAAGCGTTGCCCTGACCCAAACAGGATGATGAGCCAAAGGCCAGTAACCGCAACGGCCAGTCGCGGCAAGGTGCCTGTCAGGTGCATGCACAGCGTGGGAGACCGCCCATTCATCCGCAGATGGCCGTCTGCACCCAGCCTTAGGCCAGAATGGCGCTGCTGCCGTTGCTTTGCAGTCAGGCATATCGCCGCTATGTCTCGGCAAGCTCCTCGGCGGCTTCTTGGACGCCGTGCGCAGCCGCTCGCTCCAGCCAAATGCGGGCGGCGGCGGAGTCATGCTCGCCGGCAATGCCCGTGGAGAGATAGCGGCCAAGCATGAGTTGGGCATGCCCATGGCCTCTTTCAGCGGCGGCTTCGAACCATTTCTGCGCAGCTTTGTGGTCGAGTGACAGGCCTTGCCCGGCCTCGTAAAGTGCCCCGATCGCGAACATCGCCCCAGCATGGCCTGTAGCCGCGGCTTGCTTGAAAAGGTGTGCGGCGGTCACGAAAGAGCGTTCCCCGCCACGGCCACTGTAAAGCATTTCGGCGAGAGCCACCTGCGCGTCCACTATGCCTGCCTTGGCAGCCCGCTCAAACCAGATGCGGGCCTGCCTCTGGTCAGCGATCATGCCTCGTCCATCCTGAAGCATGCGGGCATACATGTATTGCGCCTCGGCCACGCCTTCCGCTGCGCGCGCCATCCAATGCGCAGCCCGCTCCTGGTCCTTACCCACACCAATACCTTCTGCGAAACAGAGACCAAGATTGAACGCCGCAACCAGATCACCCGATGACGCGGTTGCCCCAAACCATCCAGCGACGCTGATACCATCATCCGGTTCGCCTGCTCCTTCAAGAACAAGGTTCGCGAGATCAACCTGGGATTCACGATTGCCTCTGGCTGCGGCGGCACGCAGCAATCGCGTTCCTTCTTCGGCGTCCTGAGCTACGCCATTGCCCGAGAGATAGAGCGAAGCCAAGGCGCGGGCAGCCGGCTGGTGGCCCCCATCTGCCGCCCGCCGATACCACGTCGCGGCCTCTGCATAGTCTCGCAGACCTCCCCCCGAGTACAGTTCGCCAACGCGATAGGCGGCGTCGACATTTCCCGCCAGCGCGGCGCGACGCATCCAGGCCTCGCCGGCGACGGCGTCCCGATCCGCCAAGCCACCCTCGATCAGCGCAAGCCCCAGCCGAAACTGGGCAGATGCGAGTCCCCGTTCAGCGGCCTCCTGATAGAGCTTCTGAGCTGCCTCGAGATCGACGGGCACGCCCATTCCGTGCTCGGTGAGGATGGCAAGCAGGTAGATGGCCGTCGGCAGGCCGGCATCCGCCGCGCGCCGAACCTCTGCGGCAATCCTGCTTCTTTGGTCCGGTTGCCTCAGCCGGACCAAGGAAAGGGCAAGGCCGAGGCATCCTTCCGGGCAGCCGGCCGCCGCGGACTTCTCGTACCAGCCATGCGCGGCATCGAGATCGCGCATCGCGTCCGGGCCTTTGCTTAGGATGTAGCCTAGCAGGGCCTGCCCTGTTGCGGAGCCGGACTCGGCTGCTTTTCGCGCGAGGTCGCGCGCTGCCGCGAAGTCTGGCTCTCGCAAGGAATTTCGATCGAACAAACCTTCCGAACCGGCGTCAGCTTCCTGTCCCGCAACCCCCGCTACGCACAACGCGGCAAGCAGCGCCTGCGCGTCTGGACTGCCGCGATCGGCTGCTCGCCGCAGCCAACGTGCCCCTTCCGAGTGGCTGGGTGGCACGCCATTGCCTTCCAAATAGCAGCGGCCGACCCGGTATTGCGCTTCCACGATGCCCGCGCGTGCCGCTATACCCATCAGCGCAAAGGATTCCGCAGGCTTCCCGCTGTCGGAAAGTTGCAGCGCCCGGCGAAAAGCCAGGGCGGGATGGATGCGTCCAGTCAGGCGGTCGAGCATAGCCATCCTATGGCTCCCGCATCGCTTCCTGTCCGATCGGCAACATGGCGCCAAGCATGTATTTGAGCACTGTGCGGCGACCGACCTTGACGTCAGCGGTGACGGGCATGCCGGAGCTGATCGCGAAACCGGCGGGCAACCCATGGAGTGCGACGTCGTCGATGGATATCTGGGTGCGATAGAACTGGTCGGCATCCGAAGGAAGCATGGCCAGTGAACTGTTTGGATCGCGCGCCTGTTCTCTGGCCGAGAACGAATCCGGGCTGACCGCTCGAACCGTGCCATGCGCCAGGCCATACTGTGAATAGGCGAAGGTGTCGAACTTGATAGCCACGGGATCGCCTACATGAACGAAGCCACTGCTACGGCCGATGATATTGGTCTCAACCTCGAGCACTGCATCGGCCGGAACTAGCGTGATGAAGCGTTCGCCAGACTGCAAGACGGAGCCGACGGAGACCTTGGCTACTGATTGAACCGTCGCGTCGGCCTCGCTCCTTAGTTCCACCAGTTGCTTGCGAAGCTTCGCCTTGTTTAGAAGCTCGCGAGCATCCGACATGCGTGAATTGGCTTCCGAAAGGCTCTGCGAGACCTCGGCGCGCCAGCTCTGAATGTAACCGTCTCGGTCGGCCGCGGCAGCGGCCTGCTGGCGCTTGGCGGCTTCTGTCGTCTGCTCGGCGTTGCTCAGCGAACGCGACATTTCCGCCGAATTGTCCTCAGCTAGAAGCGTGTTGAGACGGCTTCCAACCTGCCTTTCTTCGAGTTGCTGACGCATCTTTTCGATCGACGCCGCAACTGCGAGCCGCTGCCGATACCCCTCGGCGTCGGACTGCGAGCGCGAGATGACGGAACTCAGTTCGTCACGCTGCCGGTCGAAGCTTTCAAGCTTTGCGTCGTAGACCGCCTTGCGACGTTCGTAGATCGAGGCCTGCAGCGTCCAGCTTGGATCCAGTCCATCGTAGTTGAAGGGCTTGTCATCGACCTCCGCCTTCAGGCGCGCTACTTCGGCTTCAAGCGTCGTGACCTGGGTCGCCAGCGCCGTGAGGTCGGCCGAGGCGAAGGTGGCATCGAGCCTGGCCAGCAGTTGGCCGGCCTTCACACGCTGTCCTTCGCGCACCTCGATCGACCGAACAATCGCCGTCTCCAGTGGCTGGACGATGATGTTGGGCGATTGCGAGACCACGAGCCCCCTCGTCGTGACGACCTGATCGACCGGTATCAGCGCGGCAAGCGCGATGAGCGCAACAACCATGCTGGTGATGATCCACACGACGCTGCGTGCCACCCACGGAATTGGCGCATTGGCGACCGCCGTCGACGGCCACTGGAATTCGAGAATGGCAGGAACCGTCGGATCGCTGGCCTCTCGCCGGCGCCGGGGAACTGGAAGGGTGGAATGGGTGGTGCTGCTCATGGCCGGTCTCACACAGGGCGAGGTGGCACGGCCGCCAGACGGCTATGGCGGCCGTCAAGATGCCGGTTCTGCTGGAGCCAGAGCTGGCGGTAGACACCGCACCGCTCCAGGAGCACCGAGTGAGGAGCGACATCGAGAACCTTACCCTGGTCCATGACCAGGATCTGGTCGCATTCGGTGAGCGAGGCGAGCCGGTGCGAAACGATGATCATGGTACGCCCGCTGGCGATACGAATGAGATTGGCGCTGACCACCGCTTCGCTCTCCGGGTCGAGCGCGCTCGTCGCTTCGTCGAGTATGAGGATGGTCGGGTCGTGAATGAGCGCGCGGGCGATTGCCAGCCGCTGCTTCTGACCGCCGGAGAGATTGGGCGAACCTTCCTCGATATAGGTGTCGTAGCCGTTTGGCATGCGTTCGATGAACTCGGCAGCACCTGCCAAGTGGGCGGCACGCATGGCGTCGGAAAGCGTCAAGCCAGGACGTCCCGCGATGATGTTGTCCCTGATCGAGCCGCGGAACAAGAAATTGTCTTGAAGGACGACACCCAGGCCCTGGCGAAGATGACGAAGGTTGATTTCCTTGAGATCGACTCCATCCAGCTTGAGGAACCCGCTATAGTCGCGATTGATGCCCTGCAACAGGCGCGCGATCGTCGATTTTCCTGATCCGCTGCGTCCGACGACCCCGAACATCGTGCCGGCCGGGACATCGAAGCTGACCCTGTCGAGTGCCGGTGTCTTGGTGCCGATGTAGCTGAAGGTCAGATCGCTGAACTTGATCTCGCCGACGAGCTTCGGCCGTAAGCCGGCGGAATTGGAGCTGCTTTCCAACGGGCGATTGAGAACCCCAGCTGCCTCGCCAATCGCCGCGCCGACCTCCTCATAATCCTCGACCAGCCGCGCCAGACCGACCAGCGGCTGCGCGACGCGCTGCGCGATCATCATGAAGGCAAACAGGCTGCCGACCATATAGCCCGACCGGTCGTTCATCGCGAGATATGCGCCGATCAGCATGGTGCCGAGGACCATCGCGCGCTCGATCGGCGTGACGAGAGTTTGCGGCCAGTTGGCCAGTTGCCCGAAGGCAAGACGCGCCTTGCCCGCGTCGGCCACCCGTTCGTCCCACAGCGCCTTGCGTTGCGGCTCCAGCCCGAGCGCCTTGACGGTCTTGATGCCGACGACAGTCTCGCCGAGCGCGGCCGCCTTCCAGGTCTCGGCGTCGACCACGTTCTGATAGCGTCGGCGCAGCGGCGCAAGGAAGGCGAAGATAATCGCCATGATCACGACCGCGCAGGCGAGCACCATCCAGGCGAGCGTGGCGTTGATGTAGAACATGACCGGGATCAGGACGCAGAGCGTGATCAGATCCAGGAATGTGCTGAGCAGCTTTCCGGTCAGGAACTCGCGGATGCGATAGACTTGAGCGAGATGGTACATAGTCTCGCCAGCCGGATGCCGCTCGAAATAGTCGAGCGGCAGGCGCAACAACCTGCTGAAGACATGCAGATTGAGCTTGGTGTCCAGGCGCGCACCGACGACATTAATGATCAGTCGTCGAGCGTGACCGAGCAGCGTCTCGTAAAGGAAGACGACGGCGATGACCGCTGAGAGAAGCACCAGAGTGGGGATACTGCTGAACTGCAGCACCTTGTTGACGACCGTCATGACGATGAGGGGCGGCAGAATCGCTAGAATGCTCAGCGTGAACGAAGCGATGCCAATGTCCCGCAGCGGCCGGCTCTCGAGCCGCACCAAATCGATAAGCCAGCCGAAGGTGAAGGGCGCATCCGCCGCGATATAAGACCTCGCTGCCCGCAAAAGGACGGCCTCGCCCGACCATACCTGCAGCAGGCGGAGCTCATCGATGGCAACAGCTTCCGCGTCATCCGGCGCATCGACGCTCTTGAGGAAAACGACATTGCGTTCGGCGCTAGCCCCGGTAAGGAGGCCGGCGCCGCCATCGGTGAAAAGCAAGACGATCGGCCCTGCGTGTTCGAAGCGCAACAGATGCGACCAGCGGATACGCAGCGCGCGCGACCACATGCCGGCGTTCTGTGCCCACTGGGAGAGATCGGAAGCACTTGGAACCGGACCGGCGATTGCCGCCCTGAATTCGTTCGGATCGAGGTCGACTCCGTGATAGCGGGCGACCTGCAGCATCGCCTTGATGCGCGGCCCTGTCCGATCGAACGCCGCGGGACCGCCAGGAACCCATTCCGCTGCGCCCTCGCTCCGACCTTTGCCGGTCATGTCCACTTCGACATCGTCACGGATCGGGACAGGCAGGACTTCGGAGTTTCGAGGCACGCTCACCATAAGCTCCCCTTGCGGTCTAAAAGCGAGGGTTCGGGGGTGTTCCCCGCACACCGCCCCAATCCGGAAAGTCGGCAACATCCATCATAGACCGAACCGCCCCGCAGTGCGAGCTCGTTGCCGGCGTCCAAGACGTGGCTACGCGGACCCCGCGTTTCCGCAAGGCCCGCGCGCATTGTTTTGACCAATACTCAGTCATGCGGCTTCAGAATATCCTTCAGAGCCTTCTTCAGTGTGTCGTCGGTCTGGCCATAGCCGGCACTCTGCTTGCCCTTGTCCTGGGTCAGGTCGGACGTCGCGCCGGACGGCTTGTTCTGGTTCTGGCCGAAACCCTTGACCGTGTTGAGAACGTTCAAGAGATCGGTCGTCACCGAGTTGATCGCCTGGCTGACGAGTTGCTTGAACGAACCGCCGCCGCCACTGCCGTCCGAGCCGGACTGCAGGAACTGCTTGACGTCCGTCAGCCCCAGCGTGCTGGCCGTAACGGTCGCATGTGGGCCTCCGTTGCCATTGCCCTGGCCACCGGCAGAGTTGCCCTGCCCTTGGTGCGAACTGTTGTCGCCATTGTTGTGGTCACCGGAATTGCCTGGCGCGTCCTGTTGGCCGTTGCCATGCCCGTTGTTACCCTGCGGACCACCCTGGTCACCAGTCCCACCGTCCGATCCTGTCGCTCCGGTCGGGCCGGTTGACCCGGTCCCACCGGTCGACCCAGTTGAACCGGTAGCACCTGTCGAGCCGGTGGATCCCGTGGCCCCAGTTGCTCCTGCGGCTCCAGTTGCTCCCGTGGCTCCACTCGCACCCGTGGCTCCGGTTGCGCCCGTTGCTCCAGTCGCTCCCGTGGCACCAGTTGCTCCGGTCGAGCCCGTGGCTCCGGTTGCTCCGGTCGAGCCCGTGGCACCGGTTGCTCCAGTCGAGCCGGTAGCTCCAGTTGCTCCGGTCGAGCCCGTGGCACCGGTTGCTCCAGTCGAGCCGGTAGCTCCAGTTGCTCCGGTCGAGCCCGTGGCACCGGTTGCTCCAGTCGAGCCGGTAGCTCCAGTTGCTCCGGTCGAACCGGTGGCACCGGTTGCTCCGGTCGAGCCGGTAGCTCCAGTTGCTCCAGTCGAGCCCGTGGC